>NZ_BAAAWT010000001.1:6127022-6454284 GCF_039535215.1 Streptomyces racemochromogenes
GGACACCCCCGACCCCTCCCCGGCGGCGGCCGGCGCCTTCGCGGGCGTGCCCACCTTCGTCAAGGACAACACCGACTACCGGGGCCTGCCCACCGGCCACGGCAGCACCGCCTTCCGGCCCGGCCCGGCCCGCCGGCACGCGCCCTTCGCCCGGCAGCTGCTGAGCAGCGGCGTCACGGTGCTCGGCAAGACCCGGCTGCCCGAGTTCGGCTTCAGCCCGAGCACCGAGTACGAGGACGCCGAACCCGTCCGCAACCCCTGGCACACGGACCGCTCCGCCGGCGGCTCCTCGGGCGGCGCGGCGGCCCTCGTCGCCGCCGGAGCGGTGCCCCTCGCGCACGCCAACGACGGCGGCGGCTCGATCCGGATTCCCGCCGCCTGCTGCGGACTCGTCGGCCTCAAGCCGACCCGCGGCCGGGTCGTGCCGAACGACCAGAGCCGCAGGCTCCCGCTCGACCTGGTCTGCGACGGAGTCGTGAGCCGCTCCGTACGCGACGCCGCCGCCTTCCTCGCCGCCGCGGAGACGTACTGGCGCAACCCCGCGCTGCCGCCCGTCGGCCTGGCCGAGGGCCCCTCGGGGCAGAGGCTGCGCATCGGCTTCCTCGCGGACTCGCCGAACGGCGTCCGCTCCGACGACGCCACCCGGCAGGCCGTCGAACGGACGGCGGCCCTGCTCCAGGGGCTCGGGCACACCGTCGAGCCGGTGGAGATGGCCATCGACCCCGCCTTCAC
This sequence comes from Streptomyces racemochromogenes, assembly GCF_039535215.1. GTDB lineage: Bacteria > Actinomycetota > Actinomycetes > Streptomycetales > Streptomycetaceae > Streptomyces > Streptomyces racemochromogenes. Next base: position 6,127,755 of record NZ_BAAAWT010000001.1, read on the forward strand.
CGACGACTTCCTCACCTACTGGGGCATGCTGTCGTTCCTCATCGGCGTCACGGGCCGCACCCTCGGCCCGGACTTCGACCGCAACCGCATGGACGCCCTCAGCCGGGGGCTGCGCGAGACCTACCTGGAGAACTGGCGGCGCACCCCCGCGGTGCTGCGCAGGCTGCGGCGCACCAAGGAGGCCTACGCGGCCGCCTTCCGCGGGCTCGACCTCGTCCTCACCCCCGTGCTCGCCCACACCACCCCGCCGATCGGCCACCTCAGCCCGGCCGTTCCCTACCCGGCGCTGATCGAGCGGATCCTCGCCTACGTGGCCTTCACGCCGGTGGACAACGTCGTCGGCACCCCCTCGCTCTCACTCCCCGCGCCGGGCGGCACGCCGGATGGCCTGCCCGTGGGCGTCATGTTCTCCGCCCGCCCCGGCGCCGAACGCACCCTGCTGGAGATCGCCTTCCAACTGGAGGCGGAGCACCCCTTCCGGCGCATCCAGGACCGGTGACGCGAGGCCGATGTGCAGGGTCCCCGACCCGGCGGTAGCGTCGGTGGTGTGCGTTCCGTCCGCACCGCCGAGCTCGGGGCCGCCGGCCGAGGAGCGGGATCCGGTATGACGAAGCACACCCTCCACGCGGCGGCCGCCGCGGCCGCCCTCGCCTGTCTGCCGGCCCTCGGCCCGGCCCAGGGCACCACCGCCGGGGCGCCCGCGCAGCCCGCCGGGGCGGGCCGCCCGGCGGCGCCGTCCGCACGGTTCGTGCCCGGCCCCTGCCCGAAGACGCCCGAGCCGGTCGAGGCGCTGAGCACGGCACGCTGCGGGTACCTGGAGGTCCCCGAGAACCGGGCCCGCCCCGACGGCCGGACCATCAGGCTCGCCGTGGCGGTGATCAGGTCCGTCAGGGCGGACCCCGCCCCGGACCCGGTGGTGTTCATGGCGGGCGGCCCCGGCGCCGACACCTTCGACGACATCCCCTTCCTGATCGGATCCGGCCTCAACAAGGACCGCGAACTGATCGTCATGGCCCAGCGCGGCAACCTCCACGACCAGCCGAACCTGGCCTGCCCGGAGGTCGACCGGGCCAACGAGAAGACCGTCGCCTTCGGCTGGGACGCCCCGGAGGCCAGGCAGCTCCTGCTGAAGGCCTTCAAGGAGTGCCGGGAGCGCCTGACCGCCGACGGGACCGACCTGAGCGCCTACAACACCACCGAGAACGCCGCCGACTTCGCCGACCTGCGCACGGCCCTCGGCATCGCGCAGTGGAACGTCTACGGGTATTCGTACGGCAGCAACCTGGGCCTCACCTACCTGCGCCTGCACCCCGAGGGGATCCGGGCGCTGGCCGTCGACTCGCTCAGCCCCCCGCAGGTCACGATCCTGCCGTGGGGCTGGCGCAGCGCCCGCGAAGGCCTCGACGCCGTCCTCGGCGCCTGCGCGGCCCAGCCCGCCTGCAAAAGCCGCTACCCCGGCCTCGACGAGACCCTGGACGCACAGGTGGCCGAGCTGGAGGCGAACCCCCTGACGCTCGACGCCCGCCCGCCGGGCGAAGGGAAGCCGGTGAAGGTCGTCCTCGACGGCGGCACCCTCCTGAACACGATGGTCGGCTCCAACGTCAAGCCGGTGGACATCCCGGCAGCGCTGGAGGAACTGGGCCGCGGCGACCCGCGGCGCTTCGCGCAGGGCCGCGCCAAGGACTCGGTCCAGCCCACCGGTCTGGTCGCCCACGGCCTGACCCAGTCGGTGGCCTGCGCCGAGTGGGTCCCGGGCACCTCGGAGCCCGACGTCCTCGCCGCCGGACGCGAGGCCTTCCCCGGCTGGCCGCGGACGGTCCTCGCACAGACCCCGCAACTGCCCTTCGAGTACGAGGTGTGCAAGGTCTGGAACGTCGCGGACAACGCGGCCCGGCACCGGGTGGCCACCGTCAGTTCCGTCCCGGCCCTCGTCATCTCCGGGACGTTCGACATGAAGACCGGCGCGAGCTACGCGAAGGACGCCTCCCGCACCCTCTCCCGCTCCACCTCCGTACTGATCCCCGGGATCGGGCACTGGGTGGTCCCGCAGTCGAAGTGCGCGCAGCAGGTGCTGGCCTCGTTCCTCGCGCGTCCGGCCGCACCCGACACCGGATGCGTCGCCGGCCTCGCGCCGGCGCCGTTCACGATCACCCCGAAGTGACCGGGAGGGCAGATGCCTCTCAACCCCACGCCCCGTCGCCGGCGCACCGTGCGACGGCTCCCCGCCCGGTCGGCCGCCGTCGCGACCGGCGTCCTCGTCACGGGCCTGCTCACGGCGCCCGCCCAGGCGCGCCCGGGCGCCGAGGATCCGCCACCGGTCGGGACGGTCGCCCGGACCGTGGGCGACGCCCGCTTCGAACCGGGGCCCTGTCCCAGGACCGCCGACCCGGTCGCCGAACTCGACGGGGCGCGCTGCGGAACGCTCACCGTGCCCGAGAACCGCACCGAGCCGGACAGCCGCAAGATCACCCTCGGCGTCGCGGTCGTCCCGGCCAAGGCCGCCGAACCCCGCCCCGACCCGGTCGTGTGGCTCGCCGGCGGGCCCGGCGACGACGCCGTCGGAGAGGCCAGGATGGCGGTCGACGGCGGTCTCAACCGCGACCGCGACCTCATCCTCATGTCCCAGCGCGGAACGTACTCGGCCGACCCGGCACTCACCTGCCGCAACATCGACGAGTTCAACGCGCGTGCGACCGGCCTCGTCCACGACGCGCCGTCCACCGAGCGCGAGCACGTCGCGGCCACCAAGGCCTGCCGCGACCGGCTCGCCGCGACCGGGGCGGACCTGAGCGCCTACAACGACATCGAGAGCTCCGCCGACCTCGCGGACCTGCGCAAGACGCTCGGACTCGAGGAGTGGAACGTCTTCGGCATCTCCTACGGCACGCAACTGGCGCTCGTCTACATGCGCCTGCACCCCGAGGGCATCCGGTCCGTGGGCATCGACGGGGTCCTGCCGCCCTCCACCGGCGGCTCGGCCGTGACCTGGCAGGCGGCCAAAGAGGGCTTCGGCGGGCTGTTCAAGGTCTGCGCCGAACAGCCGGCCTGCAACAGCCGCTACCCCGACCTGGCCGGGACCTTCGAACGCCTCGTCCGCGAACTGGAGGCCAAGCCGGTCACCACCACCGTCACGCTCCCCGGCAGCGACAAGCGGGTGAAGGTCGTCCTGGACGGCAGCGCCCTGGTGAACTGGATGACCGCCGCCACCCACGTGGCCCCGCAGGTGCCGCTGGCACTCGAGGAACTGGCCAACGGCAAGCCCCAGCGGATCGCCGAGCAGTGGGCGAGCGGCAAGTACAGTCCCCAGGCCATCGGCCGCCTGTCACACGGGCTCGTGTACGGCGTCTTCTGCAGCGAGTGGACTCCCTTCGAGACCGAGGCGCAGGCGCTGCGCGCCGGTCAGCGGGCCTTCCCGTCCTTCCCCCGCCCGGTCCAGGCCCAGGCCCCCGGGCTCACCTTCCTGCGCCCTGACTGCGACGTCTGGAAGGTCCCCGCGGCACCCGCCTCCATCCGCGACGTCACGACGAGCGACATCCCCACCCTCGTCCTGTCGGGCGCCTTCGACGCCCAGACCGCGGCGAGCAACGGGGCGTACGTGGCCCGGACCCTGAGCAACGCCCACGTCTTCACGATCCCCTACGAACCCCACGTGGTCTTCGCGACGTCGAAGTGCGCCCAGGAGATCACCGTCTCCTTCTTCGACGACCCGGCCGCACCGCGGACGAAGTGCCTGGACGGGCTGAAGCCGCCCGCGTTCGAGACCGGCCCCTGACCGGCGCTCAGGCGGTGGGGTGCCATTCGGACAGGACGATGGTGGCGTCGTCGTAGAGCCGCTGGTCCTGGTAGGTGAGGACGTCCAGGACCAGGCGGCGCAGGGCCTCGGGGGCGGTGGCGCCCGAGGCCATGGAGCGGATCACGGTGTCGGCCAGCCGCTCCTCGCCGAACAGCTCGCCCTCGGCCGACCGCGCCTCGATGACACCGTCGCTATAGCACAGGACCCGGTCGCCGGGCTGGAGGCGCACCCGGTCCTGCCGGGGCGGCTCCTGGCCGTGGAACCCCAGGCCCCACGGCAGTTGGGCCGGGCGCTCCAGGAACTCGGGCAGGACGTGGCCGCCCCGGATCAGCAGGGGCGGCGGATGCCCGCAGTTGACCCAGGTGAACTCCCCGTGCTCGGTGTCGAGGTTGGCGAGGATCCCCGTCATCAGCCGGTCCGGGATCCACTGCTGGAGGGTGCGCTCGATGGTGACGGCGATGTCGGACAGCGTGCCGCCGGAGCGGCGGGTCGACCGGCACGCGGCCAGGCCGGCCGCGCTGGCGCCCCCGGAGGCCAGGTCGTGGCCCATGGCGTCCAGCAGGGTGACGTGCAGCAGGCCGTCGCCGAAGTTGTGGTCGAAGGCGTCCCCGCCGATGTCGTACGCCGGCTCCAGCACGGCCGTCGAGGTCGCCTGGCTGGTGCCGATCGTGCGCGGCGGCAGGAACCCCCACAGCAGCTCCGCCTGCAGGGTCACGGGCCGGCTGCGGACCCGTTCGACCAGGAGGTCGTTGTGGGTGGACTTGGAGACGACGATCAGCGCCGCCAGCCCGGCCAGGGCCCGGCAGGCCTCCCGCACGGACTCGTCCGTCACCGGCCCGGTGGCCCGCAGGACGCCGAGGCGCTCGACCCCGTCGATCACCGGCACCCAGGCGGTGGTGCCGTCCCGGGACACCTGGATGCGCTGGCTGCGGTAGGCCAGACCGGCCAGGGAACCGTCGACGTCGAGCCCCTCCGCCCGCCGGTCCGCCTCGGTCGCCTCGTCCGCGTCCGGCCGGGGGGCGGCGAGCTGGGGCAGTGCCAGCAGGCGGACCTGTTGCAGGTCGGCCAGGTACAGGCGGGTCCCGGCCAGGCCCAGCCGTCGGGCGGCCTGGTCGATCAGGGCCGGTATCTGGCGCGCCGACGCGTCGTGCGAGCGCTCCAGCACCCAGCCGAGGACGGGGCCCGTCAGGTCTTCTCGCCGATGCCTGTCCACGGAGCCGCGCCTACCCGCAGGGCCGTCGTCCATGTCGGTCGGTCCGGAGCGGGTGCCCGGGCCGGACCGGGTGCCCGCTCCGGCCCGGGCGCCCCGTCCGGACCGACAAAATGGTTTGAGCTCCGGCCGGCGTGCCGAGAGGATCGGGTGACACCGATGAGTTCTTCCCGCCGCCGCGGTCTGTCCTCGTGACCGGCCCCGTGCACAGGAAGCTCACCCGACGGAAGGCACCATGTCCGTACCCCCCGCACCGCCCGCCCACCCGCCCGCCCGCGTCACCGCCGTGCTGCGGGTCCTCGTGCTGTCCACGTTCGTCGTGTTCCTCAACGAGACGATCATGGTCAACGCCATCCCGAGGCTCATGCGCGAGTTCGAGGTCACCGCGGCGGCCGCCGGGTGGCTCTCCACGGCCTTCATGCTCACCATGGCCGTCGTCATCCCCGTGACGGGGTGGTTCCTCCAGCGCGTGACGACCCGGACCGCCTTCGGCCTCGCCATGACGCTGTTCCTCGTCGGCACGGCCCTGGCCGCGGCCGCGCCCGCCTTCCCCGTGCTGCTGGCCGCCCGCGTCATCCAGGCGAGCGGCACCGCCGTGATGATGCCGCTGCTCATGACGACCCTGATGACCCTCGTGCCGCCGCAGGACCGCGGCCGCGTCATGGGCAACATCACCCTCGTCATCTCCGTCGCGCCCGCCCTCGGCCCCGCCGTCTCCGGCGTGCTGCTCCAGCTGGGCAGCTGGCGCCTGCTGTTCCTGGCCGTGCTGCCCATCGCGGCGGCCATGGCCCTCTTCGGCCGGCGCACCCTGGTCAACATCGGCGAGCCGCAGGCCGGCCCGATCGACTGGCTGTCCGTCCCGCTGGCGGCGGCCGGTTTCGGCGCCCTGGTCTACGGGCTGAGCGAGCTCGGCGCCGGCGACGCCTCCCGGGCCCCCGTGTCCCCGGCGGTCACGACCGCGGTGGGCGCCGTGCTGGTGGCCCTGTTCGCCTGGCGGCAGCTGGCACTGCAGCGCTCCTCCACCCCGCTGCTGGACCTGCGCACCTTCACCTTCCGGCACTTCTCGGTGGCGCTCGCCCTGATGTGCCTGTCCTTCATGGGCCTCATGGGCGCGTTCATCCTCCTGCCGATCTACCTCCAGGAGGTGTGCGGCCTCACCTCGCTGCAGACCGGACTGCTCCTGATCCCCGGCGGTCTCACCATGGGCCTGCTCGGCCCGCAGGTCGGCAAGCTCTACGACCGGCTCGGCGCCCCGCGCCTGGTCGTACCCGGGGCCGTGCTCACGGCGGTCTGCCTCGCCCTGTTCGCCCTCACGGGCGAGGGAACCTCGCCGTGGCTGGTGCTCGCCCTGCACGTGGCCCTGAGCGCCGGCATGGCCTTCGTCTTCACCCCCGTCTTCACCTCGGGCCTGTCCGTCCTGCCGCCGCACCTCTACCCCCACGGCTCCGCCATCCTGGGCTCGCTCCAGCAGGTCTCCGCCGCCGCCGGCACCGCCCTGGTCATCAGCGTGATGACGGGACATGCCGCCTCGGCGGCAGCCGACGGCGCCGACGCCACCGGCGCGCTGGCGGCCGGTGTCCGGTGGGGCTTCGGCGTCGGTGCCGTGCTCGGCGCGCTGACCGTGCTGGTCGCGCTCCTGGTCCGCACCCCTCCCGTCCCGGAGCCGCCCGCCGTCCCGCAGCCCCAGGACGAGGGCGGCACCCCGACGGACAAGACCGCCGGGGCGCTCTAGGGCCTGTCCCCAGGACGCCCGCCGGGCACCTCGCGCGGGCCTGCCGTCGGCAGGTAGCGGGGGGCGCGGCGGGCGTCCAGGTGCCGCTCCACCGACGCGCCCAGCGACAGCAGCCCGGCGTCCTGCCGGTCCCCGGCCATCAGGAGCAGGCCGACCGGCAGCTCGCCGACGAAACCGGCGGGCACGGACAACGAGGGGTAGCCGGCGACGGCGGCCGGGGTGGACGACGGGATCACGTCGTTGTCGCCCCGCGCGCAGTCCGTCGTCCAGGCGGGCGGGTTCGCCGGGGCGGCGATGGCGTTCAGGGCGTGGGCCGCCATGGTCTCGTCGACGGACCGCCGCGACAGGTCCTTCAGCTCCGCCCGCATCGCCCGGTAGCCGGGGTCCGTCGTCGGCGGGGCGGCCAGGGCCTGCTCGAACAGCTCCTGGCCGGCGAAGCAGGTCCGTTCGGCCGGGTGCGCCCGGTTGAACGCGATCAGCCCCGCGAGGTCGCGCGGCCCGCCGCGGGAGGCGAGGTAGGCGTCGAGGTCCCGGTGGAACTCGCTCAGCAGGGCCGGGAACTCCAGCTCCGCGAGCCGCTCCTGGTACGGCGGGGTCACCTCGACGACCTCCGCGCCGGCGGTACGCAGCCGCTCCGCGGTCCGGGTCATCAGGGCGTCCACCTCCGCTCCGAGCGAGGGGAGCCGCCACAGACCGATCCGCTTGCCGCGCAGACCGCCGGTGCGCGGGTCCTGCGCCCCCGTGAGGCCGAAGGCGCCGTCGGCGCCCGCCGCGCCGTGGCCGCTGAGCACCGAGAACGCGATGGCGGTGTCGACGACGCTGCGCGCCATCGGACCGACCGTGTCCTGCTCGGCGGAGATCGGCACGACGCCGGCCCCGCTGACCAGCCCGAGGCTGGGCTTGTGGCCGACGACCCCGTTCATCCCGGCCGGGCACACGATGGAGCCGTCCGTCTCGGTGCCGACCGCCACCTGGGCCAGCGACGCGGCGACCGCGGCGGCCGAGCCCGCCGAGGACCCGCACGGGTTGCGGTCCAGGACGTACGGGTTGTGCGTCTGGCCGCCCACCGCCGACCAGCCGGACGTGGGCTTCGCCGCACGGAAGTTGGCCCACTCCGACATGTTGGCCTTGCCGAGGACCACCGCGCCCGCCGCGCGCAGCCTCCCGACCAGCTCCGCGTCCCTGGCCGGCGGGCTTCCGGCGAGCGCCAGCGAGCCGGCCGTGGTCGGCATGTCGCGCGTGTCCACGTTGTCCTTCAGCAGCACGGGGATGCCGTCGAGCGGTCCCCGCGCCCTTCCCAGGCGGCGGCGGGCATCACTGGCTGCCGCCTCCCGCAGGGCCGACGGGCTGGTGCGCAGCACCGCGTTGATCTTCGGGTCGACGTCCCTGATCCGCCGGAGGTACGCCCGGGTCAGCTCCGTGGAGGTCAGGGACCCGCGCTCCATGCGCGCCCGCAACTCGGGGATCGTCGCCGAGTCCAGGTCGAGGCCGTGCAGGAGCACCGACTCGGCGCCGGCCGCGGCCCCGGACTCGGCGGCCACCGCGCGCTGCCCCCCACCACCCGCGGCCAGGAGCGGCGCCAAGGCCAGGGCCGCGGTCAGTGCCGCGACGCTTCTCGTCTTCATGGGGGACAGCCCACTGCACGGCGAACACCCGGCACAAGGGACTTATGCGCCTCTTCGGCTTCTGGAGCGGTCCCGCGCACGCGCCGGGCCGGGGCCGGTGGCGGGGCCACCGGCCCCGGCCCTCCGGGGGTGCGGGCCCGCTACATCGGCTCGGGGAAGATGTCGCTGATGCTCCAGGCGACGCTGAAGCAGGGCGGGAGGGACTGGGCCTCCGGCTCGGTGTCCAGGGACTGCAGCGCGAGGATCTGGCTCATGGTGTTCTCCTCTTGTCGTCGGGGTCGGTCCGGTCGGTGACCGCGTACCCGGGCGCGGAGCGGCTCGCCGCCGTGCCCGGGAGTTCAGGGGGGCGCCCCGCCGGATCCCGCCCGGCGGGCGCCAGGAGCGGGCCGGCCAGCAGGCGCCGCAAGGCCACGAGGACACCGGCCCCGCCGCTGGACAGGTCGGCGGTGAAGCGCTGGGAGCCCGCGCCGAGAAAGCGGACGCCGCGCCGGTACGGGACGGCGTACTTCAGCAGGCCGGTCGCGGCGCGCACGGCGTCCCCGCGCGCGGTGTCCGTGCCGGTGAGCTCGGCGTGCCCGGCCAGGAACCAGGCCAGTCCGGCCAGCCCCCGGTACAGGCCCGCCTCCTTCGTGGCGCAGGAGACCCGGATGCCGGCGACCAGCCCCGGCAGCGCCGCCGCGCAGCGCTCGTCTGGCGCGGTGGCCACGTAGCGGGTGAGCACCGCCGCGATCCCGGCCGCGCCCGTGGCCAGGTACGGCATGGCGCGGGTGTGCCGCGCGTCGTCGGAGACGGACAGGGCGCCGTCGTCCAGCGGGAAGGTCCGCTCCAGCTCCTGGTGGAGCAGCAGGCGGCCCGCCTCCAGGAAGCGGGCCTCGCCGGTCTCACGGGCCAGGCGGTGGAGGAAGAGGGCGAGGCCCGAGCGGCCGTGCAGCAGGCCCCGGGCGTCGTGCTCGCCGAGGACGGCCGGCAGGTCGGGGGTGCGCAACAGGGCCGTCCCCGCGGCGGCGGCCCGCTCCAGGTGGCCGCCGTCGCCGGTCAGCCGGTGCAGGGCCAGCCAGCCCAGGCCGACCCCGGCCCGCCCGCCGGCCAGGGTGCCGCAGGCGGCGGTCAGCGGATGGCGGTCGGCGTCCCGGAGCAGGTCGATGGCCTCGTCCGCCCAGCCCAGGCCCGCCAGCACCGGGGCGATGCCGGCCGAGCCGACGAGGAGGCCGGGGGGCAGCGCGTCGCGCAGCGCCAGCGCGTCGCGGCGCAGCCGTTCGCCGATCTCCCGCGGCACCTCGGCCCCGGCGTACCGCAGGGCGTGCACCACCCCGGCCGTGCCGTAGGCCAGGCACACGTTGTTGGTGCGGAACGCCTCGGGCGAGGGCGGGAAGGCCCAGTCCGGCCGGCCGGCGTCGGCCGTCTCCAGCAGCCCCGCCGCGACCTGCTCGGCCAGCCGGGTGAGGCAGCCCCGCGGATCGGCGTCCACCTCGGCCGGGGAGGGCGGCCGGCCGGGACCGTCCTGGGCCCGGTCCCGCGCCGGCTCCTGCGGCGGGTGGAAGGCGGTCGCCCGCCGCCACAGGTCCCGCGGCGGAGCCGCGTCCGCCAGGTCGCGGCGCAGCAGCTCCAGGTTGGCGGGCGCGTGTCCGGCGGTCTCGTTGAACGGCGCCAGGAGCGCCAGCGCGACCGCCGCCGTGCCGTACCGGTCCCCCAGCAGCGGATCGGACTCGCCGCGGACCAGGCCGGGTGGCGGAGTGAACCCCGGGGTGCCCATCGGCGAGGGCGGCTCGGACAGCGCCGAGGCCGCCTCGAAGTCCACCAGCCGGACCCCGCCCGACGCGGTGACCAGGACGTTGCCCAGGCTGAGGTCGCCGAAGCGGTAGCCGGCGCGGTGCAGCCGCTCCAGCGCGCCCTCCAGCCCGTCCAGCAGGCGCCGGCACTCCTCGTAGTAGGCGGCGACGGACCCGGCCGTGCGGTCGGCGCGGGCCAGCGGGGAGGACCGGCTCAGCCAGGCCACCAGCGGCTGCCCCGCCACGTACTCGGTGACGAGGAAGTCGTGCTCCCACTCCGTGAAGTGCTCCAGCGGCTCCGGGCCCACCCCGGGGGCGGCCGCGTGCAGGGCGCTCAGCACGCGGTACTCGTGCCGCAGCCGGGCTTGCGCGTCGGTCCCGTCGAAGACCAGGCCGTTGTGGGCGCGGGCCTCTTTCACGAAGACGGTACGGCCGGTGCGCCGGTCCCGGGCCGTGTAGGCGCCGCCGGCGTTGCCCAGGCGCACCGCGCCGGTCACCTCGTAGTCGCGGATCAGGATCGGGCCCGCGTGCGGCCGCTCCTCCTCCTCGACGAAGGGGTCCGTGATCCCCGCGGGCAGGTGGAAGGCGGGCAGCCGCAGGTCCGCCACCTCGCGGCCGGAGCCGTCACGGACCAGCCCCTCCCGGGTGCCGTCGGCCCGCAGCCGGCTGCGGGCGCCGAAGGAGCCGTAGCGGTAGTGGACCGTCCGCGAGTCGCGAAAGCGCCGGTCGGTGAGGACGTACGGCCCCTCCTCCCCGTCGAGCGCGTCGCGCAGCCGCTCCAGCAGCCGGCGGGCGGTCGGCGTGTCCGGCGGGTAGACGGCGCAGAACTTGCCCGACTGGGCCCGCCCGGCGTGCTTGTGATGGAGGAACAGGAAGAAGAGCCGGGCGCTGAGGTGCTTGAACGGCACGCCTTCGCGGAAGCAGACACCGGCGACCGTGTCGAGCACGTGCTGCGCGCGGTCCAGCCGCGCCGACACGTGGATCTTCCAGCCCTGTCCGGCGAGCCCGGTCCCGGGGACGCCCCAGACGGTCCAGATGCCCTGGTCGGATCCGTGCAGGCCCGGCGGCACCTCCGCGGGGGCGTAACGCGGCCCGGGGTCGGCCACGCGGGTCAGCGGCAGGTAGTACTCCCGGTCCGCGAGCGCTTCGCCGAAGCCTTCGAGCACGGGGTCTCCTCGCGGGGGTGGTCGGGGGCGGCCGGGGCGGCCGTACCGGACGCTAGGAGCGGCGGGTATGGAAACGGTTCGGCGGCGGCATGCGACCGGTATCGGACGGGGAAGCCCCGGCGCGGCACGGGGCGCTCGCGTCCCGCCGGAGCCCTGCTCGAGGCGGGGTGGAAAACATGGGGGACCCGCCCCCATGTGGCGGGGGCACCCCGCGTACCAGGATCGTGCGTGCCGCGGAGCAGTGCGGCGGGGCGGGGCCGAGGAGGGGCGATGGTGGCTGGGCAGGGGCGGTACGGGGGCTCGCTGTCGGCGGTCGGGCGGTGGTGGGAGGCCGGGCTCGTCGGCGGTGGAGGCGGTGAAGGGCGGCCGGACTGGGCCGCGTTCGCCGAAGGGGCGACGGCCCGCGCACCCCGGGAGGCCGTGGCGCCCGAGGGGGACCACCCGGGGCTGAGCGGCTTCGAGTGGGTGCTGCGGCCGTTCACCGCCCGCGCGGGGGAGCGGCTGGAGCGGCGCCTGCCGGGGCGGGTGCGGGGGCTCGTGGACGTGGCCGCCGTACGCCGGGATCTGGAACGGCACCTCGGCGGCAGGCTGGCCCGGGCCGCGGCGCGCACGCTCGTGCTGGAGCTGTACGAGGCCCGGAGCGCCGGGCGCCTGGTGGGGGACGACACACGGGCCCGGTTCCGGGACTTCCTGGGGCGCACCGCGTCCCGCCGCGGTCTCACGGCCCTGCTCGCCGGGCGGCCGGTGCTGGCGCGGATCCTGGGGCGGGCCGCGCTCGACGCGGCGGACGCCGTCGCGGAGGCGCTGGAACGGCTGGCCGACGACCACGGGTCCCTGACCACCGGCCTGCTGGCGCGGTCCGGCGGGGACCCGGGACCGCTCGTCGGCATCGAGCCGGGCGCGGGCGACGGGCACCGGGGCGGGCGGAGCGTGATGCTGCTGCGCTTCGCCGACGGGACCCGGCTGGTGTACAAGCCGCGGCCGCTGTCCGTGCACCGCCACTTCAACGACCTCGTCGCCTGGTTCAACCAGCTGCCCGGCTCCGTGGACCTGCGTACGCTGCGGCTGCTGGACCGGGGCGACTACGGATGGGTGGAGTTCGTCGCCGCGCGGCCCTGCGCCTGCGCCCGCGAGGTCGAGGCGTTCTACCGCCGCCAGGGCGCCCTGCTGGCACTGCTGCACCTGGTCGACGGGACCGACCTGCACCACGAGAACCTGATCGCCGTCGGCGCCCACCCCGTCCTGGTCGACGTGGAGACCCTCTTCCACCCGCCGCTCGCGGGCACCGCCACGCAGGACCCCGCCGCCCGCGCGCTCCACGACTCCGTCTACCGCGTCGGGCTGCTGCCCCAACTGCTGGTGGGCGACCACAGCGCCCTGGACGTGTCCGCGGTCGGCGGCGGCCGCGCGGCGGTGTCGCCCGTCGTCCGGGCGGACTGGGCCGACGCGGGCACCGACCGGATGCGCCTGGTGCGCAGGGCCGGGAGGTTCGGCGAGTCCGCCAACCGGCCGCGCCTCGCCGACGGCGCCCCCGTCGAGCCGGCGGCCCACGTCGAGGAGCTCTGCGCCGGATTCCGCGCCGGGTACACGGCGGTCGCCGCGGCCAGGGAGGAACTGCTGCACGGGACGGCCCTGTTGAAGGCGTTCGCGGAGGACGAGGTGCGGGTCCTGGTACGGCCCACCTGGGTGTACAGCACCATGCTCGACGAGTCCACGCACCCGGCCCTGCTGAAGGACGCGGACGAGCGGCAGCGGGTCCTGGAGACCCTGCGGACCGACGCGCTCGGCAGGGTCCTCGCGCCCGGTCTGGTGGACGAGGAGATCGCCCAGCTCTGGGCGGGGGACGTCCCGCTGTTCACCGCCCGCCCGGGCGGCGACGGGCTGCGGGGCGCGCCCGAGGGGCCGTCGGGCGGCCGCACCGACCGGTCCGGGACCGCCCGGGTGGCCGCGCGGCTCGCCGCCCTGGACACCGTCGACCGGCAGGACCAGGAGTGGGTCGTACGGGCCGCGATGGCGACGGCCTCCCGCGCGCCCGCGCACCGGCCCGCCCGGGACCGGCGCACCCGTACGGCGGAACGCGCCCCGGAGCCGGAGCGCCTGCTGTCGGCGGCCCGGTCCGTCGGGGACCGGCTGGTCTCCCTCGCCTACCGCGCGGGCCCGCGCAGCAACTGGATCGGCCTGGAGCTGCTGGACGACCGCTACTGGCGGATCGGCCCGATGCCGGCCGACCTGGCCGGCGGCTACACCGGGCCGGCCCTGTTCCTGGCGCAGCTGGCGGCGCTCACCGGGGCCGGGCACTACGCGGAGGCGGCCCGGACCGCCCTGGCGCCGGTGCCCGGGCTGCTCGGGGCCCTGCGCGCCCGGCCCGATGACCTCGGCGCGGTGGGCTCGGGGGCGTTCTCCGGCCTCGGCGGCATCGCCTACGCGCTGGCCGAGACGGGCCGGCTGCTGGACGACCCCGAGATCGGCTCGTGGGCGTCCGCCGCGCTGCGGCTGGCGGGCGCGGCGGCCCGGTCCGAGGAGGAGTACGGGGTGGGCGCGGGGGTCGCGGGCGGGCTCGTCGCGCTGCTGGCCGCGCACCGGGCCGCCGGCGGTGCCGGTGACGCGGCGCAGGAGGTCTGGCGGGACGCGCGGGCCTGCGCGGACCGGCTGACCGGGGCGACGCCCACGGCCGGGGGGCCGGGCTTCACGACGGGGGCCGCCGGGCTCGGGTGGGCCCTGCTGCGGTTCGCCGGGGCCGGGGCCGACGCCGACCCGGGGGGCGAGGCCGGCGGGCGGTACCGGGTGGCGGGGCTGTCCGCGCTGCGGGCGGCCGTGGCCGGGGCCGGGGACCCGGAGCCGGGCGCGGGCCCGGGGGCGGGGGGCGGCGGGGCCGGGGACCCCGCCTGGTGCAGGGGGCGCGCCGGCATCGCGCTCGCGGTGCTGGACGCGCCGGGCGCCCTGGACGACCCGTACCTCGCGGCCTGGGCCCGCAGGACCGTCGAAGCGCTGGGCCGGGACAGTCCGGCCGCCGACGACAGCCTCTGCCACGGCGAGGCCGGACTGTGCGAACTCCTCGGCCACGGAGCGGTCCCGCAGGCGCGCCCGCACTGGATCCGCCGGGCCGGAGCGCTGCTGGGCTCCGTCGAGGAGACCGGTGCCCGCAGCGGCGCCCCCGACCGGGTGGCGCACCCCGGCCTGCTGACCGGGCTGGCGGGGATCGGGCACGGACTCCTGCGGGCGGGGTTCCCGGACCGCGTGCCCTCCCTGCTCCTCCTGCACACGTCCGGCCCGGCCTGACCCCCGCCGGACACCACGACCGCACCACCGCACGGCCGCACCACGCGGCACACCGCACCACGCGGCACACCGCACCACCGCACGGACCGGCACGACCACCACTCCCGCGGACCCGAAGGACGGACGATGACCATGCAGATCAACGACTCGGTGAGGTACGTCGACGGCAGCGCCGGCACCGAGACCGCGGCCCACGAGAACCCGGTCGGCGAGGTCGTGTTCGGGACGGGCGGGATGCTGGGACTGCGCAGCCGGCTGCTCCGGTCGGCGGACTCCGACGCCGCCGCCTTCTCGGTCGACGTGCCCTGGACCACGGGCTCCCTCACGCTGTTCTGACGGGACGGCGGGCACGCCGCCCCGGCGGCGTGCCCGGGCCGAGGACGGGCCCGGGACGTTATGTGCCCGGGACGAGGACGTGACCGGATGGCGGAGGCCGGGGTTCCCCGGCCCTTTGCCGTGCCCGAACAAGGTCAAGTAGCCTGCGCCCATGCGAGCGACGTCGTCGGTCATCGTGGGGCGGGACGCCGAGATACGGGTGCTGGACGAGGCCCTGGAGAGCGTCGGGAGAGGTGCCGGCCGGGCCGTGTTCCTCGTCGGCGAGGCGGGGATCGGCAAGTCGCGGCTGGCGGGCGAGTCCGCCCTGCGCGCGTACGACCGGGACATGCCGGTGCTGCGCGGCCGCGCCACCTCCACCGGGCTCGTCGTACCGTTCCGGCCGCTGGCCGAGGCGCTGTCCTCGCGGTTCCGGGCGGCCGGCGCACCCGACGATCCCGAACTCCAGCCCTACCGGCCCGCGCTGGCCGGCCTCGTACCGGAGTGGCGGTCCGCCGCGGCGGCGCCCGGATACGCGATATCGCTGGTCGAACTGGCCGAGGCACTGCTCAGGCTGCTGGCGGTGCTCGGCCGCGAGCGGGGCTGCGTGATCCTCCTGGAGGACCTGCACGACTCCGACACCGAGACGATCGCGGTCGTCGAATACCTCGTCGACAACGTGGCGGAGCTGCCCGTCCTCCTGGTCGCCACCCTGCGCCCCGACCCCGGCCCGGCGCTGGACCTCGCCCTCGCCGCCGAGCTGCGCAACACCGTCGCCCTGCGCGAGCTGGGGCCGCTGGACGGGGCCGCCGTACGGGACATGGCGGCCGCGTGCCTGGACGCCGCGCCGGGTGAAGTGCCCCCGGCCGCGCACCGGCACCTCGCGCAGTGGGCCGGCGGGAACCCGTACCTGGTGGAGGTACTGCTGGCCGACCTGCTGGACACGGGACGGCTCAGCCGGGACGGCGACGGATGGCGGTTCGCGGAGCAGGGCGGGGCGACGGTGCCGGCGGGCGCGGTCCGCAGCTGGGCGCGCCGGCTGGACCGGCTGGACGAACCGGTGCGCGAACTGCTGCTCGTCGCGGCGACGCTGGGCGGCCGGTTCTCCGTCGGAGCCCTCCGGGCGGTGACCGGGCTCGACGACCGGGCCCTGTTCGCCCACCTCCGGTCGGCCTCCGAGGTCGGGATCATCGCCCCGGACGGGGCCGCCCACGACCACTACGCCTTCCGCCACGCTCTGACGGCGGACGCGCTCAGGGCCTCGCTGCCGCCCGCCGAGCAGGCCGCGCTGGCCCGCCGGGCGGCCTCGGCCATCGAGGACTCCGTCGACGGACTCGGCGGGGACCAGCGGCAGTTGATCGCCACTCTGCGACTGGCGGCGGGTGACAGGGAGGCCGCTTCCCGGCAGTTCGCCCAGGTGGGCCGGCAGATGCTGGACGCCGGCGCGTCGGGCTCGGCCGCCGTGCTGCTGGAGCGCGCCCGGGGACTCGCGTCCGACGGGGAGCGGCACGAGGTCACGGTGCAGCTGGCCATCGCCCAGGCCGAGTCCGGGCGGCTCGACGAGGCGGCCGCACTGCTCGACGACCTCCCGCCCGTGCCCGCCGGGTCGCTCGCCGCGGAGTTACGGGCCCAGGCGCACACGCAGGTCGCGTGGGTCGCGACCATGGCGGAGCAGAAGGAGGAGGCGCGCCGCCGGATCCGGGCGGCCCGCGCCCTGCTCGGAGCCGACCCCCGCCCGGAGCAGGAGGCGGCGCTCGCGGTGGTCGAGGGACACCTCGCGCTGCTGCCGCAGCGGGACGGCCCGGGCGGCAAGGACGGCCGCGAGCGACTCGAAGAGGCGGAACGTTCCGCCCGTCGTGCCGCGCTCACCGCGGAGCAGCGCGGCCGGCCCGTGGTGGCCTGCCAGGCGTGGCAGCTGCTGGCCATGCTGTCCCGGGAGCGCGGCTTCGACGAGGCCGACGCCTGCCTGGAACGGATGCTGGCCGTCGCCGAGGAGCACCGGCTCGCCGTGTACCGGGCCGAGGCACTCGTACGGCTCGGCACCAACGCGTTCATGCGGACCGGGGAGGCGACCCGCCTGGAGACCGCCCGCACGGCGGCCCGGGAACTCGGCTCGCTGGCCCTGCTCCAGGCGGTCGACGGGTTCCTCGCCATGCAGGGCGTGCTCGGCGGCCGCTGGGACCGGGCCCGGGAGATCACCGAACGGTCGGTTCAGGCCAGCGCCCGCCTCCAGAACCTCTCGACGCACCGCTACCTGCTCCTCGTCGACGCCACGCTCGCCGCCCACCAGGGACGCGCCCGGGACCAGGACAGGGCCCTGCTCCGGTTCCGCCGGGCGGGCGGCGAGGACTCCATGCTCGTGCCCCTCCAGCGCGGACTGTGCCAGGCCGTCGGCGCGCTCATGGGGGAGGACCGGGGCCGGGCGAAGGCCGAGATCGAGGCAGCGCTCGCCTGGGAGCGGGAGCACCCGAGCTTCTTCTACCTCAGCGGCCGCTACGGGCTCGGCCCCCTGCTGCGGGTCCTCGACGGCGAGGACACCGGCCGCGAGGCGCACCGGGAGGCGCTGGCCTCCCCGGGCGGCCAGCTCGCCTGGAACCGGATGTTCCTCGACCTGGCGGACGCGGTCCTGCGCGGCCGCGACGGCGACCCCGAGGGCGCGCGGCGCGCCGTGGAACGGGCCGGCCGCGCGGCGGCCGTGTTCCCGCAGGCCTGGCACCTCGCCCTGCGGCTCACCGCCGAGGCGGCGCTCGCCGACTCCTGGGGCGAACCGGTCGCCTGGCTGCGGACCGCCGAGGAGTACTTCCACGACGCGGGCGTACCGCCGGTGGCCGGAGCCTGCCGGGCCCTCATGCGGCAGGCGGGGGTCAGCGTCCCGCAACGCCGCGGCGGCCGCGAGCGGATCCCCGCGGGCCTGCGCACCGCGGGCGTCACCCCGCGCGAGTACGAGGTGTTCGTCCTGCTCGCCGAACGCCCCGGCAACCAGCAGATCGCCCAGAACCTGTGCATCTCGCCCCGCACGGTGGAGAAGCACATGGCGAGCCTGATGGCCAAGACCGGCTCCCCCGACCGCTCGGCCCTGTGCGCCCTGTCCGCGGAGTCCGCGGACGCCCCCTAACCACGGCCCGGCCCCCGCCGGTGCGGCCGCTGCCGGGATGGGGGCCGCCGCCGGCTATATGGGGGTCCGGTCCCCCATGACGGAGGTACGGCCCGCACGACTGTGCGGGCCCGGCACCGATGTGTGACGGGCGCGGCCCCCGGATCATCGGACGGACCGACCGACTCCCGTCACCCACGGAGGTTCGCCCGATGCCGCGTCCGTCCGCGCAGCCCCCAGCGCCGTCCGGCACGCTGAGGTTCTCCGTCCTCGGCCCGCTCACGGTCCACCGGGACGACCGGGCGCTGCCGCTCGGCCCGTTGAAGCAGCGGGTCGTCCTGGCCACCCTGCTCGGCGCGGCCAACAGCCCGGTGTCCGTCGACGCGCTGACCGACGCGGTCTGGCAGGAGGAGCCCCCGCGCACCGCCCGCAAGAACCTCCAGGTGTACGTGAGCGCCCTGCGCGCCCTGCTCGGAGACGACGGCCCCGACCGGCCGCGGCTCACCCACACGGGAGCGGGGTACGTGCTGCGCGTGGCCGAGGACGAGCTCGACCTCCTGCGGTTCCGCGCCCTCGTGCGGTCCGCCGAGGGGCAGCGGGGCCGCCCCGCCGCCCGGCTGCTGCGCCAGGCACTCGACCTGTGGCAGGGGCCCCCGCTGGGCGACGACCTGCGGCAGTCACCCCGGCTCGCCGAGGAGGCCGAACGGCTGGAACTGCACCGCCTGACGGCCTACGAGGGCTGGTCCGAGGCGGAACTCGAACTGGGCGGCGCACCCGCGGTGGCCGAGGAGCTGCGCGAACTCGTGGAGCGGCACCCGCTCCGGGAACGGCTCCGCTCCGCCTGGATGTGCGCGCTCAGCGGCTCCGGCCGGCAGGCCGAGGCGCTCGCCGCGTACGACGACTACCGCCAGCTCCTCGCCCGGGAACTGGGCCTGGAGCCGGGCGGCGCCATGGCGGCCCGCTACCGCGCGATCCTCGCCGGCGACGACCGGACCGGGACCGGCGCGGCCCCCCGTCCGCGGCCCGTCCGCCCAACCGTCTCCCTGCCGCCGGACCTCGCCGACTTCACCGGGCACGGCGAGGAACTGCGCGGGCTCACCGGATTCCTGGAGGACGAGGGCGCCGGCCGCGTCGCCCTGCTCTCGGGACCCGCCGGCGCCGGGAAGACCACCCTCGCCGTGCGGGCCGCCCACCTCCTCGCAGACCGGTTCCCCGACGGCCGGATCTGCGTCGGCCTGCGGGACGCGGAGGGCCGCACCCGCCCGCCGTCCGCCGTCCTCGCGGAACTCGGTGAACGCACCGGCCGGCCGGGCCCGTCCGGGCCCGAGGCGTGGCGCGAATGGCTGGCGGCGCACCGCGTGCTGGTGGTCCTGGACGACGTCCCCGACGAACGCGCCGTACGGCCGCTGCTCCCGTGCGGCGGGCGGGGCAGGGTGCTGCTCACCGCGCGCGGCCAGCTGGGCGGACTGGCACCCGTCCACCGGATCCCCGTCCCGCCGCTCGGCACCGCCGAGTCGGTGCAGCTGCTCGCGGGGCTCGTCGGCCAGGGCCGGGTACGGGCCGACCGGGAGGCCGCCCTGCGCATCGTGCGGGCCTGCGGCGGGTCGCCGCTCGCGGTCCGGGTGAGCGGGATGCGGCTCGCGGTCCTGCGCCACCTGCCGCTGCGGGAGTTCGCGGACCGGCTCACCGACCCCGCCGGGGCGCTCGACGAACTGACCTCCGGGGACGTGTCCGTCCGGCGGTGGCTGGCCCACGGCTGGGCGGCGCTGCCGCGGGAGTGGGGCCGGGACGCGGAACGGCTCGCCGCCGGCACCGGGGAGGGACCCTTCGGCCTGACCGAGGCGGCCGAGGCCCTCGGCTGCGACGAGCGGCACGCCGTACGGGTGGTGGAGGCGCTCATCGACGCCGGCATGGTGACCTCGCCCTGCGGGGAGGTCACCGCGCACGCGGCCCAGTACGAACTGCCGCACCTGATACGCATGTACGCGCGCGGCTCCGGCCTCGGCACCCCCGCGCTGACCTAGGCCGTGTCCCGACCGGGGCGCCCCGGGGCCGGCAGGCCCGCCTGCCGGGCCAGGAAGGCCAGGCACTCGGCCTGCAGGGCCACCGCGCGGGACGCGGACCGGTCGCCGTGTCCGACGCCGCGCTCCAGCCGAAGCAGCACCGGACCGGTGCCCGAGGTGGCGTGCTGGAGCGCGGCGCACATCTTGCGGGCGTGCAGCGGATCGGTCCGGGTGTCCCCGTCCGCGGCGACCAGCAGCACCGCGGGGTAGGCCGTCCCGGGCGTGACCCGGTGGTAGGGGGAGTAGCCGAACAGCACCGGCAGCAGGGCGGGGTCGTCCGCGCTGCCGTACTCGGGCGTCCAGCTGGGCCCGAGGCCGGACCGTTCGTAGCGGACCATGTCCAGCAGGGGGGCCGCGCACACCACGCCGGCGTACTTCCCCGGCTCCCGGGTGAGGGCGGCGCCCACCAGCAGCCCGCCGTTGGAGCCGCCCATGACGGTGAGCCGGCCCGGCCCGGTCCAGCCCTGCGCGATCAGGTGGTCGCCCGCCGCGGCGAAGTCCTCGAAGGTGTTCGGCTTGTTCTTCCCGCTGCCCGCCAGGTGCCAGGCCTCGCCCTCCTCGCCGCCGCCGCGCAGGCCCGCCCAGGCGAACACCCCGCCCGCCCTGACCCAGGCGAGGACCTGGGCGCGGTACCGGGGCGACATGGTCTTGCCGAAGCCGCCGTAGCCGGTGAGCAGGGCGGGGCGCGGCACGTCGGGGCGGCCGGTCGGGGAGATCACGAACATCCGCACCGTCGTGCCGTCGCGCGACGGGAAGGACACCTGGCGGGTGACCGCGCCCCCGGCGCCCGGGGCGTCCGGGGCGCCGCGCTCCCAGCGCGTCACCCGGCCCGTGCGGGCGTCGAAGCGCAGCACCCGTGGCGGTGTGACGAAGTCGGTGTAGGCGAAGTAGGCCTCGTGCCCGCCGGGCGGCCCCGCGCGGAAGTCGCCGACCGCGCCGGCCCCGGGCAGCGGGACCACACCGACCTGCCGGCCCTCGACCAGGTCGTGCACGGTCACCTCGGCCACCGTGTTCCGCGTCCAGGCGGCCAGGCCGAGCGGATGCTCCAGCTCCGGACCGGAGAGCACGGTGAGGTGGGTCAGCACCGCGTCGGGCCGTTCGGGGACCACCTCGCGCCAGGCGCCGGGGCCCAGGTGCAGCTCGGCGGGCCGGCACGAGACGACGCGTCCGCGGGCGGCGTCGCGGTCGGTCCGCAGCCACACCGGGTCCCGGGGACCGGTGCCGGGCACCGCGTAGAGGCGGGTGGCGGCGTCCATGCCCTCCTGGACGGCCCGCAGCCGCGGGCGCTCGGGCGGCCCCGCCCACAGGTCGGCCAGGTGGAGGTCGGTGCCGCGGCCGGTGCCGAGCGTGGCCGTGACGGCCAGCCAGCGGCCGTCGGCGGTGACGCGGACACTGTAGAACTGGGTCTTGTCCCGCCCCTTCCCGAAGACCACGGCGTCCGTCGCGGGGTCGGTGCCGACCCGGTGCAGGCACACCCGCCGGTGGTAGCGCCCCTCGCCGGGGTGCAGCCGCGGGTCGAGGTTCCTGACGTAGTAGAACGCCCCGCCGCCGGGCAGCCAGCCGATCGAGGACCTGCGCACCCGGTCCACCGGCCCGTCGACGACCTTCCCCGTCGCCACGTCCAGCACCCGCAGCAGCGAGTCCTCCGTACCGTTGCGGGACACCTGGTAGGCCAGCAGGTCGCCCTCCACGGAGGGCTCCCAGGCATCGAGCACGGTGCGTCCGGACGGGTCGAGGCCGACGGGGTCGAGCAGCACCCGCTGCGCCCCGGCCTCCGCCACCATCAGCACGGGATGCTCCCGTCCGGCGTCCTGCCGCAGCCAGAACACCCTGTCCCCGCGGACCTCGGGCGAGCGGACGCGGTCCACGGCGTCGATCGCCGCCACCTCGGCCCGCCATCGCTCCAGGTCCGCCCAGGACGCCCGTTCCGCCTCGTAGAGCGCGTCCTGCTCCGCGACCCAGCGCAGCGTGTCCGGGGCCTCGGCGTCCTCCAGCGCCCGGTACGGGTCGGGGACGCGCACGCCGTGCAGCTCCTCGACGGCGTCCTGCCGTTCGGCGTACGGATAGCGGCGGGGCTCCGGTGTCACTCGCTGCTCCCTCATCTGGGTTCGGGCCGGGATACGGGGTGCGGCGCGGGCGGGCCCTTCGGGACGTCTGGCCCGGCGGTCCGCCCGGCGGCGTCCTCCGTACGGGGCAGGGCGGCCATCGCGTAGAAGCCGGCCAGGAGGACGATCAGCCCCGACGCGGCGATGACCGTGTCGACGGGGCCGAACCGGAGCCCGCCGAGCGAGCCGTGCGCGTCCCGCAGGACGGATCCGGCGAGCCAGCCGGACAGGGTCGCGGAGAGCATCGAAGCCAGCCGGGTCACCGGGTAGAACACGGCCATCACGCGGCCCCGGTAGTCCGGGGGCGCCGCCGCCAGCAGCAGCGGCGACATCGCGGTGTTCAGCACGGTGAGCGGAACGGTGAACACGAACAGCAGGGCGGTGCCGCCGGTGAAGGAGGTCTGCCGGGAGTAGGCGACCAGCAGCACACCGCTGACCAGCAGGGCGGTCCAGGTGGTCCGGCGGGCCCCGAGCCACCGCACCACCCGGCCCCCGGCCAGCGCCCCCGCGATGCCGCCCGCGCCCATGGCCATGCCGAGGTATCCGTAGAGGCGGGCGTCCGCGTGGAGGTTGTCGGTGGCGAAGAAGACGTTGAGGGTGCCCAGCGCCCCGATCCCGAACTGCCCTATGACGGAGAGCAGGAGCAGCGCCACCAGGAAGCCGCTGCCCGCGAAGAACCGCAGGCCGTCCGCGAACTCCCGCCGCAGCGAAGCCCGTTGCCGTCCGGCGGGCCGCCGCGGGCCGCCCGGTCCGGCGGGGTTCGTGCCGGTGCCGGGGAGGCGGATGGAGCGGATGGCGGCGTAGGACACCGCGTACGTCAGGCCGTTGAAGAGCAGGGCCCACTGCAGTCCGGCGCCGAACAGCAGCGGTGCGGCGAGCGGCGGCCCGACGATCCAGGCCGTCTCGCCCGTGGCCTGCCCGATGCCGGCCGCCCGGGCGCGGTCGGCGTCCCCGGTCACCAGGTCGGCGAGGACGGCGAAGCGCGCCGGGGAGAAGAACTGGCCGGCCGTGTGCAGCAGGAGGACGGTCGCGTAGACCACGGCGAGCCAGACGCCGGCCGGGAGGGCGTCGGCCGGCAGGAAGGCGACGGCCGTCAGCACGGCGACCAGCGCGCCGCGGAGCACCTCGGAGCGCAGCATCGTGGCGCGCTTGTCCCAGCGGTCGACGAACACGCCCGCGAGCGGGCCGATGACCAGCACGGCGACGCTCGACGCCATCACGATGCCGCTGACCGCGAGCGGCGCCCACGGCTCGTCCTTCGCCAGCACGGTGGCCACCCACAGCACCAGCGTCGTGCTGAAGACGGCGTCCCCGACGGAGGACACGGCCTGGCCGATCCACAGCCGGGTGTAGTCGCGGTTGATCAGGGTCAGCCGCGGGGTCACGACGGCCTCGGCGACGAGACGACCAGCGCCATCAGGGCGGTGACCAGGGTCGTGTGGTAGGCCTTCCGGAAGAACGCGTGGCCCGGCGCGGCCGGCCGGGCCGCGAGCTCGGCCGACCGGCCGGGAAGGGCCCCGTCGGGCCGCTGGGCCCGCACCAGGCGGGCGACGGCCGCGGCTCCCGAGGGCGAGTCCAGCGGGTCGGTCCCCAGGATGAACCGGGTGAGGACCAGTTCCGCGGCCAGGTCCCACAGGTCGTGCCCGACGCAGTGGAGCAGCAGCCGGTCGACCAGGTCCAGGGCGTGCGCCGGTGCGTCCCCGGTCAGCCCGGGGGAGGTGCGGCCGAAGTCGCCCACGTAGAAGGCGGTGTGCGTCACCGCGTACGCCTGCGGGACGGTGAGCGGAGCCCCGCCCCCGCCCCCGTCCCCGGCGGGGCGGAGCGCGAGGAGCGGGCTGTGCGGCAGGAGTTCGGCGTACGGCTCGACGGTGTGGGGGACCCCGGCCTTGTCCGCGTAGTGGCGGACTTCGATGCGCTGGTAGGGGGTCCTGCCCCGCGGCGAGAGGAACCCGGGGCCGACCCCGGCGAGCGCCTCCCGGACCCGCGTGCCGTCGATCCCGTCCGGGGCGAGTGCGGCGCAGGCCAGCCCGTACGCGGACGCGTACCCGGGGACGGCGGCGAACAGCGGCGGCAGGGCCGGGTCCTGCCAGAGCCGGCGGACCAGGGCGGTGGCCGCGTCCAGTCCGTCCGCGGGGCGGCCCAGGCGGGCCGCGCAGTGGCACAGCAGCGCCAGCTCCAGCGCCGCCTTCGCCCTGCCCTGGGGCGCCGCGGACCGGGCGCCCGCGGAGAACGGGTCGAAGTGGTGCAGGTTCGCGGCCAGCCAGCCGAGCGCGCGCGAGGACAGCCGCTCCAGGGGGGAGGCCATGGCTACAGGCGCCCCGTCTCGTGCAGGTAGTCGAGCAGGGCCGTGTCGACGGAGTCGCGGAACCGCGCGAGGGTCCGCGCGTCCTCGTCGTAGCGGTAGAGGTCCTGGCAGGCGATCCAGCGGTCGCGGGTCCGCTCGGCCGGCTGGTAGCCGTCGGCGACCGTGCCGACCTCCCAGTCGGGCTTGCCCGCGGTCTCCCAGCAGCTGGCCAGGGTGCCGTCCGCGCTCACCACGGCGCCGTAGCGGCCGTCCGTGTGGCCGCAGGTGACGCAGGTCTTGCGGGCGCCGGGGCGGCTCACGGTGAAGCCGAGGTC
Source organism: Streptomyces racemochromogenes (assembly GCF_039535215.1). Lineage (GTDB taxonomy): Bacteria > Actinomycetota > Actinomycetes > Streptomycetales > Streptomycetaceae > Streptomyces > Streptomyces racemochromogenes. The sequence continues at coordinate 6,152,522 of NZ_BAAAWT010000001.1, forward strand.
GAGTGCCCGGCGCTGCCACCGGCCGAAGGCGGCCGGGAGTTCGCCCGTGTGCAGCAGGCTGTTGGCGTAGCCGACCCCCACGTCGCCGATCCGGGCGAAGTACAGCGTGCACCGGGCGGGGTCGAGGGCGCCGGCCAGCCGGTCGATCAGGGCGTCCACGCCGTGGAAGGTCTCCTGGGAGACGTTCACCCGCAGCGTCCACTGGAGCGCGGTGGCCTCGCAGGCCCCGGCGATGTTGCCGACGATCCTGTCGAAGGTGGCGCCGCCGTCCGCCCGGCCGACCCGGATGCGGTCGTGGTCGGCGCGGTCGCCGTCGAAGGTGACCTGGACGGAGGTCAGCCCCAGGTCCGCGAGCCGGCGGGCCAGGTGTGGGGTGAGGAGCGTGGCGTTGGAGATCATCCAGGCCGAGGTGGGCGCGATGTCCGCGGCGCGCTCCAGCAGTTCGAGACAGCCGCGCGGGTTGAGCAGGGGCTCCCCGCCGAAGAGCAGGATCCTGAGCTTCTCCAGGCCGGCGGCGGCCATCTGCCGCTCGGTGAAGCCGAGGATCTGGGTGATGGTGTCCGAGGTGAGGCGGCTGCGGCCGATCCGGGGCGGCCGGCTGCCGCCCGCCTGGTCCTGGGCGGTGTTCTGGAAGCAGTACCCGCAGCCCAGGTTGCAGTGGGTGCTGGTGAGGACGGTCAGCGCGTAGGAGCTGATCCGGCCGGGGGCGAACATGCCGCTCTCGTGAAGCCGCCGTTCCGCGTCGGGGAGCAGGGCCCCTTCGGGGGTGACGTGCCGGTCACGGAGCCGGGCCACCCCGCCCGGGCCCAGGAACCACCAGTTCCGCTCGCTCTTCAGGAGGCGGGCGCCGGAGGGGAGCGGCTCGGGGGCCGGGGCCTGCGGGCCGGAGCCGGGTGCCCGGCCGATGTTCACGGGCAGGCCGACGTTCACCGCTTGGTCGATGCTCACAGGTTCTCCCGTACGGCCGTTGCCGCTGTCAGGGCGGGTTCGCCGGTCCGGCCGCCGGTGACGACGAGCGTCATCAGCGCCACGACGAGGGTCACTTTGTAGGACTTGCGGAAGTACTCCACGGGCGTGGCGTCCGCCGGGGCCCGCTCGGCGGCACAGCGTCCTGGAACCGCCCCGTCCGGGGCCTGTGCGGCGTGCAGCATCCGCAGGCCGGCCGCGCCGGAGGGGGTGCGCAGCGGGTCCGCGCCCAGGCAGTACTGGGCGAGCAGCAGCTTCGCCGTGACGTCCCAGTCGCCGAGCCCCACGCAGTGGTCCGTCAGCCGTTCCACCACGCGCAGCGCCCGCTCCCGCTCGTCCTCGGGAAGCGGCAGGCCGCGCAGGCCGAAGTCCCCGAGGTAGCAGAGGGTGTGCGCGACCTGGCAGCCGTCCAGGTCCGCCACGGGCAGCGTGGCGGCGCGGGGGAGCGGACTCGCCGCGTACAGCTCCTCGTACGGGGCGAACCGGTGCGGGACGCCCGCGAGATCGGCGTAGAACCGGGCCTCCAGGTGCAGGAACGGCGGCTTGCGTCCCGGCGTCAGGTAGCTCCCGGCCGCCAGCCGGTCCAGTACGGCACGGGGCGCTCCGGTGGCGGCGCCGGCCGGGTCGAGCGCGCCGTACATCAGCTCGAACTGCCGGGCGTGCCGGCCTTCGAGGGTGAGGAGCCGGGGGAAGTCCGGGTCCCGCCAAGCCCGTTCGACCACCCCGGTCACCCCGGGCAGCAGGGGGTCCGCGGGCGCGCACCGCTCCCAGGAGCGGCGGAGCATCGCGAGCTGCAGGAGGGCCTTCACGCGCGGCACCACCGGCAGTTCGGCACGGGCGGCCGGGGAGTCGAGGTAGGGCGCGTGCCGCGCCGTCCAGCGCCGCGCGCCCGCCGACAGGCCGGCCAGGGCCTCATCCAGGCCCGCTGATCGCGTACTCATGCTTCTCCTTCGTGGGAACGGACGGCCCGGCCGGGGGAGCCGCGGACACCCCGGCCGGGGGAGCCGGGGACGCCCCGGCCACCCGCTCGACGACGTCGGCCGCGCGCGCCGCGCCGTCCATCGCGGCCAGCCGGCCGCCGAGCACGCGGGCGCGGGCCCGCAGGCCGTCGTCCCGCCACGCGGACTCCAGCAGGGCCTGAGCCGGAACGGCCGGGCTCTTGGGGAAGTGCGCGGCCACACCGGCCCGCACGCAGGCGCCCGTCAGCAGGGGCTGCTCGGAGCCGTTGGGCGCGAGGGCGAGGGGGAGTCCGCGAAGGAGCGCGGCCAGCACGGGCGCGGAGGTGCCGCTGCTCAGCACGAGGCCGGCGCGGTCGACGAGCGGTCCCAGCCACCGTTCGCGGACCAGCAGGACGTCCGCGTCCGGGGCGGGCCGCGGGTCGGTCGAGCGGCCCTGCTCGACCACGGCCTGGAACCGGCCGCCGGTGAAGGCCTCGTTGAGCCGCGGCCACAGGCTGCCGCCCTCGAAGGAACGGCCGAGATGGACGTACACGACGGGCTTGCCCGACCGCGACAGGTGCTCCCCGATCGCCTCGGTCCGCGCCGGGTCGGGCGTCGGCTCCCAGGACAGCGGCCCCACGTGCCGGACCCGCTCGGGCAGCAGCCCGCCCGGATACTCCAGCTCCGGGTCCCCCCGCAGCAGCAACGCGTCGCCGAGCAGCGGTTCGTCCGCCCACCGCGGCGCACGCCCCGCCAGACCGGTCTCCTCCCGCAGGTCGGAGTGGATCCGCAGGCAGTCCCGCGTCCGGCTCTGCCGGGTCCGGCCCAGGTGCGGTTCGTCGTCGCCGCCGGCCGCGTAGTCCCACAGGTGCACCGACAGCCCGATCACCACCACCGGGACGTCCAGCGTCTCGGCGGCGAGCAGGGCGCCGTTGCAGAGCACGGAGGTGACCAGCAGGTCGGCCCCCGTCTCCCGGGCCGCGCGCACGGTCGCCCGGTACTGCGCCGCGCCGCCCGGCCCCCACCAGGTGGCGGAGAACGCCCGGTGGCCGCCGTACTCCTCCGCCGCGGCGAACGGCAGTCCGGCACCGGCCGCGGCGGCCGCCGCGGTGGACCGGCCCAGCACGCTGACGTCGTGGCCCCGGCGCCGGAGCTCCAGGCCGGCCGCGACCGCGGGGTAGAGGTAGCCGCCGTCACTGAGCGGACAGAGAAGGATCTTCATGGTCGTGCCGCTCCCAGCGGTTCCGGTGCCAGAGTGGCCGCGGGCCCCCGGCCCCGGCGACAACTGCCGGGAGCCGGGGGGCCCGCGCGGTGCTCACACGCGGTGACGGATCGTCACATCTCGTGGCTGTGGTTGACGATGCAGCCGGCCTCGGCCTCTTCGTCCTCGCTGTGGGCGACGACCTCGATGTCCTCGTTCTCGGTCTCCGGGTTCGTGTTCTCGGGCATGTCCGTCTCCTTCGGTTGTCGGCGTCGTCCCGCCGGCTGAGAAGAAACGTACGGACGCCCGGTACGGGAACGCCTGGCCGCCGGTTCGGCACCGGTATGCACCGAGCACACGGGCGCGCGACGCCCCCGGACCGCCGCCGTACGCTCCGCCACGCCCCGGCGCCGACCGCCGCGACCTGCGGACCAACCGGTCACCAGGCGTTCGTGAACCGGAAATCCGGCGCGCACGGCCACGATCCGGGACACCACCCGCGCGCGGCACGAGCGTGCGGCACGCGCACCGAGGAGGAGACGTGGAGCTGGCGGAACTCATCGGCCTGCGGCCGGTGCCCTGCGGCGGCCTGCTGGTGGCGCTCACCCGGCGCTGCCCGATGAGCTGCGCGCACTGCTCCACCGACTCCTCCATGGCCGCCACCGAGCAGCCCGACCCGGCCCACCTGCTGCGCTTCATCGGCTCGTTCGGCCCGCAGGACCGCCCCGAGGTGGTCATGCTGACCGGCGGCGAACCGCTGCTGCTGCCGGAACTCGCCGCCCGCCTGGCCGGCCTCGCCCGCGCCGCGGGCTCCCGCACGGCACTGCTCAGCGGGATGTTCTTCGCCCGCGGCGGCCGCGTCCCCGACCGGATCATGCGGGCGATCACCTCCCTCGACCACTTCTCGGCGAGCCTGGACGTCCACCACGAGCGCGAGGTCCCGCGCGCGGACGTGCTGCGCGCCCTGCGGGCCGTCCTCGACGCCGGGATCCCCGCCAGCATCCACCTCACCGGCACCGGCCCCGACGACCCCTACCTGGCGGACGTCGTCGCCGACGTCCGCCGCGCCTTCGCCGGCCGGGTGCCCCTCCTCGTCAACGAGGTCCGCCCGCTCGGCCGGGCCACCGGCCTCGCCCCCGCCGCCCCCGCCGGACCGGACGGCTCCACCGCGGCGCCGTGCACCCTCGCGGCCTGGCCGGTGGTCGCCTTCGACGGGACCGTGACCGCCTGCTGCAACCAGTGGACGGTGGACCGCCGCCCCGTCCCCGCGCACCTGCGGCTCGGGCACATCGCCGAAGACGACTGGCCGGCCGTCCGGGAACGCTCCCTCGGCTCCCCGGTCCTGCGGATGCTGCGTGCCGTCGGCCCCCGGCGGCTGCACGCCCGCCACGGGACGGCGCCCGCCCCGGCCGGCTACTGCCGCAGCTGCCACGCGCTCGCCGACCGCCCCGAGGTCCTCGCGGGCGCGGCCCGCGACGGCGGGGGCCGGGTCGGCGAACTCCTCGACCGGCTCGCCGAGCAGCAGCAGCGCGCCGCCGGACCCGCCGCCCTGGTGCGGCGCATGGGCTGCGCCCGCTGGGCGCACCTGGTCGAGCCGCCGCCCGTACCGCCCGCGGCGCGGGAGAGCCGGCGATGACCGCCACCGCGTCCCTCGCGCTCAGGACCAAGCTCATGCCCACCACCACCGCCCTGCGGGCCGCGACCGCGCTCCTGTGGCGGCCGGACGGGCTGCGGCAGCGCTACCCCCGCTACCTGGCGGCCATGCACCCGCTCGTACGGGCCTCCGTGCCGCTGCTGGAGCGCGCCGCCGAACGGTGCGCCGAGCTCGACGGCCCGGCCGCCCGCACCCTCGCGGCGTACTGCCTGCGCCACGCCGGGGAGGAGCGCGACCACGACGCCTGGCTGCTCGACGACCTCGCCGCCGCCGGTGCCCGGCCGGCCGCCGTACCCCACCCCGTCGCCGTCGAACTCGCCGGAGCGCAGTACTACCGGATCGAGCACGAGCACCCCGTCACGCTGCTCGGCTACGTCGCGGTCCTGGAGGGCAACGCCCCCGGCCCCCGGCTCGCCGACCGCCTCGCCGAGGCCACCGGCCTCCCCGGCGCCGCCTTCCGCACCCTCAGGGAACACGCCGAGCTCGACGGCGGCCACCTTGACGACCTCCACCGGGTGCTGGACGCGCTCGCGCTCCCCCCGGACCTGCAGACCGCCGTCTCCGTCAGCGCGCTGCACACGGCGGACCTGCTGACCCGGCTCTTCCTCTCGCTCGCCGCAGACCCCGGAGGACACCCGTGACCGAGGACACCGTGCCCCACGACGACGCCCCGCCCGGCGGCGCCCCGCCGGCGCCCAGCCTGCGGGCGCTGACCGACGCGGGCTTCGACACCGACCGCCTGAGCGAGGACCAGCTGGAGGTCCTGCGCGCCCTCGCCCCGGAGGAACTGGCCCTGCTCGTCGACATCAGGGGGCGGCTCGACGCGGCGGCCCCCGAAGTACAGGCCCACGCCGACGTCGCGGGCGGCGCCCTCTTCTGACCCCTGCCGCCCCGCCGCCCCGCGTCCACCGGAGGAACCCATGCCGTGCACCTCGTGCCGCAGCGCACTGCCGCCCGACGCCCGGTTCTGCCCCGCCTGCGGCAGCCCGTGTGCCGAGGGGCCGGTCACGGCCCGGCCGACCGGGCGCAAGGTGGTGACCGTCCTCTTCTGCGACCTGGTGGGCTCCACGGCGCTCTCCGGAGCGCTCGACGCGGAGACCCTGCGCTCGGTGACGCTCCGCTGGTTCGACCTGATGCGGCTGCGGATCGAGGAACAGGGCGGCACCGTCGAGAAGTTCATCGGGGACGCCGTCATGGCCGTCTTCGGCGTGCCGGCCGTACGGGAGGACGACGCCCGCCGCGCGGTGGCCGCCGCCCTGGGCATGCGGGAGGCGCTCGCCGGCCTCAACCTCCGGCTGGAACAGGGCGTCGGCGTCCGGCTCGAGATGCGCATCGGCCTCAACACCGGTCAGGCGGTGACCGGTTCGGCGACAGCGCGGCAGGCGATGGTCTCCGGCGAGGTGGTCAACGTCGCCGCCCGCCTGGAACAGAACGCCGCCGCCGGGGAGATCCTCATCGGACCCGGCACCCTGGCCGCCGCCGGGCCGGGCGTGCGGACGGCGCGGACCGGCCCGCTGCTGCTCAAGGGCAAGAAGGACCGGGTCGCCGCCCACCGCCTGCTCGGCCTGGACGAGGAGGAGGGCCCGGAGGCGCTGCGCCGGTTCGACCTCGCCTTCATCGGCCGGAGCCGCGAACTCGCCCTCGTCGACGAGGCGCTGGAGCGCGTGGTCCGCACCCGCCGGGCCGGCCGCCTGGTCGTCGGAGGGGAGGCGGGCCAGGGCAAGACCCGCCTCCTGCGGGAGTGGCTCCACCGGGCCACGGCCACGGCCGGCGGCCCGCGCCACGGCGTCGGGCGCTGCCGGGCCCGGGGCGAACAGCCCACCCTCGGACCCCTCGCCGACGCCGTCGCCGACCTCCTCGGGACCGGAGCGGCCGCCCCCTCGCCCGAACTCGACCTGCTCCGCCAGGGCCTGCTGCTGGACGGGACCCCCAACCCCTCGCCCGCCGACACCTGCGCCGCCCTCGCCAAGGTCCTCGCCGGCCTCTCCGCGGCCGAACCCGTGGTGCTGGTGATCGACGACTGCCACTGGGCCGCGCAGCCCCTCTTCGACGCCCTCGACCGGCTGCTGCGCGCACTCACCGACGCGGCCGTCCTCATCGTGCTGCTCACCCGCCCCCAACTGTTCGACGCACGGCCCGCGCTGTCCCTGGAAGCCGTGCCCCTCGGCGGGCTCTCCGACGCCGAGGCACAGCTCCTCGCCGCCGAGCTGACCGGCGGTACGGCGCACGGCGGCCCGCTCGGCCAACGGGTCCTGGCACGGGTCGGCGGCAACCCGCTCCACCTGGAGCAGCTGCTGGTCGCGGGCGACCCCGTCGACGCGGACAGCGTCCCGCTCCCGCTCCAGGCCCTGATCGGGGCCCGGATCGACGCGCTCGACCCGCCCGAGCACCGGGCCCTGGGCCTGGCGTCCGTCCTGGGCGGCGACTTCACCGCCGGCGAACTGGCGGAACTCGCCGGACGGCCCGCGCCGGAGTGGACCGGGCCCGGGCTGCGGCCCGTGCTGCACCGGCTGGTCCGGCACCGCCTGATCAGGCCGGACGGCGAGGCGTTCCGCTTCGCCGGGGGACTGATCCAGGAGGTCGTCTACGCCAGCCAGTCCAAGCAGGACCGGGCCGACCGGCACGAACGGGCGGCCCGGCTGGACTCGGTCCGCCGCCGGGGCAGCGCGGCGGTCGGCGGCCATCTCGAACAGGCCTACCGCTACCGGGTCGAGCTCGGCGCCCAGGACGCGCACACCGACGGGCTGCGCCGGCGCGCCGCCGACGCCCTCGCCGAGGCCGGCCGCCTGGCACTGGCCCACGCCGACCCGGTGTGGGCGGCCGACGTGCTCACCAGGGCCACGGCCCGGTACGCGCCCGGCGAGCCGGGCAGCACGGCGGCCCGCAGGCGGCTCGGACAGACGCTGCTGGACCTCGGGCGCGCCCCCGAAGGCAGGGCGCTGCTCGAAGAGGTGCTGGCCGAGGCCCGGGCCGGCGGAGGGGAGGCGGTGGAGACCGCGCACGCCCGCCTCGCCCTGGCCTCCGCCGGCCGGTCCGCCGGCGCATCCGGCGGCCCCGGCCCCGCCGCGGCCGACGAGTCGCCGGCGGAGGCCGCCGACGCCACCCTGCCCGTCTTCGCGGCCGCCGGCGACGAACTCGGCCAGGCTCGGGCCTGCCTGCGGCTCGCCCAGCGCGCCCAGGAAGAAGGCCGGCACCGGAGGGCGGAGCGGCTCCTCGCGGGCGCCCTGGACCACGCCGTGCGCGCCGACGCCGAGCCGGAGCGGGCCGCGGCCCTCGGCGCGACCGGAGTCTCGCTCTGGCGCGGCCCCCAGCCGGTACCGGACGCCGTGGCCCGCTGCCGCGAACTCCTCGCCGGCCAGGGAGCCGGCCGCCGGGCCGTCCGGCTGACGCTCAACTGCCCGCTGGCGGTGGTGCTGGCCCTCCACGACGACCGCGACGGGGCCTCGGCCTGCCTCGCGGAGGCCGGGCACCTCGCGAAGCGGCTCGGCTACGCGGAGGCCGACGCCTTCCTGCCGATCTTCACCGCGGCCGTCGCCGACCTGGCCGGCCGCCGCGAGGAGGCGCTGCTGAGCCTGGAACGGGCCGCCACCGCCGCGCGCGACCTGGGCGCCACGGCCCTGCTGCGCAGCGCCCTGCTGGACACCGCCCGCATCCGGCTGGACCTCGGCGACTGGCGGACCGCCCGCGGCACCCTCGCCGAACTGGACGCCGAGCGGGCCCGGCCGGCCCGGCCGCGGGCCGAGTCGGCGGACCTCGACGGCCTGCGCGCCCGCATCGCCGCCGCGCAGGGACGGGCCGCGGCCGCCACCCGGCTCGCCGCCCGGGCGCTCGCCACCGCCGCCCGCACCGACTCGCCCCTCGTCCAGGGCACCGCCGCCCTCGACCTCGCCCGTACGGACCTCGCACTGGACCGCCCCGCCGACGCGGCCGCCGCCGCGACGCGCGCCCGCCGTCACTTCGCCGCCAAGGGCCACCTCCCCGCCGTACGCCGGGCCGAGGCCGTGCTCTCCCGCTGCCACGGCCTCTCGCCCTGGCACGGACCCGCCACCGGACGGGCCGCCGCAGCCGGAAAGGAAGGACCACGATGACCGCCGCGCCCCAACCGGGGCCCGCACTGACCTGGGGCCTGCGGGGGCGGAGCGCCGCCGACGTGCCCGTGGAGGCCGACGGCCCGCCGGACCCGCCCGAGCAGGGCCTGGTCGGCGGCTCCGGGCACGGCGTACGCGTCTGCGTCGTCGACTCGGGCGTCGAACGGGACCACCCCATGGTCGGCCCGGTCGACCGGTCGTGGCGGGTCTTCAAGGACGACGACGGGGTCCACGTCGAGGAGACGGAGGAGGGGGACGCCTGCGGCCACGGAACCGCCTGCGCCGGGATCATCCGGCGCACCGCGCCGGACTGCGAGCTGTCCAGCATCCGGGTGCTCGGCGACCGGTTCTCCGGCAGCGGGGACGTCCTGCTCGAAGGGATCCGGTGGGCCGTGCGCCAGCGCTTCGACGTGGTCAACCTCAGCCTGTCCACCACCCACGACCGCTTCGTCGAGGAACTGCGCCGGCTGGCCGACGAGGCGTACTTCCAGCAGACCGTGATCGTCGCCGCCGCGCACAACACGCGCGTGGAGAGCTTTCCCTGGCGCTTCTCCTCGGTGATCTCGGTCGGCAGCCACCAGGAGGACGACCCGGACCTCCACCTCTACAACCCCGAGCCCCCGGTGGAGTTCTTCGCCCCCGGCCAGAAGGTCCGGGTGGCGTGGCTCGGCGGCACCTCGATCAGCAGCTCCGGCAACAGCTACGCCACTCCGTTCATCTCGGGGCTGTGCGCGCGGATCCTGTCGAGCGGCCCCCGGCTGACACCGTTCCAGCTGAAGAACGCCCTGTACCTGTCCGCAGCCAACGTCCGTGTGCACGGACGCCGGTAACGACCGGCGCCGGAAGGGAAGCCCCATGGCCCAGACGATCGCACCCGCCGCGTCCGCGACACCCCGCCCGGATCCCGCCGTGGCGGAACTCCTGCAGTCGGTGGTGGACACCGCACGCGCCATCTTCGGCGCGCAGGCGAGTTCCGTCATGCTCCTGGACGCCGCGGCCGGCGAACTCGCCTTCGAGGCCGTCTCCGGGCAGGGACAGGAGTTCCTGGTGGGCCGCCGCTTCCCGGCGGGCCGGGGGATCGCCGGGTGGGTCGCCGCCTCGGGGGAGCCGATGGTGGTCGACGACCTGCGCGACAACGCCTCCTTCGACCGGGACATCGCCGAGTCCACCGGCTACGTCCCGGACGCGCTGATGGCCGCCCCCCTCGTCCGCGGGGACCGGGTCCTCGGCGTCCTGGAGGTCCTCGACCCCTCCCCGCAGGCCCGGTCCGGCCTGCCGGAACTCGACCTGCTGGGCCTCTTCGCCCGGCAGGCCGCCGTGGCCCTGCACGTGCTGACCACCCGCACGCCCCGGCGGCCCCCGCGGACGCCGGACCTCCGGGAGGCGCAGGACGCCCCGGACGGGCCTTCGCGCACCGAACTCCTGCGCCTGCTCGCGCAGGCCCGCCGCCTCCTCGGAGAGTGAGCGGCGGCGGCCGGCCGGGGCGTCAGCTGGAGAGGGCCTCCAGGAGCCGGCCGACCTGCGGGTCGGGCAGGGAGCGGGCGACGTCGGCCTGGGCGACGATGCCGACGAGGGTGTGGCCGTCGATCACGGGCAGGCGGCGGACCTTGTGCTGCGTCATCGTGCGCAGGATCTCGGCGGTGTCGTCGTCGGCCCCGATGGTGACCGCCTCGCCCTGGGCGAACTCGCCGGCCTTGCAGGTGGCGGGGTCCTTCCCGGCGCCGAGGACCTTCACGACGATGTCGCGGTCGGTGAGCATGCCCTTCAGCCGCTGGTCGCTGCCGCAGATCGGGAGCGCGCTCACCCCGAGGCCGGTCATCTTCTTCGCCGCGTCCAGGATGCTGTCGTCCGCCCCGACGCAGGTCGCGTCCGGCGTCATGATCTCGCGTGCGGTGGTCACGGTGTGCCTCCCGAGGCGTGATCGGCCACGGGGCCGGTCCCGGCGGCCCGCTACCGGCCCGCCTGCCCCCTGCCGGGGCCCCCAAGCAGCCGCCGCACGGGTCATTGGGCACGTCCCGCAGGCATGGGTCGGCCGTGAGTGGACAGCCGCCGCTTAGCGGCCGTGAACCCGGGCCGCGGGGAACCGGAGCCGTGCGCAGCGGAGGAGGACGTGATGAAGGCCGTGACCTGGCAGGGCCGCCGCAAGATCGAGGTGGCGAACGTTCCGGATCCGCGGATCGTCGAACCCACGGATGCCGTGATCGAAGTGACGACGACCGGACTGTGCGGATCCGATCTGCACCTGTACGAGGTGCTGGGGCCGTTCCTGGACGCGGGGGACATCCTGGGACACGAACCGATGGGGGTGGTCGCCGAGGTGGGGCCGCAGGTCCGGGAACTGAAGGCCGGCGACCGGGTCGTCGTACCGTTCAACGTGTCCTGCGGAACCTGCTTCATGTGCGAGCGCGGGCTGCACTCGCAGTGCGAGACGACCCAGGTCCACGAACACGGCAGCGGCGCGAGCCTCTTCGGGTACACCAAGCTCTACGGGCAGGTCCCCGGCGGGCAGGCCGAATACCTGCGCGTCCCCTTCGCCGACACCCTCCCCATCCGTGTTCCCGAGGGACCGCCCGACGAACGGTTCGTCTACCTGTCGGACGTCCTGCCGACCGCCTGGCAGGCCGTCGTCTACGCGGACGTCCCGCCGGGCGGCAGCGTCGCCGTCCTGGGCCTCGGACCCATCGGCGACATGTGCACCCGCATCGCCGCCCACCGGGGGGCCGGCCGGGTGATCGGCATCGACCTGGTGCCCGAACGGCTCGCCCGTGCCGCCGGAAACGGCGTACAGGTCTTCGACCTGCTCCAGTACGGGGACCAGCTCGTCGACGCCGTCCGCGGCGCCACCGGCGGCCGCGGCCCGGACGCCGTGATCGACGCCGTCGGCATGGAGGCCCACGGCGGCGCAGGCGCCAGGGCCGCGCAGACCGCCACCGGCCTGCTCCCCGACGCCCTGGCCGCCGCGCTGATGAAGAAGGCCGGCGTGGACAGCCTGGCCGCCCTGTACCTGGCCGTCGACCTCGTACGCCGCGGCGGCACCGTCTCCATCTCCGGGGTCTACGGCGGAGCCGCCGACCCGATGCCGCTGCTGACGATGTTCGACAAGCAGATTCAGCTGCGCATGGGACAGGCCAACGTCCGCCGCTGGGTCGACGACCTGCTCCCCCTGCTGACCGACGGAGACCCCCTCGGCGCCGAGGGCTTCGCCACGCACCACCTGTCCCTGGACGACGCCCCCCGGGCGTACGAGGACTTCCAGAAGAAGAGGGACAACATGGTGAAGGTCCTCTTCCACCCGTGACGGACCCGCAGGGGCATCCGCGGGCATCTCCGCAGGCGTTTCCGCACCCGCCCCGTGGGCAGGCGGCCGGTATGGACCAGGCGAGGACCACCGGCCCGTGCCGGCTGCTGCTGGTGCGGCACGCGAAGGCCGTACCCAAGGGCCAGCCGACCGACGACTTCGACCGCCCGCTGAGCGACCGGGGAAGGGCCGACGCCCCCCGCACGGGCCGCTGGCTCGCGGACAGCGGGTTCGCGCCCGGCCTGGTGCTCTGCTCCCCGTCCCGCAGGACGCGCCAGACCTGGCAGCTGGCGGCCCCCGCGCTGGCGGACCCGCCGCCCGCCGTGTACGACGACCGGCTCTACAACGCGGCCCCGAGCGTGCTCGTCTCCGTCCTGGCCGAGCGGGGGCGGGGCCTCGGGTCCCTGCTGCTGGTCGGCCACAACTCGGGCATCCACGAACTGGCCGCCGGCCTGTGCGGCAGCGGACCCCCGGACCTGCTGGAGCGGGTGGCGGCGGGCTTCCCGACCTCGGGCGTGGTGGTGGTGGACGTACCCGGCGGCTGGGAGCGGCTGTACCCGGGCAGCGGGACCGTGGCGGCCGTCTGGTCGCCGTCCGACTGACCCGCCGAGGAGCCGGCCGGGCGCCCGCCGAGAACCCGGCGGGCGCCGCGTGCTGCACCCTGCGAGCCTCACCCCTCCCCGTCCTCCTCCCCTTCTCCGTCCCCGGACCGCAGGAGCCGCAGCACGGCGCGTTCGACGCGTCCGTGGGTGGCCGGCCGGCCGAAGACGCCGTCCTCGCCGAGCGTTCCGAGGGCCGGGGCGACCGTCTCCCCCTCCTCGTAGAGCTCGATGACGCGCGGATGGATGTAGGAGGCCCTGCACACGGCGGGGGTGTTCCCCAGGTACCCGCTGACCTCCCGCACGGCGCGGGCCACCACCCCGTTCCGGCGGGCGGGGGAGCCGTCGGCGGTGCCCTCGGACACGGCCAGGGCCACCGCGGCCAGCACGGTCGCGTACCAGGTCCTGAAGTCCTTCGCGGTCACGTCCTGCCCCGACCGGTCCCGCAGGTAGGCGTTGAGGTCCTCGGCGTGGAGCTCGTGCCACGCCCCGCGCTCCCAGTACGCGAAGAGCCGCGGGCCCGGCTCCCTGCGCCGGAGCAGCGCCCGGACCACCGCGTGGGCCTGCTCGTCGACGAGGGCCCGGGTGACCTGCTTGCCGGACTTGGCGGGGAAGCACAGGCGGATCTCCCCGCCACGGCAGGAGGCGTGCTCCCGCAGCAGGGTCGTCAGCCCGAAGCTCCCGTTGTCACGGGCGTAGCGCTCCCCGCCGACGCGCAGGAAGCCCAGGTCGAGGAGGCGGGTCAGGCAGGCCAGCACGCGGACGCGGGTCAGTCCGCGCCCGTCGAGGTCGCTCGCCACCCGCTTCCTCAGTCGGGGCAGCGAGCGGGCCACCCGCTGGACGTGCGCGTGCTTGGCCGCGTCCTGCCGCTCCCGGAAGCGCGGGTGGTAGAGGTACTGGCGCCGACCGGCGGCGTCCGTCCCCACCGCCTGGACGTGGCCGTTGGGCCAGGGGCAGACCCAGACGTCCTGCCAGGCCGGCGGGATCACGAGGGCGCGCACCCGTTCACGGTCCGCCGGGGACAGGGGCAGCCCGTCCGTCCCCAGGTAACGGAACCCGCGGCCGTGCCGCACCCGGCGCCACCCCGGGCCGTGCGGGTCGCTGGTCCGCAGCCGCGCGGCCACCTGCCGTCAGTCCGCGTCGGAGTGGGACTGCGTCCGCAGGGTCCACGCCCGCCCCGGGCAGTCGTAGGGGAGGGGAGGGAACCGGTGCCCGCGCACGTCGGTGCTCTTGCTCCACAGGTGTTCCCTGCCGTAGTCACAGGCGTAGATGTCGCTCTGCGTGACGATCTCACCCGGTTTCCACTGCTCTGTCTGCTTCATGCCGGGCGCCTACCCCGGTACGTGCCGGCGCACCCGGGTCCCGACGCGACGGGGTTCATTCCGGCGGAGCGGGTAGGCGGCCGACGAGAACGGCCGAGGAAGCAGGGGCGGGACGGCGTGCTCCGCCCGGCTTCCGTTCGAGAAATCCGGGAGAACACATGACCACGAAGCGCACCCCTGCGGCATCGCGGCCGGACGACGCCGGTCTGCCGGGCAAGCCCGGACCGGTGTCCCCGTCCGTGGCCGAACCGGTGGACCCCGCGGCACCGCTCCCGCCCAAGGCGGACCAGGAGGGCCCCGAGACGGTCGGCCCCACCGGCCAGGCCACCGGGGCGGACCAGTCGCAGGTCGCACAGGGCGGCGCGTACCTCACCACCGCCCAGGGCGCGAGGCTCTACGAGAGTGACCACTCCCTGAAGGCAGGACCCCGCGGGCCGGTCCTCCTCCAGGACCACCACCTGCGCGAGAAGATCACCCACTTCGACCACGAGCGGATCCCCGAGCGCGTTGTCCACGCGCGCGGCGCCGCGGCGCACGGCGTCTTCCAGGGCTACGGCACGGCCGGTGAGGTCACGCGGGCCGCCTTCCTGGCGAAGGGCGTGGAGACCCCCGTGTTCGTCAGGTTCTCCACCGTGCTCGGCTCGCGCGGGTCCGCCGACACGGTGCGCGACACCCGGGGCTTCGCGACGAAGTTCTACACCGACGAGGGCACGTTCGACCTGGTCGGCAACAACATCCCGGTGTTCTTCATCCAGGACGCCGTCAAGTTCCCCGACGTCATCCACGCCGGCAAGCCGCACCCCGACCGGGAGATACCGCAGGCGCAGAGCGCCCACGACACGTTCTGGGACTTCGTGTCCCTGCACACCGAGGCCACCCACCACACCCTCTGGAACATGTCCGACCGGGGCATCCCGCGCTCCTACCGGATGATGGAGGGCTTCGGCGTCCACACCTTCCGCCTCGTCGGCCCGACCGGCGACACCTCCCTCGCGAAGTTCCACTGGAAGCCGAGGCTCGGGGTGCACTCCCTGGTCTGGGAGGAAGCCCAGCTGATCAGCGGCACCGACCCCGACTTCCACCGCCGGGACCTCTTCGACGCCATCGAGGCCGGTGCGTTCCCGCAGTGGGAGCTCTGCATCCAGGTCTTCCCCGACACCCCGGAGCAGACCTTCGAGGGCATCGACCTCCTCGACCCCACCAAACTCGTCCCCGAGGAGCTGGCCCCCGTCCAGCCCATCGGGCTGATGACCCTGAACGCCAACGTCAAGAACTTCTTCGCCGAGACCGAACAGGTCGCCTTCCACCCCGGCCACCTCGTCCCCGGGATCGACATCACCGACGACCCCCTCCTCGCGGGCCGGCTGTTCTCCTACCTCGACACCCAGATCAGCCGGCTGGGCGGCCCCAACTTCGGCCAGATCCCCGTCAACCGGCCGCACGCGCCCGTCAACGACATGCTCCGCGACGGCATGCACCAGAGCGCCGTCCACACCGGCGTCGCCCCCTACCGGCCCAACAGCCTCGACGGCGGCTGCCCCTTCCTCGCGGGCGCAGACACCGCCGCCTTCGTGGAAGCCCCCGTCGAGGTCCCCGCGGCGAGCAAGGTCCGCGAGGCGCCCGCCTCCTTCTCGGACCACTTCACCCAGCCCCGGCTCTTCTGGCTCAGCATGACCCCGCCCGAGCGCGAACACATCATCGCCGCCTACACCTTCGAGCTGGGCAAGTGCCACGAGCAGGCCGTCCGGGAACGCACCCTGGGGGTCCTGGCGAACATCGACCCCGAACTCTGCGCGCAGGTGGCCGAAGGCCTCGGACTGCCCGCCCCCGCCGCGACCGTCCCCCTCGTGACGCCCGATCCCAGCCCCGCCCTCTCGCAGCTGGGATCCACCTGGCCGGCGGACGGCCGGGTGGTCGGCCTGATCGCCGACCCGGCGTCCGACCTGGACGGCGTACGGACCGCCCGGCAGGCCGTCCTGGACTCCGGCATGGTCCCGCTCGTCGTCGCCCCCACCGGCGGCACCCTCGCCGCGGACGGCGACCCCATCACCGTCCAGCGCACCTACGCCACCGCCCGGTCCGTGGAATTCGACGCCCTGCTGCTCGCGGGCACGCCCGCACCGGGCTCCGACGCCCACGGCGCACGGGACGCGAAGGCCGGGGCACCCGCGCCCGAGGCCTGCGACCCGCGGGTCGCGCTCCTGCTCACCGAGGCCTACCGGCACGGTAAGGCCATCGGCGGCTGGAACGGCGCCGCCGGGCTCCTCGGCGCCCTGGGCATCGCCGCCGACGGCCCCGGCGTCACCCTGGGCGAGGACGGCGCTTCGGCCGTCGAAGGGGTCACCGAGGCCCTGGCCGGCCACCGGGCGTGGGACAGGTTCCCGCCCGCCGCCTGACCCGGCCCCCGCCTGACCCGCCCCCGCCCGACCCGGCCGGGGCGGTCACGGCCGGGTCGGTCACGGCTTCTTCGGGGACGCCCCCTCCCCCCGGGACGGGGCGCCGGCCCCGGACCAGGAGCGCCACAGGGCCGCGTAGGCCCCGTCGGCCGCCAGGAGTTCGGTGTGGCTGCCGAGTTCGACGATCCGGCCCGCCTCCATCACCGCGATGCGGTCGGCGTCGTGCACGGAGTCCAGCCGGTGCACGATGGAGATGACCGTGCGGCCCTCGATCAGGGCCGCCAGCGAGCGCTCGACGCGGCGTGACGCCGTCGAGTCCAGCAGGGCGGTGGCCTCGTCCAGGACCAGCGCGTGCGGGTCGGACAGCAGCAGGCGGGCCAGGGCCAGCTGCTGGGCGTGGGAGGGGGAGACCGGGGCGGCGCCCGGGCCGATCTCGCTGTCCAGGCCCTCGGGCAGGGAGCGGGCCCAGTCCGCGAGGAGGACGGTCTCCAGCGCCTCCCACAGGCGGTCGTCCGCCGGGCCGGCCGGGTCCGTGGTCCCCTCGGCGTCCCCGGCGGCCCCCGCCTCCTGGGCGGCCAGGGTCAGGTTGTCCCGCAGCGTGCCCGTGAACACGTGCTGCTCCTGGGTGACCAGGACGACCTCCTGCCGCAGCTGGCCCACCGGCAGCCGGGCCACGTCGGCGCCGCCGATGCTGACGGTCCCCCGGGTGGCGTGGTGCACCCCGGCGAGCAGCTTGCCCAGAGTGGACTTGCCCGCCCCCGAGGCGCCGACGACCACCAGCTTCTCGCCGGGGGCGATGGTCAGGTCGATGCCGCTGAGCACCTCGCGGCCGGGACCGTAGCCGAAGCCGACGCCCTCCAGGCGCAGGGCGTGCCCGTCGAGCACGGCGGGCGGACGCGGTTCCTCCCTGGGCAGCCGTTCGACGCCGAGGATGCGCCGCAGCGCGGCGTTCCCGATCTGCAGCTCGTCGGTCCAGGTCAGCAGGTCGTTGAGGGGTTCGCCGAGGGCCTGGACGTAGAGGACGACGGCGGTCAGTTCCGCCAGCCCGACCTCCCCGCGCTGATAGGCCAGACCCCCGATCAGGAGGGTGAGCGCCATCGGGACCATGGTGGCCAGGTCCAGGCTGGGGAACCAGATGGTCTGCAGCCAGGTGGTGCGCTGCCGGGTGCGGACCACCCGGTCGACGGCCGCGCCGTGGCGGCCGGTCTGCCGGGGGCCGAGGCCGAGGGCCTCGATGGTGGCGGCGCCGCGGGTGCTCTCGTGCGTGACGGCCAGTACGTCGGCTTCCTGCGCGAGCAGCCGCTCGTACGCGCGGGTGGCCCGCGGCCGGTACCACCACGTGGACAGGGCGGCGAAGGGCACGCCCGCCAGCAGGCCGAGGGCGAGCAGCGGCGAGGTGAGCAGGATCGCCGCGAAGGTGAACACCAGGGTGACGGCGGCCAGCGCGATGCGCGGGACGGCCTGGCGGATGCTCTCGTTCAGCCGGTCGGCGTCGTTGGTGGCCCGGCTGAGCAGGTCGCCGGTGCCGACGGCCTCCACCTCGGACAGGGGCAGCCCGAGGACGCGGCGGACGAAGCCCTCGCGGGTGCGGGCCAGGACGCGTTCGCCGAGCAGGGTGGCCTGGGTGCGGGCGGCGCGGGCCAGGAGGGCGTGGGCGACGAGGATGGCGACGAAGGTCAGGGCGAGGACGTCGACCCGGCCGGCGGTGGTGCCGTTCTTGATGGACTCGACCAGGTGCCCCAGCAGCCGAGGGCCGATCAGTCCGGCCACCAGGGCGGCGGCGAACAGTCCGAAGGTGAGGGCCAGCCGGCGCGCCTCGGTACGGACGAACGCGCCGGTCCAGGCGCGGACCTCGGCCCGGTCCGCGAGGGGCAGGCGCCCGGCGGCGGACGGTCCGGCGGGAGCGGGGTCCACGGCGGTGTCCGGGTCCGCCGCGGGGGCCCGGGTGGAGGCGGGGGTGGTGGTCATGAGGGCACTCCTGCGGAGCGGTGGGGGCCGTCGGCGGCGGCGTCCGGTTCCGCGGCGAGGCGGACCGTGCGGTCGGCGGCGCCGCGCCACAGGGGGCTGTCGGAGAGCACCACGGTGGTGCGTCCGGCGCGCAGCGCGGCGACCCGGTCGACGATGCGGGCCTCGGTGTGGGCGTCGACGGAAGCGGTGGGGTCCTCCAGGACGAGGACGTCGGGGGCGGCGAGCAGGGCGCGGGCGAGGACGAGGCGCTGGCGCTGGCCGCCGGACAGGGCGCGGCCGCCCTCGTCCAGCCACGCGTCCGGTCCGCCGGGCAGGGCCGCGACGACGTCGGAGGCGTCGGCCGCGTACAGGGCCCGGGCCAGCGCCTCCCGGGACCGCGTGGAACCGGCGCTCAGTTCCTCGCGCACGGTGCCGCTGAAGAGGGTGTCGGCCGGTCCGGAGCGCAGCAGCCGCGCGGACAGCTCGGCGGGGTCCACCCGGTCCAGCGGTACGCCGCCCAGCCGGACGGCCGAGGGGCCGGCGGGCCCGGGGCGGGCGAGCCGGTCGGCGAGGTCGGCCATGCGGTCGGCCGGGCCGGTGAGCACGGTGAGCCGGCCGGCCTCGGCGGTGATGCCGCTGTCGGGGTCGGTCAGGGCGAGGGCCCCGGCGGGCAGCGGCTCGGGGAGCTCGGGCCGCACGGTGTCGGGGGTCAGGCGCAGCAGGGTGCAGACCCGGCCGGCGGCGACCTTGGCGAGGCTGAGGGTCTCGGCGGCCTCGGTGGCGGTGCTCACGGGCAGGGTGAGGAAGGCGGAGGCGCCGTAGAACGCGACGAGTTCCCCGGCGGTGATGGTGCCGTTCAGGGCGAGGCGGGCACCGAGCCAGACGATCCCGACGGTGACCAGCCCCGGCAGGAAGACCCCGGCGGCCTGGAGCCAGGCCTCCATGCGGCCGGCGGACTCGCCGGCCCGGCGGACCTGCTGGCTGGTGCGGCGGAAGCGGGCCGCGAAGGCCGCCTCGCCGCCGATGCCCCGCAGGATGCGCAGCCCGGCGACGATGTCGCCGGCCTGGGAGGTGGCGACGCCCATCAGCTCGCGCTGCGCCTCGTCGCGTTCCTGGAGGGGCCGCAGCAGCGGGCCGATGCTGAGCACGGCGGCGGGGACGCCGACGAGCACGGCCAGTCCGAGGACGGGCGAGGTGACGGTGAGCGCCACGGCCACGAGGACGGCGGCGACGACCGCGCCCACGGTGCGGCCGATGACCTCGAAGGAGTTGCCGATGCTCTCCACGTCGGCGGCGGCGGAGGCGGCGACGTCCCCGGCGCGGGCCTTGCCGCGCAGGGTGGCGCCGAGGCGGACCACCTGACGCATCAGCACCCGGTGCGTGGTGGACAGGGCGTGGGCCTCGGCCCCGACGGCGGCCTGGATCAGGCCGGCGCCGGCGAGGGCCTGCAGGACGCCGAGGCCGAGGGCGAGCAGCGACCACAGGTACAGGCCGGTCTGCGCCGTGTCCTGCCCGGCCGCGTCGATCGCCCGGCCGATGACCAGCGGGACCA
This sequence comes from Streptomyces racemochromogenes, assembly GCF_039535215.1. Classification (GTDB taxonomy): domain Bacteria; phylum Actinomycetota; class Actinomycetes; order Streptomycetales; family Streptomycetaceae; genus Streptomyces; species Streptomyces racemochromogenes. Next base: position 6,172,483 of record NZ_BAAAWT010000001.1, read on the forward strand.
GCGCGAGGGGGATCATCCAGAGCACGCCGAGCGCGGCGGCAAGCACAAGCGGCCAGGGCCGGATGCGCACCAGCCACCACAGGTAGGCCCAGGGGCCGCGGGAGTCCGCCTCGGGGACGGCGGCGGGGTCGACGGAGGCGTCGAAGAGGCGGTTGCTCACAGGTACCGGTCCAGGGTGCCCGCGCGGTCGACCTTGCCGGTGCGGGTGTGCACGAGTTCGGGCACGGCGATGATCCGGTCGGGGACCAGGGGAGCGGGCACCGCCTCCCGCAGCCGCTCGCGCAGGTCCGCCGTGCCGTCCCCGCTTCCGGCCGGGCCGGACAGGACGACGAACGCCACCAGCGCCGTGTGGTCGCCCTTGCGGTGGCCGGCCGCGGCGACGGCGGTGACGCCGGGGAGCCGGCCCAGGGCCCCCTCCACGTCGAGGAGGTCCACCCGGTGGCCGCGGATCTTTACCTGGTGGTCGATGCGGCCGTGGAAGACGAGCGAGCCGTCGGCGGTCTCCGTGACGAGGTCCCCGGTGCGGTACCAGCGTTCGCCGCCGGGCGCGGGATCGCCTGCCGGGAACCGTTCGGCGGTCCGCTCCGGGTCGTCCACGTAGCCGAGGGCCAGCTGGGGCCCGGCCAGGAGGAGTTCGGCCGGCCCGTGCGGCGCGTCGGGGCGGGGTACGAGCACCTGCCGTACGGAGGGCAGCGGCCGTCCGATCGGCACCCCGGCGGGGAAGGAGGCGGGCGCGCCCGGCCCGGCGAGGACCGCGCTGTGGGTGACGAGCGCGGTCTCGGTCGACCCGTAGGTGTTGAGCAGGACGACCTCGTCCGCGCCGAGCCGCCGCCAGCGCTCCAGCATGTCCGGGCGGACGGCCTCGCCGCCGATCACGACGGTCTCGAGCGAGGCCGGCACGGTCCGCCCCGAGTCCAGCAGGTGGCCGGTCCAGACGTGCCAGTAGTCGACGGGCAGGTTGACCAGGGTGATCTCGTGGTCGGTCAGGACCCGGTCGAGGTCGGCCTCGCTGTCCTCCTCCAGGACGACGAGCCCTCCCGCCAGCAGGACCGGCAGGACCTCCTCCAGGCTGGTGTCACCGTCCATGCGGTGGAAGTTGAGGGCCACGGTCTCCGGCCCGACGCCGTACTGCCGCCGCAGCGGGGGCAGTACGGCGTGCAGCGCGCCGTGCGGGATCGCGGCGGCCTTGGGGGCGCCGGTGGAACCCGAGGTGAACAGCACGTACGCGGGGTCCTCGGCCCGCACCGGTTCCCCGGTCTCGCGGGGCGGGGCCTGCGTCCGGCCCCAGTTGGGCCGCAGCACCCGGTCGACGGCGGACACCTCCCCCGGGCCGGCGGTGGCGATCAGCTCCCGGCAGCCGAGCCGGCGCAGGGCCGCGTCGGCGTGGCCGGCGGGGCCGTCGGCCACGGGGACGTAGGCGCGGCCGGCGGCGAGGACGCCGAGGACGGCCGCGATGTCGCGGGCCGTGTGGTGGACCTGGACGGCCACCGGCGGCTGCGCGCCCGCCGGGCCGCGGGTGGCGACGAGGTCGGCCACGGACCCTGCCCAGCCGGCCAGTTGGCCGTAGCCGACGGTCACTCCGTTGTCGACGACCGCGGGCCGGTCCGGGTCGGATCGGGCGAGGGCGAAGAAGGGGTCGAGCACGCTGGGCAGGGTCATGGCAGCAGGTTCCGGTCCGTCCGTGGGGCGTTCAGCGGGTGGGTGCCTCGGGGGCGGTGGGCGACAGTGCGGTGAGGAGGTCGGTGAGCAGGGCCCGGTGGCGGGCGGCGAGCGCGCGGACGGTCGCCGCCCTGTGCAGGGCGGTGGAGTACCACCACTCGACGCGCAGCGTCCCGTCGTCGGTGGTGGCGATCACCTCCACCGCGTGCGGACGGGTCCAGTGCGGCGCGGTGATGTCACCCACCGGTTCCGGGGCCGGATCCGTCAGCAGGGTGCCCAGCGGCAGGGAGTCGCCGTCGTCGCCCTCGTAGTCGAACGAGACGTCGCTGGGCGGGGCGCCCCGCAGGACGGCGGCCGTCCGGGGCCGGCCGTACCGGGCGAGCGCTCCGTGGCCGACCCCGCCGCCGGGGAGGGCCGCGAGGTGGCCCACGGTCCGGGCCAGCCGTTCGGCCGGGGTTCCGGGAGCCAGGTCGAGGCGGACCGGGACGGTGGCGGTGAACCAGCCCGTGGTGCGGGACAGATGGGTGTCCCCGACGCTCTCCTCGCGGCCGTGGCGCAAAACGTCCACGCGTACGGCCGGCTCGCCGAGCCGCTCGCCGAGGGCCTCCCCGAGCGCGTGCAGCACGAGGTCGCCGGGGTGGGCCCGGTGGGCCCGGGCGGCGGCGTGGAGGCGGGCGGTGAGGTCCGGCGGGAACTCCTCCAGGTGCGTGGCGGCGGTGGCCGCGGTGTTCGCGGCCCGCGGGTCGGCCTGCGCCGGCGCCCCCTGCCCGGCGGCGGGCAGGTCCGGCGGCAGCGTGGCGGGGGTGCGGGCCACCTGCGTCCACCACTCGGCCTCGGCCTCCGCCTCGGGGGTGCGGGCATGGGCGGCCAGGGCCTCGGCCCACTCGGGGTACGAGGTGCCCTCGGCCGGCCAGACGTCGTCCCGGCCGGCCTCCAGCGCCGTGTAGGTCTCCTCCAGGTCGGCCAGCACCACCGACCACGACAGCATGTCGATCGCGAGCTGGTGGAAGACGATCAGCAGCCGGCCGGGCCGGGAGGGACCGGCGTCGAACCGGACGAAGCGGGCCACGCGGCCCGCCCGCGGGTCCAGGGAGCGCTGCTCCAGCTCGCACCGGAGGGTGACGGCCGCCGACAGGTCGGCGTCGGCGAGCTCGGAGATCTCCACGGTGTCGAGCACCGGGCCCAGGGCGTCGGCGGGCGGCCCGTCGGTCGCCAGGGCCGCCGTCCGCTGCCGGGGCCGCCGCGCGGGACGCTCCTCGACGGCGAGGCGGAGCGAGGCGTGGCCGGCGACCAGCCGCCGCACGGTCTCGGCGAACAGGTCCGCGTCGATGCCCGGCCGGGTGGTGAAGAGCATGGCCTGGTTCCACTGGCCGCGTTCGCCCGTCTGCTCCTCCCACGCCTGTTCCTGGGAGGGGGTGAGGACGACCGGGTCGTGTGCGGTGCCGGGCGGGGCGGCCTCGGCTCCGCCGCGGCGGGCGGCCCGCTCGGCGACCAGCGCGGCCAGGGAGGCCGCCGTCAGTCTGGGTGCGAACAGCTCGCGCAGCTGCACCCGTACCCCGTACGAGGTCTCGATGCGGCGGGCGGTGCGGATCAGGTCGATGGAGTCCACGCCGAGGTCGCGCAGCGGGGCGGTGAGGTCCGTGTCGGGGGTCAGGACCGCCTCGGCGAGCCAGCCGGTGAGGCGGCCGTGGATCTCCTCGGCGGCGGGCTCGGCCGGGACGGGCGGCGCGGCGCCCGTCCCGGTCGGCGGAGCGTCCTGGTGTGCGGGGGCGGTCACGCGCCGGCCTCCCCCAGGGCTCCGGCGGGGCGGCGCACGAGGAACGGGCCGAGGGCGAGGGCGTCCAGCGGCAGCCGGTGGAAGGTGGCGAGGGCGTCCCGGGGCGTGCACACGACGGGTTCGTCACGGCCGTTGAAGGAGGTGTTCATGACGACGGCGGTTCCGGTGTGCCCGCCGACCTCGCCGATGAGGCGGTGGTAGAGCGGGTCCACGGCGGCGGAGACGGTCTGCGGACGCGTGGTGCGGTCGCTGTGGACCACGGCCGGCATGGCCGCGGCGCCGGCGTCGGTCACCGGGGTGGTGACGATCATGTACGGCAGCGGGGTGGCGGTGCCGATCAGGGCCTCGGCGGCCTCCTCCTGCATGCTGGGGGCGAACGGGCGCCACGCCTCGCGGTCCTTGATACGGATGTTGACCCGGTCCCGGGTGGACTCCGGGTCCGGCACGGCGACCAGGCTGCGGTGGCCGAGGGCGCGGGGGCCGCCCTCGGCGCGGCCCTGGAACCAGCCGGCGACTCCGCCGGAGGCCAGGACGCCGGCGGTGGCCGCGGCGATGTCGGCGGGCTCGGTGAACGCGGTGCCGGTGGCCTCCAGGACCTCGCGTATCTCCCCGGCGGACCACTGCGGGCCCCAGGCGACCGAGCCGGTCATGGGCAGGATCCGGTCGCCCTCCTCGGCGGCGGCCCAGACCGCGGCGCCCAGCGAGACGCCCGCGTCGCCCGCTATCGGCTGGACGAAGAGGTCCCGGACCTCGGGCATCCGCATGAGCTTGCCGTTGAGGGTGGCGTTGAAGCCGACCCCGCCGGCGACCATCAGCGTGGTCTCGCCGGTCTCCCGCAGCAGGCCGCGGACCAGGCCCGTCACCGCCCGCTCCAGCGCGGCCTGCGCGGTGGCGGCGAGGTCCCGGTACTCGAACGGGTCCCGGTCGGTGGTCTTGGCGTACCGGCCGCTGCGCGGGTCGAAGCGGCGCACGGTGCGGTTGGGGGCGTCCTGGAGGGTCTTCTCCAGGTGCTCCAGCCAGTACCGGATGGTTGCCGTCTCCTCGTCGGTGGTGCCGGTCGAGCGCAGGTCGGGCGGGACGACGCCGACGGTGAAGTCCTCGTCGGTGAAGCCGAGGGCACCGCCGAAGGTGAGGTCGCCGGGGGTGCCGTAGGAGGCCAGGCCCATCATCTTGCCGGCGTTGTCGGCGCCGAGGCCGGCGTAGGCGCAGACGGCGGCGTAGAAGTAGCCGAGGGACCAGCCGGGGGTGTGGGAGCGCAGGGTCTTGATCCGGCCGTCGATGCCGACGGCGAGGGTGGTGCTCGCGTTCTCGCCCTGGCCGTCCAGGACGAGGACGGCGCCCCGGTCGCGTCCCGAGAGGAGGTAGGCGCTGGCGGCGTGGGCCACGTGGTGGTCGACGAACGTGAGCCGGGGGTCGCGGGAGCGGGGGAAGAGGGCCTTGGGCAGGAGGTGTTCGAGGGCGTCGGCGTCGCTGTCGAACCAGTCCAGGCCGCGGTCCGCGAAGAGCGTGGGCAGGTCCCACCCGTGGGCGACGACGTCGATGTCGTCCAGGGTGAGACCGCCCTCCGCGAGGCAGTAGGCGGCGGCGTTCAAGGGCGCCTCGCCGTAGGCGTGCTTGTTGCGGGTGAAGCGTTCCTCCTCGGCCAGGGCGATGACTTCGCCGTCCACGACGAGGCAGGCAGCACCGTCGTGGCTGGCGCCGGGCCAGCCGTTGACTCCGAGCACACGCATGGTCAGTCCCCAAGGGTCGGTCGTCGGGTCCGCCGGGTGCGCCGGGGCCCAGGCCGCCGGCGTTCCGGTCATGCCAACGGATCTTGGCGGTCCGCCGGGTTGTACACGACCTGGGAGTTTGTGCGGAGGTCCGCGGCGAAGATCGCGGAGGCCGCCTTGAGCACGGCGTTGGCGTGCCGCAGTTCCTTGACCTCGCTGCGCAGCCGCCGCAGTTCGGCCCGCTCGTCGGCCGTCAGGGAACCGGCGGCGATCCGGCGCCGGCCGGGGCCGGCCCCGCGTTCGGGCGGCGCGGGGGAGCGGGGCGCGGCCGCCCTCCCGGCGGGGGCGGGCCCCTCGTCCGCGGGGCGGCGCTGCCCGGCGGACGGCTGGGGCGGCACGAGGCCGGAACCGCGCGGCTGTCCGCGGGCGGGGGCGTCGGGTCCTTCCAGTTCGCTGCTGAGCCGGTACCAGCGGCGGGCCCAGGACTCGGGGTCGCCGTCGCAGGCGGCCACGTAGGCGAGGGTCACTTTCAGCGAGGGTTTGTGCAGCCCGCGGGCCGCTTCGGCGAGGGTGGCCACGGAGTAGTGGGCGCGTTTGGCCATGGTCCGGTAGGAGGGGTTCCCGGCTTGCCTGCGCAGAAGGCGCAGGTCGTGGGCGAATTGCTCCAACGGTCCTGCCGTGGGGTCCAGTAACCGCTCTGGCCTGGGCATGCTTCTCCCCCTGCTCGTCGATGGTGTTGAACGAAGCGCATGGTCCATCCGGGCCGTACAACCTGGTCGAGGCGCACGGCGGGGTGGTGCGTCGAGCTGGAGGCCCCCGCGGGTTACCGGAAACCTCAGCACCGGATCTCTCGGACATTGGTACATGCCACTGACAAATCGATCAATCATCAGTCGAGGGTTCCGGCCACTTCGCGCCCGGGTCGTCCGATTTCGGCTCCTTGTCGAACCGGCGGGCCACCGCCCGTTCCCCGGACATTCCGCTTCGGTCGTCCGGCACAGGACTGTACAAGGTCGCACCCGTCCGGCGCCCCGTACATGGGCTCGTACAACCCTTCGCCCCCGCCGGCCGGTTGTACAGGGGCGTACGGCAGCTGCGCCCCGTACAACCTGGCCTCGTGTACAACTCCGGCGCTCTGCAAGATCGGTTGACGTCAGGCGATACGGACGAAACCGACGGGATTGGGTGGCGGGTTGGTGGACACAGCACGCAGCCAGACGGAATCAGCGGCTCTCGAGGCCGTCTACGAGTACCGGAGCCGTCCGCTCGTGGAACCCGACTGGAGACGCTTCCCCGGATGGCGAGAGGTCACCGAGGCGGAGTGGGCGGATCCGCAGTGGCAGCGCGCCCACTGCGTCAAGGACGCGAAGGGACTGCGCGCCGTCGTCGGCGACCTGCTCGACGAGGAGTTCTACGAGGACTGGGAGCAGGACCGGCTGCACCGGGCGACGATGTCCGTCCTGCTGCCGCCCCAGATGATCAACACGATGGCCGCGGAGGCCTCGGCGGCCCGCCCCGGCGAGCTGACCAAGGCCTTCTACGACGACCCCGTACGGCGCTACATGCTGCCGGTCCTCTCCGACCGGCACCCGGTGTGGCCCTCGCACCCGATGGCCAGCCGGGACTCGCTGCACGAGCAGGACATGTGGGTGGTGGAGGGGCTGACCCACCGCTACCCCACCAAGGTGCTGGCGGAACTGCTGTCGACCTGCCCGCAGTACTGCGGGCACTGCACCCGGATGGACCTGGTCGGCAACTCCACCCCGCAGGTCACCAAGAACAAGCTCCAGCTCAAGCCGGCCGACCGGGCCGACCGGATCCTGGCCCACCTGCGCGCCACCCCGGGCATCCGGGACGTGGTGGTCTCCGGCGGCGACCTGGCGAACATGCCCTGGCCGCGGCTGGAGCGCTTCGTGGACGGGCTGCTGGACATCGAGTCGATCCGCGACATCCGGCTGGCCAGCAAGGGCCTGATCGGACTGCCCCAGCACTGGAACTCCGCCCCGGTGCTGCGCGGTGTCGAACGCGTCGCCGCCAAGGCGCGGTCCCGGGGCGTGCGCATCGCGCTGCACACCCACGCCAACGCCGCCCAGCAGGTGACGTCCGGCGTGGCCCGCGCGGCCTGGAACCTGCTGGGCGCCGGCCTGCACGACGTGCGCAACCAGGGCGTACTGATGCGCGGGGTCAACGACAGCGCGCACGACCTGCTCGACCTGTGCTTCGCGCTCTGCGACCACGCCGGCATCACTCCGTACTACTTCTACATGTGCGACATGATCCCGAACGCCGAGCACTGGCGCGTCCCGCTGCACAGCGCCCAGCAGATCCAGCGTCAGATCATGGGCTACCTGCCGGGGTTCGCCACGCCGCGCATCGTGTGCGACGTGCCGATGGCCGGCAAGCGGTGGGTGGACCAGGCGGACACCTACGACCGGGAACTCGGGGTCTCGCACTGGAGCAAGAGCTACCTCACCCCGCTGGAGGCGGCGGACCCGGACGCCCACAGCGGCTCGTACCACTACTACGACCCCATCGACACGCTCCCGCTCTCCGGGCAGCGCTGGTGGCGGGAAACCCGTCAGGGGTAGAGAAGGGACAGTTGCACAGCCATGAGCAGTCTCCGTCCACGGCGTGAAGAACCTCCGGTGCTGGAGGAGTGGTACCGCCGGCACCTCGGCCCGGACATCCACGACATCAGCTCCAGCGGGGTCCACCCGTACACCTTCGCCGAGATACGCGACCTGTGCCGGATCTCCGCCGCCGACCTCGACGAGATCGTCATGGACGACAGCGTCTCGCAGGGCGGCGCCGGCGTCCGCGCGGCCATCGCCGACCGGTACGCCGGCGGCGACGCCGACCGGGTGCTGGTCACGCACGGCTCCAGCGAGGCCATCGCGCTGACCCTGAGCACGCTGCTGCACCCCGGCGACCGGGTGGTCGTCCAGGAGGGCATCTACCACTCGCTCGGCCACTATCCGCGGGCGGCGGGGTGCGACGTCGTCACCCTGCCGGCGGCGGCGGTCCGCGACGGCGAGATCGACCCGGAGGTGCTGACCGCCCTGGTCACACCGGGCACCGCGGCCGTGATCGTCAACTTCCCGCACAACCCCACCGGAGTGTCCCTCTCCCCCCAGGGCCTGAAGGCCCTCACGGAGCGGACCGCCGTCACCGGCGCCACGCTCGTCTGGGACGCGGCCACCGCCGAGATCGCCCACCGCTGGGAGGTGCTGCCCGATCCCGGCGCGGACGGCGGCGACACCGTCTCCTACGGCACCTTCTCCAAGACGTTCGGCCTGCCCGGGCTGCGCGTGGGCTGGGCCGTCGCGCCCAAGCCGCTGCTCACCGCCACCTTCCCGCTGCGCGACCGGACCACGCTGTTCCTGTCGCCGCTGGTCGAGCTGATCGCCGAGCGGGCGATGCGCAGCGCCGACGTGCTGATCGGGGCGCGGGCGGCCGAGGCCCGGCGCAACCTGGCGCACCTGACCGAGTGGATGGCCGAGCACGAGGCCCTCGGGCTGGTCCGGTGGACCCCGCCGGAGGGCGGGGTGTGCGCGCTGCCGGTCTTCCGCGAGCTGGAGCGGTCCGGTGCCGGCCCCGAGGCGGTGGAACGGTTCTGCCTGGAGCTGCTGGACCGCCACCGCACCCTGCTGGTCCCGGGCACGGCCTTCGGGGCCCCGCACGGCGCCCGGCTGGGCTTCGGCGGTCCGGAAGAGGGCTTCCGGGCGGGCCTGGACGGCCTGTCGGCCTTCCTGCGCACCCGCGGGCCGGGCCGGTGACCGCCGCGACCGGGAGCGGCCACGGGCCCGACGTGCTCGACCTGTGGGAGCGGTCGGTGCGCGCGCATCCCGCCCGGCCGGCCCTGGTGACCCCGCACCGGGTGCTGGCGTACGGCGAGGCGGACCGGCTGACCGACGCCTGGGCCGGCTCGCTCGCCGAGCGCGGCGCCGGACCCGGACGGCTGGTGGGCCTGGCGTTCGGCGATCCCGCCCGCACGGTGCTCGGGATGCTGGCGGCGCTGAAGGCCGGAGCGGGCTTCACCGTCCTGGACGACCGGCTCCCGGCCGCCGCCCGGGAGGCGCTGGTCCGCCGCACCGCGGCCGCCGTCTGGCTCGGCGACGGCGAGCACGCGCCGGAGGCCGCGTACGTCCCGGCACCGGCGCCCGGCGCACCGGGCCCGGCGGGCAACGGCCGGGTGGCCGACGGCCCGGCGGACGACGGCCGGGTGGCCGACGGCACAGTGGCCGACGGTCCGGCGGACGACGGACCGGCCGGGACGCGGCGCCGGCCGGCGGCCGGCGGGTCCGACGTGGCCTACGTGCTGTTCACCTCCGGCTCCACCGGACAGCCCAAGGGCACGGTCGTCGAGCGGGACGCCCTGGCCCGGTTCGCGACCGCCGTCGCCGAGCGGCTCGCGCTGACCCCGGACGACCGCTGGCTCCAGGTGGCCTCGCTCGGCTTCGACGTACTGATCGAGGAGGTGTTCCCCGCCTTCGCGGCAGGGGCGGCGGTGGTGTGCCGGGAGGACACCCGGGCCCTGGACGCCGAGGAGCTCCACGTCACCCTGGCCCGCGGGCGGATCACCCTGGTGGAACTGTCCACCCAGTACTGGCTGGAGTACGCCCGCTGGCTGGAGGCCGCCGGAGCGACCACCCCGCCGGCCCTGCGCACCGTGGTGGTCGGCGGCGAACGGATGGACCCCCGGCCCTACCGGGACTGGCAGGACCGGCAGCCCGCCGCCCTCGCCCACGTGTACGGCCTCACCGAGTGCACGGTCAGCTCCACCTTCTACACCGGACGGCTGCCGGCCGACGCCGACGAGGTACCGCTCGGCACCCCGCTGCGGGACGTGGAGATCACCGTCCGGCGCGAGGGCCGGCCGGTGCCCGACGGCGAGACCGGGGAGATCCACATCGGCGGCCCGCTGCTGGCACGCGGCTTCCTCGACGACGACGCGGCCACCGCCCGGCGCTTCGTCCCCGACCCGTACGCCACCGCACCCGGCGCCCGCGTGTACGTGACGGGCGACCTCGGCCGCGTCGACCCCGACGGGCAACTGGTCTTCCTCGGCCGGGTCGACGACCAGATCAAGATCCGCGGGCACCGGCTGGAGCCCGCCCGGGTGGAGCGCGCCCTGTGCGAGGCGGCCGGCGTGGGCCAGGCCGTGGTCTTCCCCGACCCCGCGACCGGCACGGTCCTGTGGGCGTTCACCGTGCCCGCCGATCCCGCGGCGGCGCCACCGCCCGGCGAGGCCGTACGGATCACGGGCGCGGACCGGGACGCGCTGGTCGCGCCGCTGGAGGCACAGCTGCCGGACTGGGCGGTTCCACGGGTGCTCCACCGGGTGGCCGTCCTGCCGAAGAACCCGCACGGCAAGATCGACAAGAGGCTGCTGGCCGCCTGGACGGCCGGTACGGCGCCGGCCCCGCCCGCCCCGGCGCGGGCACAGGCCCCGGCCCTCCAGGACGCCGGCGCCGGGACGCCCGGCCGTCCCGGCGAGCCGCTGGACATCACGCTCGGCCTCTTCCGCGAGGTCCTGGGCGACCCGCACCTGGGCCCCGACGACAACTTCTTCGACCACGGCGGCCAGTCACTGCTCGCCATGCGCCTGCTCGCGCGGCTGCGCGAGTCCCACCCCGGCGCCGCCGGACTCCGGGCGAGCGCCCTGTTCTCCTCGCCCACGCCCCGGCTGCTCGCCGCGGCGCTCACCACCCCGTCCTTGGGCGGAACGCCGGCCGGACGCTGAACCGGCGGGCCCGCACCCCGCGGACCACCCGCCCGTCACCCACCGGACCCACCTGTACCACCGCACCACCCGAGGGCCCCGGCCCGGCTCCGGCCGGCCGCGGGCAGCAGCAACCATCCCGACCACTCAGCGAGAGTTGGCATGTCGAACCTCACCGACCAGTCCACGCACGCCTACACCCTGACGCCCGACGAGGCCTCCGCCACGGCGGACCTGTGCCTCGGCCTGGCCTCCGCCTACCCGTCCTTCGGCGACCCCGGGCTGCTGCACGACCTGCCCCGGCTCGCCGCCGGCCTGCCGGAGGGCGTGCAGCGGTTCCTGCGCGAGTTCAAACTGGCCGACCGCCACGGCCACGCCGTGGTCAGCGGCCACGACTTCGACCAGGACCGCATCGGCCCCACCCCCGAGCACTGGCGCGGCCGTCGGCGGCCCGGCCCGGAGTTCCCCGAGGAACTGCTGCTGATGCTCTACTCGGCGCTGCTCGGCGAGCCCTTCGGCTGGGCCACCCAGCAGGACGGGCACCTCGTGCACGACATCTTCCCGATCCGGGCGCACGAGAACGACCAGCTCGGCATGGGCAGCAAGGAGCTGCTCACCTGGCACACCGAGGACGCCTTCCACCCCTACCGCAGCGACTACCTGATCCTCGGTGCGCTGCGCAACCCGGACCACGTCCCGACGACGGTCGGCGAGCTGGACCTGTCCTCGCTGTCCGCCGACGACATCGACGTCCTCTTCGAGCCGCGCTTCTACATCGCGCCCGACGAGTCGCACCTGCCGAAGAACAACACCATCGCCTCCGAGGAGGAGGCGGCGCGCTTCGCCACCATCCAGCGGATGATCGACGAACGGCCGCTCGGCCCGCTGCTCTACGGCTCGCGCGTCGACCCGTACATGCGTCTCGACCCGTACTTCACCTCCGTCCCCGAGGACGACCCCGACGCCCGGCGCGCCTACGACGCGCTGTTCAAGGTGGTGGACGCCGCGATGCGGGAGGTCGTCGCCGACCAGGGGGACGTGCTGTTCATCGACAACCACCGGGCGGTGCACGGCCGGCTGCCGTTCCGGGCCCGCTACGACGGCACCGACCGCTGGCTCAAGCGGGTGTGCGTGACCTCGGACCTGCGGCGCTCGCGCGAGATGCGGGCCACCGCCCGGACCCGGCTGCTGGGCTGACGCGCCGGTGACCCTCACCCTGACCGACCTGTCCCGGGACCCCGGACTGCTGCCCGCCGTCGATGCCCTGATCGGCGCCAACATGCCGGAGTTCATGAGCTGGGAGTCCCCGGGCAACTGGCGCTGGCACGGTATGTACGACCGCTACCCCGCCCACCAGCTGTGCCTGGTGGACGATGACGGGCAGCTGGTCGCGGCGGCCAACGGCCTGCCGGTCCGCTGGGACGGCAGCCCCGCCTCCCTGCCGGGAGGCAGCGACGAGGTGCTGGTGGAGGCCGTCGACCACGGCCCGCCGGAGCGGGCCGACGCCGTGTGCATGCTGTCGGTGTCCGTGGACCCCGCCCACCGGGCGGCCGGGCACGCCGAACGGCTGCTCACCGAGGTACGCCGGCGGGCCGCCGAGCACGCCCCCCGGGGCGTGGTCATCCCGGTCCGGCCCACCCGCAAGCCGCACTACCCGCTGATCCCGCTCGCCGACTACGCCGCCTGGCGGCTGCCCGACGGACGCTGCTTCGACCCCTGGCTGCGCACCCACCTGGAGCTGGGCGCGCGCAGGCTCGGCATCGCCGACCGCTCGCTGGTGATCCGTCAGCCGGTCCCGCGCTGGGAGGAGTTCCTCGGCCGGCCGCTGCCGGGCCCCGGAGCGTACCCGCTGCCCGGCGGGCTGGTGCCGCTGCACGTCGCCGAGGACGGCCACGGCACCTACGCCGAGCCCAACGTATGGGTCCACCACCCCGCCCTCTGAAAGCCCCTTCCCCCGTTCCGCACACCCCTGGAGACGACCATGACTCCCGTACGCCTCGCGATCGTCGGGTGCGGCGCAGCCGCCCGCGGCTGCCACCTGCCCGCCCTGCCCCCGCTCAAGGGCGACGTGCAGCTCACCGCGCTGATCGACCGCGACCCCCGGCAGGCCGAGGCCGCGCTCGCCCTCTACCGGGAACTGGGCGGCACCGACGCCGAGCAGGTGGTGCTCGCCACCGACCCGGCCGAGGCCGCCGACGCCTTCGACGCCGCCGTCGTGGTGGCCCCCCACACCCTGCACGCGCCGATCGTCGAGGCGCTGCTGGCGGCGGGCAAGCACGTCCTGCTGGAGAAGCCCATGACCACCTCGGTCGAGGACGCCCGCCGGCTGGCGCGGACCGCCGCGGCCGAGGGCGCGCCGGTGCTGGCCATGGCCCACCCGCGCCGCCTCTTCCCCGCCTACGCCTGGATCAAGCGGCTCATCGACGCCGGCGAACTCGGCGAGGTCGTACGGGTCGACTGGTCCGAGGGCCACCCGTACGCCCACGAGCCGGTCTCCTGGTCGATGTTCGACCGGCGGCTCGCGGGCGGCGGCGTCCTCACCGACACCGCCTCGCACGTCTTCGACACCCTGCTGTGGTGGCTGGGCCCCGACGTGGAGGTGGTCCGCGCCGAGGACAACTCGCTCGGCGGGGTGGAGACGGACGCCCACGTCCGGCTGCGGTTCGGCACCACCGACGTGACCTGCGACTTCAGCCGGCTGCGCGACCTCGGCATCAGCTGCACCGTCACCGGTACCCGGGCGACGGTGACCATCGGCACCGACTTCCCGGCAGGGGAGTGCACCCTGGTCACCGCAGACGGCGTGGAGCTGCACCGCGGGGACGTGCCCGCCCAGGCCCCGGCGCAGGACGAGTGGGAAGGGCTGTTCAGCGAGCAGCTCGCCAACTTCGCGGCGGCGGTGCGCGGGACGGCCGCCGTCCACTCCACCCCCCCAGGACGGCGTCCGGGTGGTCGAGCTGATCCAGGAGTGCTACGGCGGCCCCGCCCGCGAGGCCTCCGCGCAGCCGTGGACGACCCGGGGCCGGGAGGCCACGGCCGGGTCCGGCGCCCTGCCCGCGCTGGCCGGACGCACCGTGGCCGTCACGGGCGCGAGCGGCTTCATCGGCGGCCGGCTCGTCGAGCGGCTGGTGCTCGGCACCGAGGCCCGGGTCCGGCCCGTGGTGCGCGGCTTCGGCCGCGCCGCCCGGCTGTCGGTCCTGCCGCAGGACCGGCTGGAGTTCCGCCAGAGCGACCTGCTCGACCCGGCCGCGCTCCGGGAGGCGTTCGAGGGCTGCGACACCGTGGTGCACTGCGCCTTCGGCAGCTCCGGTGACGAGGACGACCGCTGGTCCGCCTCCGTCGCCGGCACCGAGAACGTGCTGGCCGCGGCCCGCGCCGCCGGCGTGCGGCGCGTGGTGCACCTGAGCACCGTCGACGTGTACGACCCCGCCGTGACCGGCGCCCTGACCGAGGACTCCGCCGCACGCCCGGCCGACCCCGCCGACCGGGAGTACGAGCAGCAGAAGCTCGCCGCCGAACAGCTCGTCGTCCGGGCCCACGGCGACGGCCTGGAGACGGTCGTGATCCAGCCCGGCGTGGTCCACGGCCCGTGGGGCGGCCAGTGGACGACGGCGCAGCTCCGCCGCCCGGCGGGCGATTTCGCCCAGCTCCCGGCCGGTGACGACGGCGGCGTGTGCAACGCCGTGTACGTCGACGACCTCGCCGAGGCCGTACTGCTCGCCGTGGACACCGCGGCGGCGGCCGGCGAGCGGTTCCTCGTGGGGCACTCCGAGGAACTGAGCTGGGGCACGTTCTTCGACTCCGTCCGCGCGCTGCGCGGGCTGGGCGGACCCGGGTCCGTCACCGCCGGGGAACCGGTGGCCGACTGGGAGCTGGAGCTGTACCGTTCCACGGCCCGCGCCGACTACGGCAAGGCCCGCCGGGTACTGGGCTTCACCGCCCGCACCCCGTTCGCCGAGGCGGCCGCGGTCACCGCCGGGTGGGCCCGCTGGGCCGGGGAAGCCCCGGAGGCCGGCGCGTGAGCGCGGGAACCCTGGGAACCCAGTCCGCGGTGACCGACGTCCTGGTGGTCGCACCGCATCCCGACGACGACGTGATCGGCTGCGGCGGCTCCATCGCCAAGCACGTCCGCGACGGTGCCCGGGTGACGGTGGTGATCGTCATCGGCCGTGAGCGCAGCGCCCTGGACGACGCGGTGACCGACGCCGAGTTCGCCGCCGAGACCGAGGCCGCCGCGAAGGCCCTGGGCGTGCACCGCTGCATCCGCTTCGACGAGCCGTCGCGCGACTTCACGCTCAGCCGCCGGGTCCACCTCGACCTCGTCCGGGTACTGCGCGAGGTACGGCCGCAGGTGGTGTACCTGCCGCACGACAACGACGACGACGTCGAGCACCGCATGGTGCACCAGCTCACCCTCGAAGCCCTGTGGATGGCCGGCTCCGAGTTCTTCCAGGAGGCCGGCGGCCCCCCGATGCCGGCGCCCGGGCTGGTGCTCGGCTACGAGGTGTGGGCGCCGATGGCGCGCTTCCAGTACGCCGAGGACATCGGCGGGCAGATCGGGGCCAAGGTGGAGGCGATGCGCGCGTACGTCTCCCAGCTCCGGCACGCCGCCTGGGACGAGGGCGTGGAGGGCCTGGCGCGCTACCGCGGGGCGGTCACGGCCGGCTCCGGCCACGCCGAGGTGTTCCAGGTGCTGAGCCTGCGCACCCCGCCGCCCGCGGCCGCGGCGGGAGGCGGCCGTGACTGACCGCCTGCTGGTGTGCGGGCTCGGTTCGGGCATGGACCGGTCGCTGGGCGAACTGCGCTCGCCCCGCCGGGAACTGGTGGTGGTCACCGAACGGCCCACGGACCGGGTCCGCGCCGCCGCCGACGTCCTGCTGGAGTGCGACCCCAACGACGCCGTGGCGGTCCTCGCCGAGCTGTCCGCCGCCGGCATCGACCGGATCGACGGCGTGTTCTCGCTCGGCGCGGACAACCCGCCGGTGATCAGCACGCTCGCCCGGTACCTCGGCTGCCCGGGCCTGCCCCTGGAGACGGCCTTGAACTGCACGTTCAAGGACCGGCGGCTGGCGGTCCTGCGCAAGGCCGGGCTCGACCTGCCGCGGTACGCGACCGCCGAGAGCGTCGGCGAGGCCGTGCGGGCGATCGAGGACATCGGGCTGCCGGCGGTCATCAAGCCCAGCGACCAGACCGGTTCGCTGGGCGTCATGAAGGTCGAGTCGGCGGACCGGGTGCGGGAGCTGGCGCAGGAGGCGCTGCTGCTCAGCCCGGGCGGCCGGATCGTGATCGAGGAGTTCCTGGAGGGCACCGAGCACACCCTGGCGGCCTTCATGGTCGACGGGAAACTGCACCGCTTCGGCTTCGCCGACCGGGAGTACGGGCGCAAGGAGGAGTTCGCCCCGCACTTCTTCGAGGGCGGCGACACCCTGCCCAGCGTGCTGACCGAGGAGCAGATCGAGGAGGTCACGGACACGGTCCGGCGCGGCGCCCGGGCCCTGCGCCTGGACCCCGCGGTGATCAACACCGACATCCTGCGCACCCATGACGGCCGGGTGATCCTCCTGGAGATCACCTGCCGGATCACCGGCGCCCGGATCGCCACCGAGGTGATGCGGCTCGCCACCGGCGTGGATCCGCTGCCCAACGTGGTCCGCCTCGCCCTGGGCCAGCCCCTGGACCTCGACGAGCTGACGCCGCGGCGGAGCCGGGCCGTGGTGCAGCGGTTCGTACCGGCGGACGGCGGCGTCGTCGAGTGGGTCGGCGACCCCCGGCACGTCGCCCGCCGGGCCGGGGTGCACGACGTGTTCTGGGGCATGGACCTGGAACCCGGCACCGAACTGCCCGCCTACCGCGGCGGCTGTGACGTGCTGGCCGGGGTGATCGCCCACGCCGAGGCTCCGGCGGAGGCCGAGGCCATCGCCGAACGCACGCTGCGCGCCCTGCCCCTGCGGCTGCGGGCGCCCGCCCGATGACCGCGCACCGACCGGCCCGCGCCACCGCGCGGGCCCACCGTACGGACACGAACGACACAAGGGAGAACGGGATGGCCACCGACCCGGTGGACGAGGCCGCGGTCGACAAGGGCATCGCCCGGACCGCCGTGATCATCGCCCTGCGCGACGACCTGCGGATCGCCGACTGCATCGCCTCCGTCGACGAGGACGTCGAGATCGTCCTGGCGCTGAACGGCCCCAGCGACGCCGTGCTGAAGCTCATCGCCGAGCATCCGCGCCCGCTGACCGTCACGGAGATCGAGGACGTCGGCAACCTCGGGGCGGCCTACAACGCCGGGGCCGCCGCCACGGACCGCCAGTACCTGCTGCTGATGGACTCCGACTGCACCTTCGCCCCGGGCGTCGTCCGCGCCATGGTGCGGTCGGTGCTCACCGAGCCCGTGGTCAAGGGACAGGTGGTGTACGGGGAGTCGCAGGGCCTGCTCAGCCGGCTCACGGCGCGGGTCCGCGAGTTCGACGAGGGGGACTACGTCAGCGCGCTGTCCCCGCCGCTGATCTACAACCGGGACATCGTCGACCACATCGGCGGCTACCACTTCGACGAGCTGATCCACTGGTGCGAGGACCGGGAGTTCGACTTCCGGCTCCAGCTCGCGGGCATCCCCGTGGTGTACCTGCCCGAGGCGCGGATCTTCCACGACGCCCAGCACGGCTTCGCCAACATGCGCAGCTACTTCCGCTACGGCGTCGGCGAGGGCATCGCCCAGGAGACGGGCGTGTTCACCACTCCGGCGCTGCCGGTGGCGTGGCGCCTGTTCGAGGCCACGCGGACGCTGGTGCACTGCGCCCGGGACAAGGGACCCGCGGCGGCGGCGTACTACGCCCTGCTGAAGGCGGCCTTCCACGTGGGCACCGCCCACCACCTGCTCAACGACCCGTACCGGGTGCGCGACCGCTACCCGGCCTCCGCCAAGCGGGCCCGGATGGTGCGCTCCATCCCGCAGCACAGCACCAAGCTGTCCGGCGCCCAGCTGCGCCGGCTGCGGCGGGCCCACTGGGAGGCGGGCCGGCGGATCGAGAAGGTGGCCGACCTGTCGGTCTTCCACCCGGACGCCGCCGGCCCCGGCCCCGGGTCAGACGCCGGGCAGGCGCGGCAGCAGCAGGCGTGAGGGATGGTCACCGCCGTGGTGGACGGTGTGGTGGGCCACGGCCGGCGGATGGACGTCGAAGCGCGGTGCGTTGCTCGCCGCGACCTCCAGACGGATCCGGTGGCCCGCGCGGAACACATGGCCCACCGCCCCCACCGCGACGGTGACCTCCACCGGCCCGCCCTCGCCCCCGCCGTCCGCACCCGCCGCGAGCCGGCGGACGCCGTCGCACAGCAGCTCGGCCCGGCCGCAGGGGTGGACGTCGACGAGTTTGGCCGTCACGTCCGCACCGGCGGCGTCCGGGGTGACGTACACGGTCAGGACGGTGTCACCGACGACGGTCAGCGGGGCGTCCAGCGGCTCGCCGGTGAAGCACAGCACGTCGGGACGGCGTTCCACCTCCCGCTGGTCCAGCGGGCCGCAGTCGCCGCCGGTGAACTGCCCGGGCAGGGCGGTGGCGCCGCCGGTGGTGGGCACCGGGTCGGCCGGGTCGTGACGGATCCGGTCGGCCCCGGAGCGCGCCGGGGCGGGGCCGGCCGTCAGGCCGCGGCCGTCGAGGTGCAGCACGAGGTCCTCGGTGCCGGGGACGGGCCAGTCGGGAAAGGTGCGCCAGGCGTCGGCACCGGTGAGGAACAGCCGTACCGGGTCGCACCGGTCGGGACCCTCCCCGGATCGGCGCAGATGCCGGTCGAAATGCTCCAGGTGCAGAGCGGTGACATCGAGTTCCGCCTCGTCCGCGGCCAGTCCGTAACGACGCTGCGGGAATATCCCGCCGGTGATGCAGTGGGACCACGGGCCGACCACCAGACGCGTCCTGTTCCCGCATTCCCGAATTCCCCGGTAATTCTCCAGGGCGCCGGCCAGGAATATGTCGTACCAGCCGGTGAGGTGGAGCACGGGGACGTCGATCGCCGGGTACGCCGCGCGGGGTGCGGCGCGCAGCCAGTACGGGTCCCCCGACGGGTGCTCGCGCCAGCGGCGGTAGTACGGCGCCAGCCGGTCCAGCAGGTCCGCGGCGGCCGCCGGATCGCGGTACAGCTCGTCGATCCGGTCGACGGCCCCGGCCACCTCGGCCCGCTCCGCCGCGCTCAGCCCGGCCCCCTCCAGCAGGAGGTCGTAGAGCACCCAGTACAGGACGAAACCCAGCTGGAAGGCGCCGCCCTGGCGGGTCCAGCCCTCGTCGAAGCCCGATCCCGCCACGTGCGGGACCACGGCGCCCAGGCCCGGCGGGCGCTCTGCCGCGGCGAGCAGCGCGGCCATGGCCTCGTAGGACCGGCCGAACAGCCCCGCCGAGCCGTCGCACCAGGGCTGCGACACCGCCCAGGCGACGGTGTCCGCACCGTCGGCCGCCTCGTGCCAGTACGGATCGAAGTCGCCGCCGGAACCGAACCGGCCGCGGACGTCCTGCACCAGCAGGGCGTACCCGGCGCGGACCAGGCGCAGTCCGTCGACGGAGGCGCCGCCCGGGGCGCCGGACCTCCCGTAGGGCGTGCGGCGCACCAGGACGGGAACGGGGTCCGCCGTGTCGGGCCGGTAGAGGTCGGCGGCCAATAACACGCCGTCGCGCACGGGTATTTCCAGATCGTGTTCCACAACAATACGCACCCGCTCATATTCCATCAGGACGAGGAAATTCACAATGCAGTCCTCCGGAAACACCGGAATTCCTTTGCTGGAACCGTTCTTCGAAACGGCGCGCACCGATCCCGCCCGCCCGGCCGTCATCGACAACGGACTCGTCATCGGCTACGGCGTCTTCGCCGCCTGGGTGCTGGAGGTCGCGGGCGCCGTAGCCCCGCGCACGGGCCGGCCGCAGCCGCCGGTCGGGGTGGTCGTGCACCACTCGGCCCGGGACGTGGCCGCCCTGCTCGGCGTGCTCGCCGCGGGCCGGGCCTACGTACCGCTGGAGGCCGCACACCCGCCGGCCCGGCTGGAGTCGGTCCTGGCCCGGCTGGGGGTCGAGGAGGCCGTGGCGACCGCGGACACCGGCTGGCAGCCGCCGGTCGCACGGGTGCACCGCCCGCGCTGGGCGACCGCCGCCCCCGCCCCGGGGAGCGCCGCCGCGCCCGCCGCCGGCGCCCGGCCCGAGGACCCGGCGTACGTGCTGTTCACCTCGGGCTCCACCGGTGAACCCAAGGGCGTCGTGGTGCCGCACCGGGCGCTGTCCGCCGTGGTGCCGCCGCTGCGCACCCTGTACGGGATCGGGCCGGACGCCACCGTGCTGCACTTCCACGGCGCCGGCGGCGACACGAGCCTGGAGGAGATCCTCCCGGCCCTGACCGGCGGGGCCACCCTCGTCGTCGACGACGCCGCCCGGGAGCGGTTCGCCCAGGTGGCCGAGGAACAGGAGGTCACCGTCGCGGTGCTGCCGACCGGCTTCTGGCACGGCCTGGCCGGAGACCTGCTGCACCAGGGCGCGGGGCTTCCGGCGTCCCTGCGGACGGTGGTGATCGGCGGGGAGGCGGTGCGGGCCGACATGCTGGACCGCTGGCGGCTGCTCGGCACCGACGGGGTGCGCCTGCTCAACACGTACGGATCCACCGAGACCGCCCTGGTCACCCACGCCGTGCAGCTGGCCGGGCCGGGTGCGCCCGCCCTCCCCGCGGCCGGCGGCGACCTGCCGATCGGGCTCCCGCTGCCGCACGTCGGACAACGCGTCGACGCGACGGGGGAGTTGTCCGTGTCCGGGCCGGGCCTGGCCCTGGGCTACCACGCCGATCCCGGCGGGACGGCCGCCCGGTTCACCGAGCACGAGGGCGTCCGCTGGTACCGCACCGGCGACCTGGTGTCCGAGGCGCCCGGGGGCGCCCTGGTGTTCCGGGGCCGCTCCGACCACCAGGTCAAGATCCGCGGCCACCGGGTGGACCTGATCGAGGTGGAGGGCCTGGTCGGCAGCTGCCCGGGCGTCCTGGAGGCCGCCGCCGCGCGCGTGGACCGCGCCGAACACAGCACCCTGGCCGCGTTCTTCGTCCCCCTGCCCGACCACGACCCCGCCGAGGTGGCGGACGCCGTCCGCGCCCGCCTGTCCGCCACGGCCGCGCCGCAGCTCGTCCCCAGCGTGCTGGTCCCCGTCCCGGCGCTGGAACGCACCCACACCGGCAAGGTGGACCGCGACGCCACGCGGGACCGGTACCTCGCCGCCACCGGGGCGGACCGGTGAACCGGCCCGCCGGAGCGGAGCCGGCCGCACCCGCCCGCGGCCCCGGCCCGTCCGTGCCGGCCGGCCGCGCCGACACGGACGCGGACGGCCGCGCACGGGCCGAGGACCTCGTCGGGGAGGCCGCGCGGCGGCTCGGTGCGGAACTCGAGCCCGGGAGCGCCCGGGTCGACGAATCGGGCTGGGACTTCCGGGTCGTGCACGTGCGGGCCGCCGACGGCACGCGGTGGATCCTGCGCCAGCCGCGGCGGCCCGAGGCCGCCGCGCTGCTGGCGTTCGAAGGGGCCGTGCTGACCGCCGTGCGCGACCGCGTGCCCGTGCCCGTGCCGCACTGGCGCCTGCACGCCCCGGACCTGGTCGCCTACCCCCGCCTGCCGGGCACGCCCGCGGGCACCGAGGACCCGGACACCCTGGTCTACGGCTGGTCCATGGACCCGCTGGCCCACCCCGGCCGGTACCTGGAGCCGCTCGCCCGGACCCTGGTCGCGGTGCACACGACCCCGCCGGACGTCTCCCCGGCCCTCGCGGCACGGGCGGCCGCGGACGGGGCGGACCCCGGCGCCGTCCGCGCCCGCACCGCGGACCGGCTCGCCCGGGCCCGGGCCGAACTCCCCCTCCCCGCGGCCGGGGTGCGCCGCTGGCAGTCATGGCTGGATGACGACCGGCTGTGGCCCGGGCGGCTGGCGCTGGTGCACGGCGACGTCCACCCCGGGCATACCCTGGTGACCCGCCCGCCCTCCGGGCCGCCGGTCCTGGCCGGCCTGCTGGACTGGGCGAACGCCCATGTCGGAGATCCCGCCGTCGACTTCGTCGACCTGCTGTACGCTGGCGGCCCCGCCGTCCTGGACCGGCTCCTCGCGGCCTACCGCGAGGCCGGCGGCGAGGTACGACCCGGCCTGCGGGAACACGTACTGGCCCGGGCCGACTTCCTGTGGGTCCACGTGGCCCTGCGCGGCCTGGACACCGGCCGCCCCGCCTGGGTGCAGACGGCCCTGCGCAGGATGGCGCCGTGACGGCCCCGGGCGCCGGGGCGCGCACGAGCGGCCGCACGCCGGGCGGGACGGCGTACACCGTGCACGGAGCGGCGGGCCCGCCGGTGGTCCTGGTGGCCGGCGCGGGCGGGACGGGCCGCATCTGGGAGCACCACCAGGTCCCGGCCCTCACCGCCGCGGGCCGCCGGGCCGTCACCTTCGACCACGGACCGACCGCCGCGGGCCCCTTCGAACTGGCCGCCCGCATACGCGAGTTGCTGCTGGCCCTCGATCTCCCCGGGTGCCCGCTGGTGGGCCACTCGCTCGGCTCGCTCGCCGTCCAGGAACTGCTGCTGACCGACCCCGGCCTGGTGGGCGGCGCGCTGCTCGCCGCCACCCGCGGCCGGCCCGACGCGGTCGGGGAGGCCCTGGCGCGCGCCGAGGCGGCCACCGCCCGGGCCGGGACCCCGCTGCCCCCCGAGTACGAGGCCTTCGTCCGGCTCGTACAGAACCTCTCGCCCCGGACCCTCGCCGACGAGGCGGCGACGGCGCACTGGCTCGATCTGTTCGAACTCGCCGCGCTGACCGGCCGGTCGGCCGGCCACCGGCCGGGTCCGCCGGTCCGGGACCGACTGGCCGAGTTCGGCCGGATCACGGTGCCCGTGCACGTCGTGGGCTTCGCCGACGACGTGCTGGCGCCGGCCCCGCTGGGCCGGGAGGTCGCGCGGGCGGTCCCCGGCGCCCGCTACACGGAACTGGCGGACGCCGGCCACCTCGGCTTCCTGGAACGGCCCGGGGCCTTCAACACCGTCCTGCTCGACTTCCTGACCACCCTCGCCCCGACGACCGATCCCGGAGTGTCCCGTGTCCCCTGAGAGCCCCGTCACCGTCGTCCACGTCGGCCAGGAACCGCCCGCGTCCTGGGCGGCGGCCGTGTACCTGTGCGGCCCGACCCCCACGGACCCGGCCGAGCCCTCCTGGCGCCCGGACGCCGTCGCCGCGCTGCGGTCGCTGTGGTCGGGAGCCGGGCGGCTGGTGGTGTTCCTGCCCGAGCCGGCGCCGGGCGGCGACTACCCGGCGTACCCGGACCAGATCGCCTGGGAGGAGGAGGCCATGAGCCGCTCCGACGTGGTCCTGTTCTGGATCCCGCGGGACATGGCCCGGCTGCCCGGCCTGGTGTCCAACGTCAAATGGGGTACGTGGTACGACTCTGGCCGCGCCGTGCTCGGCACCCCGCCGCAGGCCGAGCGCATGGAGTACCTGCTCCACTTCGCCGGTGCCCGGGACGTGCCGGTGGCCCGGACCCTCGCGGAGGCCGCCACGGCGGCCCTGCGGGCGGTCGGACCGGGCGGCGCCCGCAGCGGCGGCGAGCGGGCGGTACCGCTCACGGTATGGCGGACCGAGCCGTTCCGGGCCTGGTACGCGGCCCGCCGGGAGGCCGGCGACCGGCTGCTGGACGCCCGGGTGGAGTGGTACGCGCCGCCCGCCGAGCCGGGCCGCGCCGCCGACTGGCTGCTGACCGTGACGGTCGCGCCGGGCGACGGCTCCGGCCCGGCCGTCGCCCGCCTGCTCGCGGCTCAGGGGCAGGGCATGCTCATGTAGAGCGCGTGCTCGCCCTCGGACTCGGTGCCGTGGTAGAGCGCGGTGTCCAGGCCGCAGAAGGCGAAGCCCATGCGCCGGTAGGCGTGGATGGCCGGGGCGTTGACGTTGGTGACCTCCAGCCAGATGTGCCCGGCACCGCGCTCCCGCGCGAACCCGACCGCACGCTCCATCAACTCCCGCCCCACACCCCGCCCCCGGTGCCCCGGTGCCACCTCGATGTCCTCGATGGTCAGGCGACGGTTCCACGGGGAGTAGGACACCGCGGCGAAGCCGGCCAGCTCGCCGCCGGCGCCGACGGCCACGAAGGTGAGGCCGTCGGCGTCCTCACCGTCCGCCCCGTCCTCGCCGCCGTCGTCCTCGGGGAACACCTTCACCAGCGGCGGATCCACCGGCACCTCCCGGAAGGCGAAGCCGTCCTCGCTGACGGCGACCTCGAAGACGGTACCGGTGGTGAAGGACCCGTCGACGGCCTCGATGGCCTCGGCGTCCTCGGGACGGGCGGTGCGGAACTCGTAAGCGGTGTCATTGAATGCGGTCATGATCCGACCCTAGGCCCACCCCGTCCGGGTAAGAGCGGGTTTCAGCCGATTCCTGCTCCGGGGGCGGTCACCGCTGCGGACCTCCGTGGAAAGGCGCGCGCAGGGCCCGGCAGGCGGCGGCGTACTGGCGACGGCCGAAGGCCCGCCACAGCAGGCGGCCGATCAGGGGCGCCTTGTCCAGGAAGTAGGCACGCTCCCGGGGGTCGGCGTCCTCGAGGAGCGACCCCAGGGCCAGCATGAGCTTGTCCTTGGGGACGGTCTCCAGTCCGCGGCGGCCCACCGCGTCCCACTCGGCGACCGACAAGTGCTGCTCCACCAGCGGCAGGACCAGCCGTTCCTCGTCGTCGAGGTGCTCCAGGAGCGCGGCGCGGTGCTCTTCCAGGGCCGTTGCCAGTTCCTCCGCGGCCATCCGGCCGGCGGTCCGCTGCCAGGCGGGCGCCCGGGCGGTGACCTCGGTCAGGCTCCGGTCGATGCGGGCGTGCTGCTCCTCCATGCGCGCGACGGTGTCCGTGCCGGCCGCGACGGCGTCGGCACGCTCGCGCAAGAGCGGCCAGATCGTCTCGTCCTCGACCGTGTGGTGGTGGTGCAAGCCGGTGACGTACTCGGTCAGGTGGGCGCCGACGACGGCGGCGCGTTCCGTGTCGCCGTCGGGTACGGCCCGTACCAGCCGGGGGAGAAGGGCCGACTCGCGCCGGAAGACGCGGTGCACCACCACCATCTCGTGGGTGTACGGGCGGGCGGGGCCGGGGGTGGGGCTGGAGGACACGCTTGACTGCTCCGGGACGGTCGGCGGACGGGGGAGGAGCAGCGTGCCGACCGCCCCTTGGTGTTCGCTTCCCACCCGCTTGGCGCCGACTTGGCGGGAGCGCGCGATCGGCGCCGCCCCGCACGGCCGCCGTCGCCCAGCCGGCCCCGAAACCCCCTCTGAGCAGGCTTGTTTAGATTCCGTCCACCGGTCGTCTCCGCCATCTCCGGTACATTCACCGGCGTGTTGCAGATACGAGCGCTGGGCCCCCTGGAAGCCGCGACGAAGGGTACGGCCGTCCCCCTGGGAGCCCCGCGGCAGCGTGCCGTGCTGGCCCGGCTGCTGGTCGCCCGCGGCGCCGTGGTCTCGGTCGACCGGCTCGCCGAGGACCTGTGGCACGGCACCCCGCCCGCCAAGGCCCTCGTCTCCCTGCACGCCTACGTGTCCAACCTGCGCCGACTGCTGGAACCGGAGCGGCCGCCCCGCGCCCCCGCGCGCCTGCTCGTCACCTCCGCGCCGGGGTACGCCCTGCGGCTGCCGGGCGAAGCGGTGGACGCCTGGCACTTCGAGGCCCGGCTGGAGCTGGCCCGCAAGGCTCCGGCACCCCAGGCCCGGGAACTGCTGGCCGGGGCATTGGCCTGCTGGCGGGGGCCGGCGTTCCAGGAACACGCCGACGAGGACTGGGCGGCCCCGGAAGTGGCGCGGCTGACCGAGCTGTTGGCGGACGCCCGTGAGCTCGCCGCCGCGGCGGACCTGCGTACCGGGTCCCCGGCCGGGGCGGCACGGGCGGCCGCCGAACTGGTGGCGGCGCAACCGCTGCGGGAGGAAGGGTGGCGGCTGCTCGCGCTCGCCCAGTGGGCGTGCGGACGGCAGGCGGACGCGTTGACCACGCTGCGCCGGGCCGGGTCCGTCATGCGGGAGGAACTGGGCTGCGATCCCTCCCCCGTCTTGCGGGGCGTCGAGCGGGCCATCCTGGAGCAGCGGCTGGACGTGCTGCGCGCCGCGACGGCGGCGGCTCCCGGAACGGCCGTCCCGTCCTCGGTGTCCCGTGCGGCCGCCGTGAACAGTGCCCGGGCCGGCGGAGCACCGGCACAGGCACAGGCACCGACGCTCGGGGCCGACGCGGGGAGGCTGTTCCTCGGCCGGGAGGAGGAGCTGCGCACCGCCGAGGCCGCCGCGCACGCCGCACGGGCGGGCGGAGGCCTGATGCTGGTCACCGGCGAGGCGGGAGCCGGCAAGTCGGCCTTCCTCGGCCGGCTCGCCGACCGGCTGGCGGGCGACGGCTGGACGGTGGTGGTGGGGCGCTGCCCGGCGTACGAAGGGGCGCCGCCCGCCTGGGCCTGGGTCGAGGCGCTGGGCGCGCTCGACCGCCGGGCCGGGCCCGCCGCCCCGGCGGAGCTGGCCGTCCTGCTGCACGAGCCGACGACGGCGCCCGTCGCCACCCGCGACGAAGCCACGGCCGGCCGCTTCCGCATGCACCGGGCGTTCACCGCATGGCTGTCCGCCGCGGCTGCCGAGCGGCCGCTCGCCGTGTTGCTGGAGGACCTCCACCGGGCCGACGCGGAGACGCTGGCGCTGCTGGAGGCAGCGGGCGCGGTCGCGGGCGTACCCCTGCTCACCGTCGCCTGCTACAGGCCCTCGGAGGCGGGAGACCGGCTGGCGAAGACGCTCGCCCAGCTCGCTCCGCGGCCGCCGCACCGGATCGCGCTGGGCGGGCTGCCGGCCGACGCCGTGGCCACCGTCGTCACCACGGTGTGCGGTACCGCCGTGGCCCCGGCCACCCTGGCCGCGATCACCGCACGTACCGGAGGCAACCCGTTCTACGTGTGGGAGAGCGCACGGCTCCTGGACAGCGAAGGCGAACTCGTCGCCCTCTCGGAGGTCCCCCAAGGCGTCCGGGACGTCCTGCGCCGCCGGCTGGCGCTGCTGCCCGATGCCGCGCTCGCCGCCATGCGCCTGGTGTCCGTCATGGGCGCGGAGGCCGATGCGGCGCTGCTGGTGGAGGCGGCCGACGCGGACGAGGAGACGGTCCTGGCGGGACTCGACGCGGCGCTCGCGGCCGACCTGCTCACCGAACCGGGCCCGGGCAGGGTCGGTTTCGTGCACGCCCTGGTACGGGACACGGTCTACACCGACCTGACCGGCGTGCGCCGGGCCCGGCTGCACGACCGCGTCGCCGCGGTCCTGCGCCGCCACCGCCCCGACGACCTGGCGGCACTGGCCCACCACTTCGCCCGCTCCGGCCGCGCCGCCAACGCCCCGCTGGCCGTGGACTACGCCCTGCGCGCGGCCGAGCTGGCCGAGCGGAGGTACGCGCACGACGTCGCCGTCGGACTGCTCGCGCAGGCCATCGACGTGCACACGGCGGCCGCCGCCGACCCGTACGCGGCACCGGACGCGACCGTCGGCCTGCTGGTGCGCCTGCTCGGCGCCCAGATCCGGGCCGGCGCCACCGACGCCGCCCGGCACACCCGCAGTCGCGCCGTGGAACTCGCGGTACGGGCCCGCCGCGACGACCTGGTCGCCGTCGTCTACGGAGCCTGGACCGAGCCCTCCCCCTGGCGCAGCCGGCTGGAAGGACTCTTCGACCGGACGGCGCTCGCCCGGCTGGAGCGGCTGGCCGCGGACCGCTCCCTGAACGAGGAGACCCGGGCCAGGGTCCTCCAGGTCCTGGCGGACGCGGTGGCCGGCGAGGACGCCACGCGCGCCCGGGCGGCGGCCGACGCGCAGCTGGCGCTGGCCCGTACCTCCGGGGAACCGAAACTGCTGGCCTCCGCCCTGATGACCTCCGCCCGACTGCTTCCCCACGAACACCACGCCGAGGACCGGGACCCCCTCGTCGCCCGGCTGCGCCTCCTGGCCTCCGCGCACGACCTGCCCGCGTACCGGTGGGTCTGCGAACACCTCGACGCCATGACGGCCGCCGCCCGCAACGACCCGGCGGGCGTCGACCGGCACACCGGCGAGGGACTGCACCTCGCCGACCGGTACGAGATGCTGTGGGCGCGCGGCATCAACGTCACCACCCAGGCCATGCTCGCCGCCATCGCGGGGCGGTTCACCGAGGCGGAGGAACGCTACGCCCGAGCCGAAGAGCTGTTCCGCAGGGTGGGGGCGCAGCACGCGAACGGGCCGCGCACCCTGGGCCTGTGGACGATCCGCTTCACCCAGGGGCGGACGGCGGACATCGAGCGAAGCGTCCGCGAGGTCCACGAGGCGGTCGGCGCGCCGGTCGCCGTGGCGCACGCCCTCCTGCTGGCCCGTCAGGGCCGGCTGGACGAGGCCCGCGCGATCCCCTTCCCCGCCGCGCCGGTGACCGACCACCTGTACGGAATCGAACTGGACTACCGCGGCGAACTGGCCGTCCTGTGCGGCGACGTGGACACCGCCGGCCTGCTGGTCCGCCATCTGCTGCCGCTCCGCGACCAGTTCGGGGGCGCGGCGGGAGCCGCCTACGCCTCCCGGCCGCTGGCCCACCCGCTGGGAGACCTGTACCGCCTGCTCGGCGAGGAGACGGCCGCCGCCGAGGCCTACGCCCGCGCCGAGCGCGTCGCGCTGGCGTGGCACTCCCCGCACCACGCGGCAGCCGCCCGCCGCGCCGCCGCCGAACTGGCGGCATCACTCGGGCGCCACCGCACGTTCGCGCACCCGTTCAGTTCACGGGGATGATGTCGGGGGCGCCGAGCCGCACCGCGTCGGCGGTCAGGTCGTCCGGCTGCTGCTGGGCCTCGCGCTCGGCGGCGACGCGCCCCAGGTAGTGGTCGACCTCGCGGTCCTGGTGCGCCCGGTCCCATCCCAGGTGGGGCGCCATCAGCCGGGCCACGGTCGGCGCCGCGTCCACGCCGCGGTCCCAGGACTCGATGGAGATCCGGGTGCGCCGGGCCAGGACGTCCTCCAGGTGGCGCGCGCCCTCGTGGGTCACCGCGTACACGGCCTCGACCCTCAGGTAGTCGTCGGAGCTCGGCAGCGCCTCGCCGAGCGTCGGATCGGCGGCCACCAGGGCGAGCAGTTCGGACGCCAGGGAGCCGTAGCGGTTCAGGAGGTGCTCGATGCGGGCGACATGGAGCCCGGAGCGCTCGGCAAGCCGGTGCCGGGAGTTCCACAGCGCCAGGTAGCCGTCCGCGCCCAGCAGCGGAACACGGTCCGTGACGCAGGGGGGAACCTTCTCGTCCAGGCCCCGGACGGCCTCGTCGACCGCGTCCTTGGCCATCACCCGGTACGTGGTGTACTTGCCGCCCGCCACCACGACGAGTCCCGGTACGGGATGGGCGACGAGGTGCTCCCGGGACAGCTTGCTGGTCTCCGCCGCCTCGCCCGACAGCAGGGGGCGCAGGCCGGCGTAGACGCCTTCGACGTCCTCGGGGGCCAGGGGGGTGTTCAGGACGCTGTTGACGTGCTCCAGCAGGTAGGTGACGTCCTTGGAGCTGAGGGCCGGGTGGGCCTTGTCGAGTGTCCAGTCGGTGTCGGTCGTCCCGATGATCCAGTGCCGGCCCCACGGGATGACGAACAGCACGCTCTTCTCCGTGCGCAGGATCAGACCGGTACGGGAGTTGATCCGGTCACGGGGGACGAGCAGGTGCACGCCCTTGGAGGCGCGGACGTGGAACTGGCCGCGGGTGCCGGCCATGGCCTGGGTGTCGTCCGTCCACACCCCGGTCGCGTTGATGACCTGCTTGGCGCGCACCTCCGTCTCCTCGCCGCTCTCCAGGTCCGTGACGACGGCGCCGACCACCCGCTCGCCCTGCCGCAGGAACCGGCTGACGCGGGCCCGGTTGGCCGCCAGCGCCCCGTACGAGGCGGCCGTGCGGGCGAGGAACATGGTGTGCCGGGCGTCGTCGACCTGGGCGTCCCAGTACTGGATGGCACCCACCAGGGCGTCGGAACGCAGGGCCGGGGCCTCGCGCAGGGCCCGGCTCCTGCTCAGGTGCCGGTGGTGCGGCAGCCCGCCGGAGGTGCCGGAGGCCCTGGCCATCGCGTCGTACAGCAGCACGCCGCTGCCGACGTACGGGCGCTCGGTGATGCGGTGTCGCACGGGGTAGAGGAACGGCACCGGACGCACCAGGTGGGGGGCGAGGTACCGCAGCAGCAGACCCCGTTCCTTGAGGGCTTCGGCGACGAGGCGGAAGTCCAGCATCTCCAGGTAGCGCAGGCCGCCGTGGATGAGTTTGCTGGAGCGGCTGGACGTGCCCGAGGCCCAGTCGCGGGCCTCGACGAGCCCGACGCTCAGGCCCCGGGTGGCGGCGTCCAGGGCGGCGCCGCCGCCGACGACGCCGCCCCCGATCACGAGCACGTCGAGTTCGCCGCGTCCCATGCCGGCCAGGGCCCGTGTGCGGGCCTGCGGTGAGAGGGCCACCGGATCGGCCATGGTCTCCTCCTCGGTGCTGCGGGCGCGGGCGGAACCCGGCGCGGCCGGAACCTATTCGACCTTGGCCCAGTCGAGCGTGCGCTCCACCGCCCGCTTCCAGCCCTCGTACCCTTCGGTGCGGCGTTCCTGCGACCACTGGGGGCTCCAGCGCTTGGACTCCTGCCAGTGGGTGCGCAGTTCGTCGGTGTCCCGCCAGAAGCCGGTGGCCAGGCCGGCCGCGTAGGCGGCGCCGAGCGCGGTGGTCTCGGCGACGACGGGACGGCTGACCGGTACGCCGAGGATGTCGGACTGGGTCTGCATGCACAGGTCGTTGGCCGTGACCCCGCCGTCTACCTTGAGCACGTCCAGGTGTACGCCCGAGTCCTGCTCCATGGCTTCCACGACGTCCCGGCTCTGGTAGCAGATGGCTTCGAGGGTGGCGCGCGCCAGGTGGCCGTTGTCGTGGTAGCGGGCGAGGCCGACGATCGCGCCGCGGGCGTCGGAACGCCAGTACGGGGCGAACAGGCCGGAGAAGGCGGGGACGAAGTAGATCCCTCCGCTGTCCTCCACGGTGCTTGCCAGGCGCTCGCTCTCGGCGGCGTCCCCGATGATCTTCAGCTGGTCGCGCAGCCATTGCACGGCGGAGCCGGTGACCGCGATGGACCCTTCGAGTGCGTAGATCGCGGGACTGTCGCCGAACTGGTAGGCCACGGTGGTCAGGAGCCCGTGCTGCGACCGGACGAGCTCCGTCCCGGTGTTGAGGACCAGGAAGTTGCCGGTCCCGTACGTGTTCTTCGCCTCGCCGGGCGCGAAGCAGACCTGGCCCACGGTGGCCGCCTGCTGGTCGCCGAGCACGCCCGTGATGGGAATGGCCTCCCGCAACGGCCGGGAGGTGCGGGTCCGTCCGTACGCCTCGGGGTGGGAGGACGGGTTGATGGTGGGCAGCATGGACCGGGGAATGTCGAAGAAGCCGAGCAGTTCGTCGTCCCAGTCGAGGGTCTCCAGGTCCATGAGCATGGTGCGGCTGGCGTTGGTGACGTCGGTGGCGTGGATGCCGCCGTCGGGGCCTCCGGTGAGGTTCCACAGCAC
Source organism: Streptomyces racemochromogenes (assembly GCF_039535215.1). GTDB lineage: Bacteria > Actinomycetota > Actinomycetes > Streptomycetales > Streptomycetaceae > Streptomyces > Streptomyces racemochromogenes. Next base: position 6,203,899 of record NZ_BAAAWT010000001.1, read on the forward strand.
CCAGCAGTCGGTGTTGCCGAAGAGGGCGTTGCCCTGCTCGGCGGCCTCCCGCACGCCGTCGACGTTCTCCAGGATCCACTGGATCTTGCCGCCGGAGAAGTACGTGGCCGGTGGCAGCCCCGCCTTGCGGCGGATGACGTCGCCCTGGCCGCCGCGCTCCAGCGCGGCGGCGATGGAGTCGGTACGGGTGTCCTGCCAGACGATGGCGTTGTAGTACGGGCGCCCGGTGCGCGGGTCCCAGACGACGGTCGTCTCGCGCTGGTTGGTGATGCCGACGGCCGCCAGGTCGGAGGCGTCGAGGTTGCCGTGCCGCAGGGCGTTCTGGATGACGGAGTTGGTGCGTTCCCAGATCTCCACCGGGTCGTGTTCGACCCACCCCGAGCGCGGGAGGATCTGGGAGTGCTCCAGCTGGTGCCGCGCCACCTCGTTGCCGGCGTGGTCGAAGATCATGAAACGGGTGCTCGTGGTGCCCTGGTCCACTGCGCCGACGAAGTCAGCCATGGGGTGCCGCCTCCTCTTGGGATGCCGTGTGTGGGGCTGTCATCCGCGACGGGACGGGACGGGAGAGCCGTCGTGCCGGATCCGTCCCGCCCGCCGGGGATGCGATCAGCTCTCCTCCGGTGCCGGTACACGTCCGGGAGGCTCCGGTTCCGCGGCGGGCAGGAACCGGCCGATGAGGAGCTTGTAGATGCCCGCTCCCAGCACCCCGCCGATGAACGGGCCGACGATCGGCACCCAGAAGTAGAGGTTGCCGTACTGATCCCTCCATGCCCCGCCGTACCCGGTGAGGAAGCTGGCCAGCCGGGGGCCGAGGTCACGGGCCGGATTGATCGCGTATCCGGCGTTGGTGCCCCAGGCCATGCCGATCGCCACGACGATCAGGCCGACGATGAACGGTGCCAGGTTGGCGCCGGGAGGCGTGCCCAGCAGGTCGGTGACCGCGAAGATCAGGATCAGGAGGAGTGCGGTGCCGATGATCTGGTCGCGCAGTGCGCCCCACTCGGTCACCGGCAGGTTCGGGTTCCCGTTGGCCGGCAGGGTGGAGAAGACGCCCTGCGTCTTGATCGTGTGGCCGGGGTCGGCCTTCGCCAGTGCCTCCGTGTAGTTCCAGCGGACGATCAGCGCCGCCACGAAGGCTCCGGCCAGCTGCGCCAGCGCGTAGGGGGCCACCCTGCTCCAGGGGAAGCCCTTGAAAGCGGCCAGGGCGACGGTCACCGCGGGATTGAGGTGGGCGCCGCTCAGCCGCGCCGCGACGTAGACGCCCAGGGTCACACCGAGACCCCAGGCCCACGCGATGCTGTCGTGGTTTCCGAGGCCGCCCGCCGGGTCGGTCAGGCCTCCGCCGGCGACGACCTGGGCCACGACACCACAGCCGAAGAGAATGAGGATCATGGTGCCGGCGAATTCGGCCGACAGTTCGCCGACCAGCCCATGTGCTGTGAGGCGGTCCTTCATGGGTGCCCGCTTCCCGCCGGTCCGAAGACCGGCATTCGACTGCCCCGAGCCCCCCGGTTCAGCGTAAGGCGGGTCGTCCGTACCGGAAAGGCGAGAGCGGTCCGGCCGCGTGGAGAGCGGTGCCGCTCCGGGCTCCTCGGCCTTCTCCGAGGCGGTCGCCCGGGTTCTCGTGTCCGCGGGACGGCAGCACACTGGTCATAGGGCCTGACGCTCACCCGTCGGCCCCGACCGGGAGGCACATCATGAAGATGCTGATCAACAGTCCCCAGACCGTGGTCGCGGACGCCCTGCGGGGGCTGGCCGCAGCCCACCCCGATCTGGACGTGGACGCCGGTGCCCGGGTCGTCGTACGGCGGGACGCACGGCAGGGCGGGCGGGTCGGTCTCGTCTCCGGGGGCGGCTCCGGACACGAGCCCTTGCACGCCGGCTTCGTCGGATACGGAATGCTGTCCGCCGCCTGTCCGGGCGAGGTGTTCACTTCCCCGGTGCCGGACCAGATGGTGCGGGCGGCCAAGGCCGTGGACTCCGGTCAGGGGGTGCTGTTCGTCGTCAAGAACTACACCGGGGACGTACTGAACTTCGACATGGCCGCCGAGCTCGCCGAGGAGGACGGCATCCGGGTCGAGCGAGTGCTCGTCGACGACGACGTCGCCGTGACCGACAGCCTGTACACCGCCGGGCGTCGCGGCACCGGGGCCACGCTCTTCGTCGAGAAGATCGCCGGGGCGGCGGCGGAGGAGGGCGCGCCGCTGGCGCAGGTGGCCGCGGTCGCCCGACGGGTCAACGAGGCCTCGGGCAGTTTCGGCGTCGCGCTGAGCGCCTGCACCACTCCCGCCAAGGGCAGTCCCACCTTCGACCTGCCGGACGGCGAGCTGGAGCTGGGCATCGGGATCCACGGCGAGCCGGGCCGTGAGCGGCGCCCGATGATGCCGGCGGGGGAGATCGCGGAGGTCGCGGTGGGCGCCGTGCTGGACGGCATGGCGCACGTGGGCCGGGCCGCCGACGGGCCGGTGCTGGCCCTGGTGAACGGGATGGGCGCGACCCCGCTGCTGGAGCTGTACGGCTTCCACGCGGAGGTGGCCCGGGTACTGGCGGCCCGGGGCGTCCCGGTGGCCCGGACCCTCGTGGGGAACTACGTCACCTCGTTGGACATGGCGGGGTGCTCGGTGACCCTGTGCCGCGCCGACGAGGAGATGCTGCGGCTGTGGGACGCGACGGTGCAGACGGCGGCGCTGCGCTGGGGCCGCTGACCCCGCCGCCCGCCGTCGGCGTCCGGACGGGCGGGGGAGTCAGGCCGCGACGAGCTCCCGCTCGCCGTCCGGCGTATTCGCCCTGGGCTTCCTGTTCGGCAGCGAGAGCCGGAAGACCTTGCTCCATGCGGAGAACACCTGCTTGGGCAGCGGCCCGGTGACGTACTCCAGCTCGTACTTCTCGAACAGCGCGCGCACCTTCACCGCCACCTCGGCGTACCGGTTGCTCGGCAGGTCCGGGAACAGGTGGTGCTCGATCTGGTGCGACAGGTTGCCGGTCATGAAGTGCATGGCCCTGCTGCCGCTGATGTTCGCCGAGCCCATCATCTGGCGCAGGTACCACTGGCCACGCGTCTCGCCCTTGATCGACCGGCGCTCGAAGACCTGTACGCCCTCGGGGAAGTGCCCGCACATGATCACCGAGTGGGTCCAGATGTTGCGGACCAGGTTCGCGGTGAACGTGGCGGCGAGGGTGGTGAGGAACGACGGGCCCGACAGCAGAGGGTGGATCACGTAGTCCTTGAGCACCTGCTTGCGGATCTTGCGGCCCACCGCCTTGGCCCGCGCGCGGAACTCCGGGTCCCTGCGGCGGCGCTTGCTCAGGTTCTTGCCGAGCTCCAGGTCGTACGCGGCGATGCCGTACTCGAAGAAGCAGGCGTTGATGAAGTTCCACAGCGGCTGGCCGAGGTGGAACGGGTGCCACCTCTGGTCCTCGTCCACGCGCATGATGCCGTAGCCGAGGTCGTTGTCCTTGCCGATCACGTTGGTGTACGTGTGGTGCAGCTCGTTGTGCGAGTGCTTCCACTGGTCGGAGGGCGAGACGTGGTCCCACTCCCAGGTGGTGGAGTGGATCTTCGGGTCCCGCATCCAGTCCCACTGGCCGTGCAGGATGTTGTGCCCGATCTCCATGTTGTCCATGATCTTCGCCACGGACAGCCCGGCGGTGCCGATCAGCCACGCGGGCGGGAAGAACGAGAACAGCAGCACGCCCCTGCTGACCAGCTCGAGCTTGCGCTGCGCCGAGATGACCTTGCGGATGTAGGCGGCGTCCTCCTCACCGCGGGCGGCGATCACCTCATCGCGGATCGCGTCCAGCTCGCGGCCGAGCTCCTCGATCTGCTCCGCGGTCAGGTGGGCGGTGGGGTCGATGGCGGTCAAGGTGCTCCTACCGTTCGATGTCGCAAGGGCCCGCCGCGGCGGACACGCAGGTCTGGATGAGGACGCCCGGCGCGGCCTCGGTGATCTCGCCGGTGCGCAGGTCGCGGACGGCGCCCTCCCTGAGCGGCGTGACGCAGCCGAAGCAGATCCCCATGCGGCACCCGGAGGGCATGAGCACGCCGGCCTCCTCGCCGACGTCCAGCAACGGCGTGGCGCCGTCCGCGTCGACGGTCTTGCCCGTGGTGCTGAACGTGACCTCGCCACCGCCACCGCCGTCGCCGCCGTCACCGGCGACGACGGTCCCGGGGCGGAAGCGCTCGGTGTGCAGGCGCTCTCGGACGCCGTGTGCGCTCCAGAGCTCCTCGGCGGCGTCGAGCAGGCCCGCGGGCCCGCAGGCCCAGGTCTCGCGCTCGGCCCAGTCGGGCACCAGTTCGTCGAGACGGGCGAGGTCGAGCCTGCCGTCCGCGTCGGTGTGCACCTCGGTGAGCCGCAGCCTGCCGTCCGCGACCAGGCCGTGGAGTTCCTTGCGGAAGATCACGTCCTGCGGCTGTGGCGCGCAGTGGATCATGACGACGTCATCGAGCGCGATGTCACGCAGCATGCTCATCACGGGCGTGATGCCGCTGCCGGCCGTCAGGTAGAGCACCTTGGCGGGCTTGGTCTGCGGCAGCACGAAGTCACCGGTCGCCTGGTCGAGCTGGACCAGCGTGCCCGGTTTCGCCCTGCGGACCAGGTGGTTGCTGACCTTGCCGCCCGGGATCGCCTTCACGGTGATCGTGATGCGGCCGTCCCGGCGGTGTGGCGGCGAGGTGAGGGAGTAGGAGCGCCACAGGCGCCTGCCGTCGACGTCGACCCCGATCCGCACGTACTGACCGGCCGCGTGGCCGCGCCAGCCCCGTCCCGGCCTGATCACGAGGGTCGCGGCGTCACCCGTCTCGGGGTGCACGGCCTCGATGCGCCCCCGCAGGTCAGCGCCCGCACGCAGCGGACTGACCAGGTCGAGGTAATCCGACGGCAGCAGCGGCGTCGTGACCATCTCCAGCAGTTTCCACGCCCCACTGCGGAGGGCTGCACTCGTCATGACTCCAGCTTGATCCGCCTCAAGGCGTAAAGTCCTGACCGCAGGACGTAAATCTGCCCGACTGAATTGTTCGCAGGGAATGAAGATGAGTCATCCGATTCGGAGAGTCACCGATCTGTCTCTGGATGCGACGACGGTCACCGCACTTCGGGCCGCGCTGAAGACCACTGCCGACGAGGTCGTCCAGGCGATCATCGACGAGGTCCCTCCCTACGCCAACGCCCTTTCCGGCCGTATGGGCGGCACCATCCGCCGAGCCGTCCGCACCGCCCTGGGGCACTACCTGGACCTCGCGAGCGGGAACGCCACGGGCGGCGACGCCGGTGACGCCGCCTACGAGCTGGGCCGCGGCGAGGTGCGCGACGGCCGTTCGATGGACGCCCTGCTCAGCGCCTACCGCGTCGGCGCCCGTGTGGCATGGCGATGTCTGGCGGCGGGGGCGGTACCCGCGGGTCTGCCCGCCGCCGAGGTCGCCAAGTTCGCCGAGCTGACCTTCGCCTACATCGACGAGCTCTCCGCCGCGAGCGCCGCGGGCCATGCCGACGAGCTGGCCGCCCGGGGCCGGGAGCACGAGCGGCACCTGGAGCACCTGGCCCGCGACCTCCTCACGGGCGCGGCCTCGGACGTGCTGCTGGCCTCCGTCCAACGGGCCGGCTGGCAGCCTCCGGTTTCGCTGACCGCGGTCCTGCTGCCGGCCGCCCAGGCCCGGCCCGCCTACCGCACGCTGGACCCGAGCACCCTCGTCCTCGACGATCTGCCGGACACCTCGGGTGTGCTGCTCGTCCCCGATGCCGACCGGTCACACCTGTTGAGACAGCTGACCGACCGCACCGCCGTGGTCGGCCCGCCCCGGCCCTGGACCCGTGCGTCCGCCTCGTACGCACGAGCCGTACGCGCGCGCTCCCTCTCCGCCGACATCCGCGACACCGAGGACCACCTGCCCGAGCTGGTGCTGAGCGCCGACGCGGAGGCGTTCGCGGACCTGCGTGCCCGAGCCCTCGCACCGTTGCGGGCCCTGCCCGTCGCGACCGCACGGCGGCTGGAGGAGACGCTGCGGGCGTGGCTGCTGCACCAGGGCAGGCGGGACGAGGTGGCGGCGGCGCTGTTCGTCCATCCCCAGACCGTCCGGTACCGGATGTCGCAGGTACGGGAGCTGTTTCCGGACCTCGCGTCGCCCCGCCGGATCCTCGAGCTGACGCTGGCGGTCGGCCTCCGGGCCGGCTGACGCGTACGTCGCCCGTCCCGTCCGCGGAACGACGGTCAGGCGAGGTCGGGGAGGGGGCGCCGGGCGACCTCGTGGGCGTCCTGCGGCGGGACGCCCAGCATGCGCAGGACCATCTCGGCGAGGTTCACCGCGGCGTCGTCGCCGTCCACGTCGGGCCGGGCGAACCGCAGCTCCACCAGGGACAGCAGGGTTCCCCCCAGGGCGGACAGGGCGACCGCCGTGTCGACGGCGGTGAAGCGGCCGGAGGCCATGCCCACCTCCAGGTCCCGCAGCGCTCGCCGGGTCAGACCGTTGTCCGCGTGGATGTGGCCCAGGCCGCGGCGGCGCAGCACCTGCATCAGCTCCGGGTGCGACTCGGCCATGCGGGCGCTGAGCCGGAAGCCCGTCGCGACGAGCTCCGCGGGGTCGTCGATGCCGGCCAGGTGATCGTCGAAGGCCTGGCCGTACTCCTCCAGCGCGTCCTGCACCGCTGCCTCGAACAGCTCCGTCTTCGAATCGAAGTGGTTGTAGAACGAGCCGAAGCCGACGTCGGCGCGCTCGGCGATCACCTGGATGCTGACGCTGGTGTCCCCGGTCTCGGCGAGTATCCGGCGCGCCGCGCGGACCAGGGCTCCGCGGGTCTCGGCGCGACGCCGCTCGAATCGGTTGCTGGGCGGGGCTGACGTAGGCATGCCCGGATTCTAGCCGCCGAGGCGATGACGATCGCAGTCCTGATGAATTCATCATTTCCTGGCGCGAACGCCTTGACGCACAGAACCGTCAGACTTGATGATTTCCTCATCACGGCAATGTCGCTTGGAGGGCACCATGTCCGAAACCCGCGTCACCGCAGTCGGCGTCCCGGACGTCAGGACGGCCCATCAGGACCTCCACAGCGCGCAGGGCGCCCTGCGCGGCGAACACCCCGGACGGTCCCGCAACCCCGTGATCAAGGTGGCCGACCTGGCCTGGCTGGAGTTCGAGAAGCCCGACCTGGACCGGGCCGAGGTCTTCGCCCGGGACTTCGGCTTCGGCATCGCCGCCCGGAGCGCGGACGAGCTGTGGCTGCGCGGTACCTTCGCCGGCTCGCCGTGCACGGTGATCCGGCGCGGCCGGACCTCCCGTTTCATCGGCCCGGCGTTCCGCACCGCCGAGCGCGCCGACCTGGACCGGCTGGCCCGCGCCACGGGCACGTCCGTACGGGACGCGGACGTGCCCGGCGGCGGCAAGGTGGTCGACCTGCTCGACCCCTCCGGTTTCCCGGTCCAGGTCGTGCACTGCGGGGAGGAACTGCCCGCACTGCCCGAGCAGCAGCCGCTCCTGCTCAACTTCGGCACCGGTCACCGTCGCACGAACGTCGCCCAGCGCCCGCCGCGTGAACCCTCCCGCATCCAGCGTCTGGGGCACGTGGTCCTGGAGACACGGGTGTTCGAGCGCGCCCTGGACTGGTACCTGGACACCCTCGGGATGATCGTCTCCGACTTCCTGTTCCTGGACGGCCGGCGCGGACGTGGCCCGACGATGGCGTTCATCCGCTGCGACCAGGGGAGCCGGGCCGTTGACCACCACACGCTGGCCATGCACCTGGGCCCGGGCAACGGCTACGTCCACTCCGCCTACCAGGTGACCGACCTCGACTCGATCGCCGCGGGCGGCGAGTACCTGGCCGAGCGCGGCTACCAGCGCAGCTGGGGCATCGGCCGGCACGTCCAGGGCAGCCAGCTCTTCGACTACTGGCGCGATCCCGACCGCTTCATGCTGGAGCACTTCGCCGACGGTGACCTGTTCTCCTGCGACCTGGAGCCCGGCTGGGCGCCCATGTCGACCTCCGGCCTCGCCCAGTGGGGACCTCCTGCCACCCGTGACTTCCTCGGCGCGAGCCCCTCCCCGCAGCGGGTCCGTGACGTCATCGAAGCCCTGCGGGGTGACAACGAGATGGACCCGGCGCGCCTGCTGGGCCTGCTCAAGGCCGCCAAGTCCTGAACCCCAACCCCCTCACGAAGGCACTGATATGAGCACGAACGTCCTGCGCACCGCCGACGGCTGGTGGATCCTCCGCGGCAACCGGGCCGTCTCCATCGACACCAAGGCCGCCACCACCGCCGAACTCATCGCCGACCGTGACGCCGTACGGGAGGCGGCGCTCTCGGCCGACACGGGCACGCCCATCGTCGATCTAGCGGCCCTCTCACCGGTCACCACCCCCTGCCGGGTGGTCGCCCAGATGGTCAACTACCGCAGCCACGCCCGCGACTCGGGCTTCACCGGCGACATCCCGACCGCCTTCTTCCGCAAGGCGTCCGGCTCGGTGAGCGGCCCGGACGAGGCGATCGTCCGGCCGTCGCACGTGAGGTTCCTCGACTACGAGATCGAACTCGGGCTCGTCATGGGCGCACCCCTGCCCGTCGGCACCGTGGTCGAGGAGCGGGACCTGCCCTCGTATGTCGCCGGGCTGGTGCTCACGAACGACGTCAGCGCCCGTGACGTGCAGCTGACCAAGACGCAGTTCTACGAGAGCAAGTCGTACCCGACCTTCACACCGACCGGGCCCTACCTGGCGCTTCTGGAGCCCGAGGACTTCGTCCACCTCCTCGATCTGCGGCTGAAGCTGTCGGTCAACGGCGAGCTGCGTCAGGACCGCACCCTCGCCGACATGATCGTCCGCCCGGCGCAGGCGCTGACCCTGCTGGCCCGCTTCCAGACCCTCGGCCCCGGCGACCTGCTGCTCACCGGGACCCCCGGGGGCACGGCCCTCAAGGCCCCGCCCAAGGCGGTCGAGAAGATCGGCGCGCTGCTGCCGCCCGCCGTGAAGTGGAAGGCGTTCTTCAAGTCCCAGGCCCGCAACCCGCACTACCTGCACACGGGTGACGTGATCACGGCGACGATCTCGACCGCGGACGGGCGGATCGACCTCGGCGAGCAGCGCACGCCCGTCACGGACGCGAACCAGGACCCGAGGTGAGCCGCACATGACCGCCGACCAGGCCGGCCCCCGGCCCACCGCACCCGCTCCCGCACAGCCAGCCCCCACACCCGTCGTGATCATCGGCGCCGGGCCGGTGGGCGTGACCGCCGCCCTCCTCCTCGCCCGGCGCGGTATCCGCACCGTCATCCTGGAACGCCACCAGGACGTCTACCCGCTCCCGCGCGCCGTCGCCACCGACGACGAGGTGCGCCGCATCCTCCAGGCCGCGGGCGTGGGCGAGGAGTTCGCCGCGATCGCCCGCCCCGCGCACGGACTGCGGCTGCTGGACGCCCGGCACCGGGTCGTGGCCGAGTTCCGGCGATCCGAGCACGGCCACCACGGCTACCCGCAGACCAGCATGTTCGACCAGCCCGAGCTGGAACGACTGCTACGCGACGCCCTCGCCCAGCGCCCCGAGTGCGAGCTGCGGGGCGGTGTCGAGGTCACCGGCGTCGGCCCGGAGCCCACCGGCCCCGTCCGCGTGACCTACCGCGACGGCGACGGTGAGCACCACCTGTGGGCCGAGGCGGTCCTCGGCTGCGACGGCGCGGGCAGCCTCACCCGTGCCGCCATCGGCGCCTCATGGGAGGACCTGCGCTTCGAGGAACGCTGGACCGTCATCGACGTCCGCACGAAGGCCGACGTCCGCTGCTGGGAAGGCGTCGACCAGGTCTGCGACCCGCACCGGCCGGCGACGTTCATGCGCGTCGGCGAGGACCGCTACCGCTGGGAGTTCCGGCTGCAAGACGGGCGGCAGCCGGTCCGCGAACTGATCGCCCCGTGGCTGTCGCCTTCGTACGACGGGGACTTCGACATCGTACGGGAGACGCAGTACACCTTCCGGGCGCGGGTGGCCGACCGGTGGCGCAACGGACGGGTCTTCCTCCTCGGCGACGCCGCCCACCTCACCCCGCCGTTCATCGGGCAGGGACTCTGCTCGGGCCTGCGTGATGCCCACAACCTCACCTGGAAGCTCGCCCGAGTCCTCCAGCAGGGCGGCGACGAACGGCTGCTGGACACCTACGAGAGCGAGCGCAAACCGCACGCACGGCACGCGATCCGGCTCGCGGTCGCCATGGGCTGGGCCATGACCGGCGGCCAGGACGGCGCCGCCGCACTGCGCCGCGGGATCCTGGCCGCGGCCTGCCGCATACCCGGCCTCACCACGGCGGCGGGCCGCGACCTCAGCCCACCCCTGACCGCCGGACCCCTCGTCCGGCGTCGTACGCGCGGGAGCCTCGCGGGCACCCACTGCCCGCAACCACGGGTGGTGGGACCCGACGGCCGGCGCTCCCGCCTCGACGAACTGCTCGGCGACGGCTTCACCGTGCTGACCGCCGCTGATCCCTCTCCCTCGGTGCGCGCCCTCGCCTACGGGCTCGGCGTCCCGGCGATCCCCGTGACCGGCCTCCGTGACGACGGCACCCTCACCGCCTGGCTGCGCGCCGGCCGGGCGGACGCCGTCCTGCTGCGCCCCGACCGCGTCGTCATGGACCTCGTCCCGGCCGGGAGGCACGACTTCACGGACACCGCCGCCTGGGCGTCCCTCCTGCACACCACGCGCAGCCCCCACCCTTCCGCCCGGACCGCCCAGACCAGCCGGCCAAGGCGCGCCCCCCGCTGACCACGCCCTACCCGGCCGTGGACGCCCGACCCACAGGCCGTCGCCGACAGCCGCATCACGGACTTCGCCCGCCACGCCGGGCTCGCCGGAACAGGTGCTCGCGGGAGCGGATGCCGGGCGCCCACTGGTTCCCCGACGCCCTCACCGACGACATCGTGGCGATCATCGCCCTCGACGAGACCGGCTCCGGATACGAGGTGACCGGCGGTCGGCGGCCGGCTGCGGGCACAGGAGGCCTCCGTCGCCGCCACCCTGCGCGACCTGGGCGTCGGCCAGGGCGACCGGGTCGTCGGCTCCCCAAAACCCCGCACGCGATCGTCGCTTTCCTCGCCGCCGCGAGCTTGATGGTGCTCGTGCGGCGCCATGGCCGCACGCCCGACTCCTGTGGCGGGCGTGCGGCCTGGGTGGCGCTTACCAGGACGACTTGGTCACTCCCGGCAGGAAGCCCGCGTGCGCCTGCTCCCGTGTGCGGACGCGGGAGAGTCCGAACGTGCGGAGGTAGCCGCGGGGGCGGCCGTCGACGCTGTCGCGGTTGCGCACCCGGGTGGCGCTGGCGTCGCGCGGCTGCCGGCGCAGTTCGGCGTACGCGGCTTCGCGCTCCGCCGCGGTGGAGGACGGGCGGCGGATGACCTCCTTGAGCTCGGCCCGCCGGGTGGCGTAGTGCTCGACGACCGCCTTCCGCTTCTCGTTCTTCGCGATCTTGCTCCGCTTCGCCATCAGATCTTCCCTCCCCGTGCGCGGATGCGGGCCACCGCGGCTTCGACGCCGATCGCGTCCACGGTCTTGATGGCCCTGGCGCTAAGGGTCAGGCGGACATGGCGCCCTTCGCTGGGCAGCCAGTAGCGCTTGTGCTGGATGTTCGGGTTGAAGCGGCGCGAGGTGCGCCGGTGTGAGTGCGAGATGTTGTTGCCGAATCCCGGCTTGGCGCCGGTCAGTTGGCAGTGCGCTGACATGAATGGGGCTCCCTTCGTCGAGGTCTCCGTATTGGAAATGGAAACCATTCCCATATAGTAGCCACATGGCACGCAACGAGATCCGCCCGGTCATCAAGCTCCGCTCCACCGCGGGCACCGGGTTCACCTACGTCACCCGCAAGAACCGTCGGAACGATCCCGACCGGCTGGTACTGCGCAAGTACGACCCGGTCGTCCGGCGGCACGTCGACTTCCGCGAAGAGCGCTGACCCCCCGCACCCCCGCACCCCCGCCCCACCGTCGAAAGGTTCCTGCCGTGAAGCCCGGCATCCACCCCGCCTACGGGCCCGTCGTCTTCCGCGACACCGCCTCCGGCACCGCTTTCCTCACCCGCTCCACGATGACGAGCGACAAGACGATCGACTGGGAGGACGGCAACACCTACCCGGTCGTCGACGTCGAGATCTCCTCCGCGAGCCACCCCTTCTACACGGGCACCGCCCGCGTCCTCGACACCGCCGGCCGCGTCGAGAAGTTCCAGCGCCGCTACGGAACCCGGTGATGGACCGCGAGAATCAGCTCCCCGTCGTGATCGTCGCCGGAATGCACGCCGACGCACGCAAGGAGGTCGTCGAAAGCCTGCTGCGGTCCGTGCACGGCAGCGTCGCGCTCCACCACGACCTGGCCAGAGCTTCCGACGGCACCGTGCTCCGCGAGATCCGCGACGCCTCCGGCACCCTCACCCGTGGTGACGCACCGCTGGTCAACGACTGCGCGTGCTGCGCCCTGCGCGAGGACCTGGTGCCGGAACTGGAGCGGATGGCGGACAGCGGCCTGGCCCGGCTCGCCGTGGTCGAGCTGTGGGACTCGGTCGAACCGAAGGCCATGGCCGAGGTCATCGCGGGCCACGGCGGAGACCGATTCGTCCTGACGAACGTGATCACCGCCGTGGACCCCGCGCTCGTCCTGCCCTGCCTCGGCAACGGCGACGACCTGGCCGAAGCCGGCCTCGCCGCGGCCCCCACCGACCAGAGGACCATCGGGGACACCTGGGCCCGGCAGTTGGAGTACGCCCCGGTCCTCGCCCTCGTCGAGAGCGAAGAGGCCGACGACGAGGACCGCGCGCTCCTCGCGCAGCTGCACCCCACCGCCCAGCGGGTGCGGGCCGGTTCCGTCGAACTCGCCCGGGCGGCATTCGCAGGCTTCGACGTCGAGGCCGCCGCGGCCGCCCAGCACCCCGCCTGCGCGCTCCTGCCCCAGGACGCCGACGAAGCCGGCGTCACCACGCTCGTCTGGCGCCGCCGGCGGCCCTTCCACCCCGAACGCCTCTACCAGGCACTCGAGGACCTGTGCTGCGCCGCGGCCCGCAGCCGGGGCCGGTTCTGGCTCGCCGACCGCCCCGACACGCTGCTCGCCTGGGACGCGGCCGGAGGAGCCCTGTGCGTGGAGAGCGCCGGCCCCTGGCTGGCATCGCTGCCGGACGCGGCGTGGGAGATGGTGCCGCCGATGCGCCGCGCGGCTGCCGCGCTCGACTGGCACCCGGACCACGGAGACTGCTGCCAGCACCTCGTCTTCACCTCGCCCGGTCTCGACCGGGACGGGCTGGAGCGGCTCCTCGACTCCTGCCTGCTGACGGACGCCGAGTACACGGCCGGGCGCGAGGCCTGGAAGGGCCTGCCCGCCGCTTTCGACTCCCTCCTCAACGCCGCCTGACCCGTCCGACGATCAATTCAAGGAGACGCCACCATGGCCCGAACCCCGTACCCCCGCAAGCCCGTGAAGTCCCGGCCCAATCCCCTCGACGTCGCCGGGATCACCTCCATCGACTACAAGGACACCGACCTGCTCCGGAGGTTCATCTCCGACCGCGGGAAGATCCGCAGTCGCCGCGTCACACGAGTGACGGCCCAGCAGCAGCGGGCCCTCGCCACCGCCATCAAGAACGCGCGCGAGATGGCCCTCCTGCCGTACGCAAGCCGCTGACGGCAGCCCGAACCGGCCCCACCAGAACGCGGGCCACTGCGACGTCCTGGTGCTAGGCCATCCAGAAGAAGACCGCCGTCATCCGTTTGTCCTCCAGGGTCGTGCCCCAGTAGCCCGTCGCGCTGTGGATGAGGTTGGCCGAGTAGAGCAGCAGGCGGTTGTAGCGGTGGGGGACGCGGACGTCCTCGGTGAAGGAGTCCTCGGGGACGAAGCGGGTGCCGAGGGCGTCGACCAGGTTGTTGTGGGGGGCGAGGACCTGATTGCCGCCGAGGGCGCCGTCCGGGAGCCGCTGGCGGTAGAAGCTGGTGCCGCAGTCCTTGGGGAGGGCCGGGCTGAGGTAGAGGACGGCGGCGTAGCGGCACAGGGTGCGGGAGTCGGTGTGCGGGCGGGGCTCGCACTCGTCCTTGCCGACGACCTGGACGCAGTTGTGGTTGAAGGTGCCGGCGCCGGCCGGGTTCTCGGGCCAGATCCGCTTGGCCCCGGTCGCCTGCCGCACCTGCCGCTCCACGCGGGCCAGTTCGTCCGGTTCCAGTCCCGGCATGGCGCGCAGCCCCGGCCAGGGCTCGGGCTTGTGCGGGGCTCCCTGGACCCAGTCCTCCTTCGCCAGGCAGCGGGCCCGTACGGCGTCCACGTCGGGAAGCACGTCGTCCAGGACCCAGTAGTCACGGCCGCGGGTGGGCTTGCGGTACGGCAGGACCGGCAGGGCCAGGGGACGTGGCGGGCGAATGGGCATGGCGGGAAGGCTAGTTCGGCTCCGTCGAAGGCTCACCAAAGCGGTGGGCAAGACTGCGGCAAGAGTTGGTCTCTCTCCGTTGGACCCTCCCCGTCACGGCATTGGACCGCGGGCGTGGTCGAGCGCCGACCTGAGTCGGTCCCCGTCCACCCGCGGCAGACGCGGGGTGTGGTTGACCAGGCGGGCGGAACCGCCGCCGGCACCGGGCTCACGGAGCCGCCCGCGCCCAGCCCGCACAGGCTGACGCCACCTGGAGGAGCGACGGTCACATGACCCCGGCCGGCTGGAGGAACACTTGGAGGACGAGGACGGCACTGAGCCGGGCCCGGTTGTCGGACCTTTGGGCGGGGACGAGGGCCAACCGACGGCACGGCTCGGTTTCGCTCGTCAACCGTCGGAGCCGGCTTCAAGCCGACAGCGCACGTCGACGATTCCTTCGACGGAGTGGGTGAGGCGATCGGCGAGAGGGATCAGGGTGTGGTCCTTCACGTGGCCGGTCAGGGTGGCGATCCCGTGGGAGACGGTGACCTTGACTGCTTCGTGGGAGAGCGGGAAGAGGCGCTTGACGACGCTCTCGCGGACCTCCGTGGTGAGGTCCTCATCCGTACGGAGGAAGACCTTGAGGAGGTCGGCGCGGCTGACGACGCCCTTGAGGGTGCCGTCGGCGCCGACGACCGGGAGGCGCTTGATGTGCCGCTCGGTCATGAGGCGGGCCGCCTGGGGGAGGGTGGCGCCGGGGCGGATCGTGACGGCGGGGGTGGTCATGAGGTCCTCGGCGCGCGTGGATCCGGCCTTGGCGGTGTCGCCCAGGCGGCGCATCTGCTCGATCAGGCCCGGGCGGTGTTCGTGGAACTCCTCCTTGGGCAGGAGGTCGGCTTCGGAGACGACGCCGACGACGCGGCCTTCACCTTGGATGACGGGGAGGGCGGTCACCTTCCAGCGTTCCATCGCGGCGGCGATGTCCTTGAAGCCTGTCTCCGGGGTGACGGCGATGACCTTGGTGGTCATCACGTCGGCGACGGTGTAGGGGGTGGAGGTCATGGCGGGGTCCTCAGCGTGCGTAGGCGAGCGGGGGACCGGCCGACGGCCGAGTCCTCGTTGCACAGCTCCCGTACGGTGGCGGCGTCGAACTCGAGGGCGGTGACCTCGCGGGAGGCGGTGGCGCCCAGGTGCCAGGTGTAGGGGCGGAACATCCAGTACCAGCCGAGTAGTTCGCCGTGGCGGAGGGTGTCGATGACGGCGTTCTTGTGGCCGGGCACGTGGGTGTCGAGGTCGACGGTGCCGCATTCGATGATCCAGAACTTCTCGGCCCGCTGGTGTTCCTTGAAGATGCTGGTGCCGGCCGGGAACGTGACCCGGTGGAGTGGGCGAGCAGGGCCTCGCGGGCTTCCGGAGTCATCTGTTCGAGGATGCTGCGCACGGTGCTCATGGTGTGCCTCCAACCCTTCCCCTTCACCCTGCCGGGTGCCGTGGGGGCCGGCAGGGCCGCGCGGTGCAGACCGCGGGGCCGGCCGGCCCTTCTCAGCGGACCAGGACGGCCTCCCCGGACCTGGGTACGACGGCCGTCCAGCCCAGCTCGTCCGTGATCCGGTCGCGCAGGGTCTCGGCGGCGCTCTCCTCACCGTGGACGAGGTAGGTCGTGTGCGGGGGCGGCGCGGAGCGCAGCCAGTCGATGATCTGGCCGGCGTCGGCGTGGGCGGAGAAGTGCGGTACGTCGGCGACCTCGGCGCGCACGGGGACGTACTCGCCGAACATCTTCAGCACGCGGGCGCCGTCGACCAGGTCCCGGGCGCGGGTGCCGGCGGCGGCGAAGCCGACGATGACGACGGCGTTGCGGGGGTCGGGGAGGATGCGGTGGAGGTGGTGCAGGACGCGGCCGCCGGTGGCCATGCCGGCGGAGGAGACGATGATCGCCGGGCCGGTGGCGCCGTTGATGTCGATCGACTCCTGGACGGTGCGGGCGGCGAGGAACGGGTCCGGGCTGATGGCGGACTCACCGGCGGCGAGGATCTCGGGTCGCAGCTCGGGCGAGCGGGCCCGTACGGCGTCGCGGTAGACGTCGAGGGCGGCCAGGGCCATGGGGCTGTCGACGTAGACGGGCACGTGGCGGGGGAGCGTGCCGTCGTCCCGGAGCGCGGCGAGTTCGTGCAGGACGACCTCGGTGCGGTCGATCGCGAACGCCGGGATGACGACCGTGCCGCCCCGGGAGAGCGTGCGGGTGATCACCGAGGCGAATGCGCGTCGCGCGGTCTCGTGGTCGTGGCGGCGGTTGCCGTACGTCGACTCCATGAGCAGGACGTCGGCGCCGGTGAACGGCTCGGGTGGCAGGAGGAGCGGGTGGCCGGGCCGGCCGAGGTCGCCGCTGGTGGCGAGGGTGTGGCCGTCCTCCAGGGTCAGGTGGGCCCAGGCGGAGCCGAGGATGTGGCCGCCGCGGTGGAGCGTGAGCTTCGTTCCGGCCATGATCTCGACCTCGCTGCCGAAGGAGACCGGGTCGAAGAACTTCACCGTGTGGTCGACGTCGTCATCGTCGTACAGGGGCTTGGCGGGCCGGTGCTTGGACCAGCCGTGCCGGTTGGCGTGCTCGGCGGCCTCCGACTGGAGGCGGGCGCTGTCGCGGAGCACGATCTCGGCGAGGCGGGCCGTGCGGGCGCTGGTCAGGATGGGACCGCGGAAGCCTTGCCGGACCAGGCGCGGCAGATAGCCGCAGTGGTCCAGATGGGCGTGGGTGACCACGACGGCATGGATGTCGGAGGCGTCGCAGGGCAGCTTGTCCCAGTTGCGGCGTCGCAGGTCCGCGACACCCTGGAAGAGTCCGCAGTCGACGAGGATCCGGGCGTGGTCGCTCTCGACCAGGAACTTGCTCCCGGTCACCGTCCGCACACCCCCCAGGAAGCGCAGCAGCGCCGGCCGGGTCGCGGCGGTGACGGACGTGGGAGACGGGGTCGGCTGAGACATGGCAGGCCCATCCTTTCCGGCTTCTCGGGACGGATGCCGGACTTCACCGTCGCACCGGCCGGGCCGGACGGGAGGGGCCCTACCGGTCCCCGGTGAGGGGCCGACCGGCCCAAGCGTGACGGCGGGATACGGGCACAGGCTGGCGGTGACCCCACTTCCGCACCGCACAGAGAAAGAGCCGCGCCATGAAGGCACTCGTCTTCCACGGGCCCGGACAGACCTCCTGGCAGGACGTCCCGGACCCCTCGATCAAGGACGCCGCCGACGCGATCGTGCGGGTCGACGCCGTCACCATCTGCGGCACCGACCTGCACATCGTCAAGGGCGACGTCCCCGAGGTCGCCCCGGGCCGCGTCCTCGGCCACGAGGCCGTCGGCACCGTCGTCGAGACCGGCGGCGACGTCCGCACCGTCCGCCCCGGCGACCGCGTCCTGATCTCCTGCATCTCCGCCTGCGGCCGCTGCCGCTTCTGCCGCGAAGCCCGCTACGGGCAGTGCCGAGGAGGAGGCGGCTGGGTCCTGGGCCACACCATCGACGGAACCCAGGCCGAGTACGTACGCGTCCCCTTCGCCGACCTCTCCGTGCACCCGCTGCCCAGCGCCCTGCCGAGCCACGAAGCGGTCCTGCTCGCCGACATCTTCCCGACCTCCTACGAGGTCGGCGTCCTCAACGGCAAAGTCCGCCCCGGCGACACCGTCGTCGTGGTCGGCGCCGGCCCCATCGGGCTGGCGGCCATCGGCACGGCCTCGCTCTACAGCCCGTACCGAACCATCGCCATCGACCTGGCCGCCTCTCGGCTCGCCGCCGCCCGAGACCTCGGCGCCGATGCCACCGCCAGCGCGCAGGAGGAGCCGGAGAAGCTGGTCGAGGACCTGACCGACGGACTCGGCGCGGACGTCGTCATCGAGGCGGTCGGCGTGCCCGAGGCGTTCGAGATGTGCACCCGCATGGTCCGTCCCGGCGGCCGGGTCGCCAACATCGGCGTCCACGGCAAGCCTGCCGTCCTCCACCTCGAAGACCTGTGGATCAAGGACGTCACCCTCACCACCGGCCTTGTCGACACCCACTCCACCCCCATGCTGCTGCGCATGATGGCCGCCGGCCGGCTTCCCGGGGCCGCGATGGTCACCCACCGCTTCGAGCTCGACCAGATGGAAGAGGCGTACGACGTCTTCTCCCGGGCCGGCGAGACGGGCGCGCTCAAGGTCGTCCTCGGAGGCCCCCAACACGACGCGGTCGCCGTACCGCCCCTGGAGCAGTGATCGCGATGAAGAGCATCTCCCGCACCCCTTACCCTCCGTCCGGAGGGACGGCCGGACGCACGGACCTGGGCCGCCGCCTGGCGGCCCGCCGTGAAGCCCTCGGCATGAGCCGGGAAGAGCTGGGCCGGAAGTGCGGCGCCGACGGCAACTACATCGTTTACCTGGAGGAGCACGCCGCCAGCCCCGCCATGGGCACCCTCGTCCGGGTCGCCGACGTCCTCGGCGTCACGGTCGACGACCTCACCGGCGCGAGCGCCGACCGGGTGCGCGGTCGCGCCACGGCCCGCCGCGACACCGCGCTCGTCCCCCTGGAGGAGGAAGAGTGCCGCATGCTCCTGGGGACGCACGGCGTGGGCCGCATCGCGGTCTTCACCCCCGAGGGGCCGGCCGTCCTCCCGGTCAACTACATGGTGGTGGGTACCGCCATCGTGTTCCGGACTGCCGCAGAGGCCCTCGCGGCCAGGGCGGCGGGCACGGAGATCGCCTTCGAGATCGACAACATCGACGACGTCACCGCCGGCGGCTGGAGCGTCCTCGCCGTGGGCGAACTGCAGGCCGTCACCGACCCCGAAGAGATCCAGCACCTGACCACGACGGCCCGCTCCCACCCGTGGGCGGGCGGCCCCCGGACCCACTGGATGAAACTCGCTCCCCTCCGCCTCACGGGCCGCCGAGTGGTGCACGAGTCATGAACGCCCCGAGCGGGGCCGTCTTCGACACCGACAACGTCCGACCCGCACTCCGGCGACTGAGGGAGATGAACCTCGGGTGCGCCGCGCTCTCGGCCTCACGCCACGCCCGCGCCCTCCTGGAGTCGGCGGACCTCATCGGCCTGTTCGACGTCCTCGTCGACGGCAAGGAAGCGGCCGCGCTGTCACTGCCCGGCACGCCCGCACCTGCCCTGTTCCTCGAAGCGGCCCGCCTGTTCGGTGTGGAGCCGGGGTGCGCGGCCGTGGTCGAGGACGCAGTGGTCGGGGTCGAGGCCGGCCGACGCGGCGGTTTCCGCCTGGTGGTCGGGCTCGACAGGGCCCGCGATCCCCGCACGGAACGGGGGACTGCCCGCAGCGCTCGCCGCCCTCACCGGCGGGCCGCCGTGAACCGCGCCTGGCAATGGGAGTACCAGCGCTACGACCCGGCCCTGCTCGGCGACATCACATCGACCCCGTGCCGCTCACCGAGGTCCCCGGATCCGCCTTCTCCGTCTCCTGCCTCCGGCACCGGGACATCCGCATCCGCTTCCGGCCCGGCCGGCTCGGCATCCGGGTCCCGCCCTCGCTCCTGGGACCGGTGCCCTTGGTGCTTCCCGGCGGCCGGGGCACGCAGGCCGCCCCGGGCCAGGAACGGTGGTTCAGGCTCCGGGGGCTGAGCCGGTGTCCCCGGCTTGACCTGCACAGATTCAGAGGTGCGGGTCGCCCTGTGGCGGTGTGACCGCCCGGCGCACACGCTGGAAGCAGAGCGTCGAAAGGGGTGAAGGGCATGGAGACGCAGCATTCGGCAGCCAGGATCGTGGTGGGCGTCGATGGTTCGCCCTCGTCCCAGGCCGCGTTGCGCTGGGCGGTCCGGTACGCCGGTCTCGTCGGTGGAAAGGTGGAGGCGGTCACGGCCTGGGAGGTCCCCGGCGAAGCGTCGTGGTCGGCGCCCGCGGTGGACGCGACGTTCGACGAGGAAGACGCACAGAGACGCCTGGTCGAGGAGGTCCGCACGGTGCTCGGAGAAGAGCACGCCTCGCTGGTCCGGGAACGCCTGGTGCACGGCCATCCGGTCGAGGTCCTGGTGGACGTGGCCGACGGCGCCGAGATGCTGGTCGTGGGCAGCCGAGGGCGCGGTGGCTTCCGACGTGCACTGCTCGGTTCCGTGAGCCAGCAGGTGGCCCTTCACGCCCCGTGCCCGGTGACGATCGTTCGGCACGACGTGTCCGTCGAGTGACCTGACCCACCGGGCAGGCCCCTTGGGTCCCGCAGCGGTGAAGCAGAGTTCCGAGGGAGGAGCGCCGGTCCTACGCGACCGGCGGTCCTTCACGTCCGGCTGACCTGGGCGGACGGAGTTTCCAGCAGGTCCGTACGGCCACCCGGCGCGCGCCATGTGGGCCGATCGGCCCCGCGCGGAAACGGACCGGTCGGCCCCGAGAGAAGGGCCCGCTCGGCACTGCGGCGCACCCACCCCGGAGCGTGACCGTGGAACCCGGACGCCGGTCCAGGCGCCGTTCCTCGAAGAGGGTGACCACGATGCAGCGCATACGGATCCAGACCCGGCCGAAGCAGCTCCACAAGCCCGCCCCGCTGGACCTGCGCACGCCGTCCGGCCGCCCCCTGCCGTACTGAACCGCTGCCGGCACACCGGCCACGGAGGACGTCATGGGACACACACGTACCGTGCACCCATCGCGGCCGCGGCGACCTCGGCCGCGTCGGAGGCCTCCACCAGCATGCGCTCGAAGACCGGGCATTGGCGCAGGAAGAGCTGGTGCTCCGCGGGCGTGCAGAAGCCCATGACGTGCTCCACGCCGGCGCGGTTGTACCAGCTCCGGTCGAACAGCACGATCTCCCCAGCGGCCGGCAGGTGCCCCACGTAGCGCTGGAAGTACCACTGGGTGCGCTCGCGCTCCGCCGGCTTCGGAAGGGCGGCGATGCGGGCCACGCGGGGGTTGAGGTGTTCGGCGACGCGTTTGGTCGTGCCCCCCCTTGCCCGCCGCGTCACGGCCCTCGAAGACGACGACCAACCGGGCCCCTTCGCGCGCGCCCATTCCTGGAGCCTGACCAGCTCCGTCTGGAGTCGCAGCAGTTCCGCCTCGTAGGCCGCCTTGCCGAGTCCCGCGTCCGTGCCTCCCCATCGTCGCGGGCGTTTCGATCCAGTCAGTCACGGGGGACATCCGTGCGCCAGCACGTCCTTCGGGCCTCGGCGTGTCGATACCCTGGCCGCGAGGTCGGGCTTTCTGGCGGCAGGCGGAGGGGAAACGCGTGGGTGTGGGGGATCCGTTGACGCAGGTTCCGAGGATGCGGCTCGACGAGCTCCTGGGCGAACTCCAGGTGCGCATCGACGAGGTGCGCGGCACCCGCGACCGGGTGCACAGCCTGCTCGAAGCCGTCGTGTCGGTGGGACGGGAGCTGGACCTCGCCCAGGTGCTCCGGCGCATCGTGGAGGCGGCCGCGCTACTGGTGGACGCCGAGTACGGGGCTCTGGGCGTGATCGGCCCCGACGGCCGCCGGCTCGCGCAGTTCCTGACCGTGGGGCTCACCGGCGCGGAGATCGCTGCCATCGGCCCGCTGCCGGCCGGCCACGGACTGCTGGGTGAGGTCATCCACCACCCGGAGCCCCTGCGCCTGACCGATCTGGGAGCGCACTCCTCCTCCCAGGGGTTCCCCGCCCATCACCCGCCCATGCGCACCTTCCTCGGTGTGCCGATCCGCGTCCGTGACGAGGTGTTCGGAAACCTCTACCTGACCGACAAGCGGGGCGGGGTCGACTTCGACACCGAGGACGAGACGGTGATCACCACGCTCTCGGTGGCGGCGGGCGTGGCGATCGACAACGCGCGGCTCTACGAGGGCGCGCAGCGCCAGCAGCGGTGGCTCAGGGCCAACGCGGAGATCACCGAGAGCCTGCTGTCCGGGAGTTCGCGCCCGGCGGTGCTGGAACTCATCGCCCGCCGCGCCCAGGAGATCACCGCTGCACGGATCGCGAGCATCGCCGTTCCGGTGGACGGCAGTGAAGGCCTGGTCGTCGAATTCGTGGCGGGCGCGGACCGAGCCGCCCGGCAGGGGCTCGTCGTCCCGTACGAAGGCACGCTCACAGGGGCCGCGCACCGGGCGGGCAAGCCCGTGACGGCGATGCAGGCGTCGGACGACGGGCTCTACGCGACCGAGGCCCGGATGCAGGGATGGGAGGGGCTGGGACCGGCGGTGGCGGTCCCGCTCGGGACCGCGGGCGGGGAGAGCCGGGGCGTCCTGCTGCTCGCCCGGCCGACGGGAGACCCGGCGTTCGGCGAGGGCGAGCTGGAGCCGCTCGTCGCCTTCGCGGGCCAGGCCGCGATAGCCCTGGAACTGGCGGAACGACGCCGGGACGCCGAACAGATCGCACTGCTGGAGGAACGCGACCGGATCGCACGAGACCTGCACGACCTGGCCATCCAACGGCTCTTCGCCACCGGCATGACGCTGCAGAGCGCAGCCCGGCTCGTGGAGCACGAAGGGGCTGCCGAGCGCGTCGGCCGGGCGGTCGACGACCTGGATGAGACCATCAAGATCATCCGATCGACGATCTTCGGACTGCGCACCAAGGACCGCGACGGGGGACCCGGGCTGCGCGCCCGCGCCGCCCGCGCCGTCGGCGACGTGGCCACCTCCCTCGGCCATCCGCCGCTCCTCAGCATGGAGGGGCTCCTCGACACGGACGTACCTCCGCAGATCGCCGACCACGTGGTGGCGGTACTGGGCGAGCTCCTCAGCAACGCGGCCCGCCACGCGCAGGCGACGCGGGTCGCGGTGATCCTCCAGGCCGGCCAGGGCGAGATCGTACTGACCGTCTCGGACAATGGCGTGGGCATCCCCGCGCAGGGGCGCAGGAGCGGTCTGCGCAACCTCGACGAGCGGGCCCGGGTGGTGGGCGGCACCTTCACGGTCGAGACTCCCGACGAGGGCGGCAGCCGGCTGGTGTGGCGGGCGCCGCTCGCCCGCAATGGCTAAGGGGGACGGGGTCAGCCGCAGACGCCCGAGGAGGGCGGTGCGGCCTCCAGCCGGAACCCCGTGACGAGATCAGGGTGGATCCGCACGGTGCTGGTCAGCGGTGGTTTCGCCCACGGGCGCAACAAACTCCTGTACCGCCCTCGTGGATCCTGATGATGATGTCCTCGCCGTCGATGAGGTGGTTCACCGGTCGAACGGCGGGCAGAGCGTGCTGAGTGAAGACGAGGCGTCCCAGGGACACCGTCGCGAGAAGCCCCAGCGCGGCGGCCCTGTCCAGCTCACGCATGTGCCGGACGGCGTACGTGCAGGCGCTCCGTCCGGCGGGCGGCCCCAGGCGTTGCCGGGTCACGCTGTGCCTGACCCGAACGGCTCCGCCCTCACGAGACGACGAACGTCAGGTCGCGGTCGGCGGCGAGCACCCGCATCGCGTTGACCACCAGGGGTGGCACGTCACACAGGAGGAGTCGCGTTCCTGCCGCGCGGCAGCGGCGGTCGAGACGGACCAGGAGGTCGATGCCGGCGCTGTCGCAGAAGGAGAGCCGGCACAGGTCCAGGATGATGCGCCGGTGCCCGGAGGCGGCGAGTTCCAGCAGGTTCGGCCTCACTTGTCCGGCCGTGTGGAAGTCGAGCTCTCCGGCCATGGCGATCCGCAGTCCGTGGTCGTCCCGGGCCACGGTCCTGAGGTCGATCAAAGCGGTGGTCGTCATGACATCCTCCGTGCTGCGTGCGGCTCCGTGGAGTCGCGGCGTTCCCCGTGCGCCACCAGTCCATCGGGCGCCGGGTCGACCGGGGAGGTCCCGGCCGGCCCTCGGGGGAGGGCCGAAGGTCCCTCATCGGAGGGACCGCAGGTGGTGCCCGCCAGGTCGCCGCGGTCCGATGAGGGCCGATCGGCCCTGTCCGTCCGGCCCGTCCAGCGGGCAGGATGCCGGTGTTCGTGTGTCCAGGGACGAACCCAGGCGAAGGAGTTGCGTCATGACCGGCAGCAGTGCCACCTCCCCCGCGGCCGAGCCCATTCGCGTCTTCCTGCTCGACGACCACGAGGTCGTACGCAGGGGAGTCCACGACCTGTTGGACGCCGAACCCGACTTGACCGTGGTCGGCGAAGCGGGCACGGCCGAACAGGCGCTTGCCCGCATTCCGGCGTTGCGCCCCCGGGTCGCGATCCTGGACGTAAGGCTCCCGGACGGCGATGGGGTGAGCGTGTGCCGTGAGCTGCGATCGCGGATGCCCCAACTGGCCTGCCTCATGCTCACGTCGTTCGATGACGAGGAGGCCCTCCTGGACGCCGTGATGGCAGGGGCCTCCGGCTACGTCCTGAAGCAGATCACCGGCACCGACCTGGTGACCGCCGTCAGGACGGTGGCCTCGGGCCAGTCGATGCTCGACCCCGGGGCCACCACCCGGCTGATGGCACGCGTGCGTGGAGACGTGCCCGAGGAGGAGCGGGTTCCCGGGCTTCCCGGATTCACGGACCGGGAGAAGGAGATCCTCCTCATGGTCAGCGAGGGGCTGACCAATCGGGAGATCGGCAAGCAGCTCTACCTCGCGGAGAAGACCGTCAAGAACACCATCTCGCGCCTGTTCGTCAAGCTTGGGGTGGAGGGGCGCGTCCAGGCTGCCGTGATCGCCAGCCACGCCCTGACCCCGCCCGGTCGGCACCAGATCCGCATCGCGGAGTAGGCCGGCGGCGCCTCAGTGGTGCGGCACGACAGCGACGGGGCAGGCGCAGTGGTGGAGGACGGCGTGGGCCACCGATCCGATGCGTGACCCCAGCGCCGATTCCCGGATCTGCCGGCCGACGACGAGCAGCCGGGCGTCCGAAGCGGCGGAGAGCAGCACCTGACCTGCGCTGCCCAGCTCCACGTGCTCGGCGACCACCACCTCCGGGTACCTCGTCCGCCACGGATCCAGTGCCTGCTCCAGCGCCGCCTTCTCGAACGGCTCCAGGCCGCCGAACTGGTCCGAGATCCACATCGACCCGGGGCTGTAGGCGTAGACCGGGGGCAGAGTCCAGGCCCGGACCGCGCGCAGCGGGGCCTTGCGCGACGAGGCCGCCTCGAAGGCGAAACGCAGCACGTCGGCGGACTCCTCTACGCCGCCCTGCTGACCGACGACCACCTCACCCTCTGCGGACCGGGTCACCGCCGTGCCGTGCCGGGCCCGGACGGAGACGACCGGGCACGCGGCGGCGGCGATCAGCTGCTGCCCGTACGAACCGAGCAGGAAGCCGGCCAGAGCGCCGTGGCCCCGGGTGCCGAGCACCAGCATCTCCGCGTTCTTGGCAGCGCCCAGCAGGGCCGGTACGGGGACGTCCGGCACCACCTCCGCGGTGAGGGAGAGCGCCGGGTGCCTGCGTGAGAGCTCGGCCTCCGTCTCCTCCAGGATCTCCTCGGCCCGGCGGGCCTCGGAGTCGCGGTCCTGGACGACCGGGAGAGCGAGCGGCTGCCACAGCCAGGCGTGGACCACGTGCACGTGCATGTCCCGGCGTACGGCCTCCCGAGCCGCCCAGCCGGCCGCGGCCCGGCTCTCGGGAGAACCGTCCACGCCGACGACAACGGTGCGCTTCACAGCTCTGACCTCCGTACTGATGCGCGAGCATCGGGGTTCATGACCGGACGGGTGGCACCCGTGGGGGGAGTGCCGGGCGCCTCCGGGATTCACCTTCCCCGGGCCGGGCAGGTGCGCGAAAGGGCCGACGGTCCCTCCCCGAGGGCCGGTCCTCCCCTGGCGGCCACCTGCCGGCCGCGAGAGGGTGTCGGCATCGGCTCAGTCGACGAACGTCCCTGGCCCTCACCCGCAGGAGCGGACATGACCGCGTTGACCGCGCACTCGATCGCGGAGCTGGACGCCCACTGGCGCGCCGCCAACTACCTGGCCGTCGGCCAGATCTACCTCATGGGCAACCCCCTGCTGACCGAACCGCTCCAGCCGGAGCACATCAAGCCACGGCTGCTCGGTCACTGGGGCACCTCGCCCGGTCTGAATCTGGTGCACACCCACCTCAACCGCGTGATCAGCGAGCGCTCGCTGGAGGCCCTGTGCGTCTGGGGCCCCGGTCACGGCGGCCCCGCGGTCCTGGCCAACGCCTGGCTGGAAGGGACGTACAGCGAGACCTACCCGGACGTGTCACGGGACGCCGAAGGCATGGCCAGGCTGTTCCGGCAGTTCTCGTTCCCCGGAGGAGTGCCCAGCCACGTGGCACCGGAGACACCCGGCTCCATCCACGAGGGCGGCGAGCTCGGATATTCCCTCGCCCACGCCTACGGAGCCGCCTTCGACCATCCCGGGCTGCTGGTGGCCTGCGTGATCGGAGACGGCGAGGCGGAGACCGGGCCGTTGGCCGCGTCCTGGCACGGGAACAAGTTCCTCGACCCGGTCCACGACGGCGCCGTCCTGCCCATCCTGCACCTCAACGGGTACAAGATCGCCAACCCGACGGTGCTGTCCCGGATCCCCGAGGCCGAGCTCGACGCGCTGCTGCGCGGCTACGGCCACGAGCCGCTGTACGTGACCGGAAGCGACCCCGCCCTGGTCCACCACTCCATGGCCCGCGCGATGGACCACGCCCTGGACCGCATCGCCGACATCCAGGCCGCCGCCCGGGACGCGGCCACCGGACCGGGGCGGGAACGCCCGCTCTGGCCGATGATCGTGCTGCGCACACCGAAGGGCTGGACAGGGCCCGCCACCGTCGACGGCGACCCGGTCGAGGGTACGTGGCGCTCCCATCAGGTCCCGCTCGCGGCGGTACGCGAGAACCCCGCGCACCTGCGGCAGCTGGAGGACTGGCTGCGCTCGTACCGGCCGCAGGAGCTCTTCGACGCCGACGGCCGTCCGACCGAACAGGTCCTGGCCTGCGTCCCGGAAGGCGACCGCCGCCTGGGCGCCGTGCCGTACGCGAACGGTGGCCGGCTGCTGCGCCCGCTGCCGCTGCCCGCGCTCGACGGGCACGCGGTCCCGGTCGACAAGCCGGGCCACACCCTGCACGAACCGACCCGCGTCCTCGGGCGTTTCCTCGCCCAGGTCATGCGGGAGACGGCCGCGCGCCGGGACTTCCGGGTCGTCGGGCCCGACGAGACCGCCTCGAACCGCCTGGACGACCTGTACGAAGCCACGGGCAAGGCCTGGCAGGGCACCACCGAGGCCACGGACCGGAACCTGTCCCGCGACGGCCGGGTGATGGAGATCCTCTCCGAACACGTCTGCCAGGGCTGGCTGGAGGGCTACCTCCTCACCGGCCGCCACGGCCTGTTCTCGACCTACGAGGCCTTCGCGCACATCGTCGACTCCATGGTCGGACAGCACATCAAGTGGCTGAAGACCGCGCGGGAACTGGCCTGGCGGGCACCGATCGCCTCGCTCAACTACCTGCTCACTTCGCACGTCTGGCGCCAGGACAACAACGGTTTCTCGCACCAGGACCCGGGATTCGTCGACCACGTGCTCAACAAGAGCCCCGAGGTGGTGCGCGTCTACCTGCCGCCGGACGCCAACACCCTCCTTGCCGTGGCCGACCACGCCCTGCGCAGCCGCGACCGGGTCAACGTCATCGTCGCAGGCAAGCAGCCCTGCTTCGACTGGCTCCCGATCGGCGAGGCACGCGCGCACGTGGCGCGCGGCGCCGGAGTCTGGGAGTGGGCCGGTACCGAAGACGGCTCAGGCACCCCGGACGTCGTCCTGGCCTGCGCGGGCGACGTGCCCACGATGGAGGTGCTGGCCGCCGCCGCACTGCTCCGCGAGCACCTCCCGGAGCTGGCCGTCCGCGTCGTCAACGTCGTCGACATCGCCCGCCTCATGCCCCACGAGGAACATCCCCACGGCATGACGGACACCGAATACGACACCCTCTTCACCACCGACCGGCCTGTGGTCTTTGCGTACCACGGCTATCCGTGGCTGATCCACCGCCTCGCCTACCGCCGTGGCGGCCACTCCCAGCTGCACGTGCGCGGTTACAAGGAGTCCGGCACGACCACGACCCCGTTCGACATGGTGGTCCGCAACGACATGGACCGCTACCGGCTGGTCATGGACGTCATCGACCGCGTCCCCGGTCTCGCGGGCCGTGCCGGGGACCCGCGCCGGTCCATGGCCGCCCAGCGCGTCCGCCACCACGACTGGATCCGGGAACACGGCACCGACCTGCCGGAGGTCGCGGACTGGTCCTGGCCCTCCTGAGCCATCCGGTGAACCCACCACACCCGTGCACGAGGGGCCGACCGGCTCCTCGTGCACGGGTGCCGTTCCGCACCACCACCGTCTCACCGGAGTTCCAGGACCTCCGTCACGGGGCGGCGCGGCGTGACCGGTCCCGAGGGGCCGTAGCCGAGGCGGAGGACCATCTGGACGTGGCCCGTGGAGACCAGCGGATCGCGGACCGCCCAGCGCAGCTCCGGCCATTCCAGGGGCTGGGAGGTCATCGAGGTGGCGAGGCCGTCGGCGGTGGCCTGGAGGAGCACGCGCTCGAGCGCCTGGCCGGCACGCAGCCAGTCGGCCGCGGTGTCGTTCGGAGTGCACAGCAGGGCCAGCTGGGGGTGCTCCTCGAATACGGCCCATCCGCGGTCCGGGACCGGGCGTGCCCGGCCGAAGTCCCGTACGGGTGCCGGGCCGGCGCTCCGTGGGCCGAAAGCCGCGGCGGGAATGCCGTCGCTTCTCGGAGTGGGCGCCGAGCCCTGCGCATGAGTGGTCCAGGCGTCCGTCTCCGCTTGGGCCGGCGGATCCATCTCCTCGTGGTGCTCCGCGTCCCGTACGAGTGAGAGCACGGCCTCCGTGTGCCAGCGGTCGGGGATGGTCAGGCGGCAGCCTTCCAGCCGGGCGGCTGCTCGCAAGCCGTCCAGCAGAGGCGGCGGAACGGCTTCGTCGCTGAAGGGGTGGCGGCTGGTGTGCCGGTGGCGGAGTGCGTCGTGCAACGCGGCGAGTTCGCGGTCTTCAGTCGTCGGCGTGCCGAGGACGACGGTGGCCAGCAGCCAGGGGTCGGGGCTGTCGGGCAGCAGGCCCAAAGTGACCCCGATCCCGTTCCACGCCGCGGACACGCGCAAGTTGAACAGGCTTGCGCCGCAGCCGATATGGAGGGCGCGGTGATCGGGGTCGGTGCGCTTCATCGCCCGTTCCGGGTCGCCGTGCAGTTCGATGACACCGGTGGTGGGGCGGAACACGAACCGCCAGGGCTGGGCGTTGTGCATCGAGGGTGCGATGACGGCGTCCCCGACGAGCACTTCGGCGATGTCGGCGTCGATGCGGTCTGTGGTCATGGCTCGTTCCTGTCCGTGTGGTGTCAGTCGTGCGTGACGACGGCCACCGGTGATGCGACGTGGTGCGTCACCGCGTGGGGTGATGACGCCGTTCGGGACTCCCGCGTGGGGTCGGTGGAAGCAGCCGCCGGGAGCCGGACGGTGGCCCCGGGCCATCAGGCGGGCCGCGCCGGCGATCGTGGCGTCCTTCGTCACGGTCACGGCGGGGCGCGTCATCAACTGCCCGGCGGTGACGTCGCGGGATGCAGCGGCCTCGTTCTGCGTGGTGAGCGGCAGGTCGGCCTCCGAGACGACGTCGGCCGTGCCCGTCCCCGCTGGTCACGGGCACGGCGCTGACGTGCCACATGCGCAGGATCTCGACGATGTCCTTGCAGGCGGTTTCCCGGTCGACGGAGACCACGGCGTGTGTCATGACGTCGTCCACGGTGCGCAGGCGCTTCATGGCCTTCCTCCCAGGGGCATGGGGTGGGCGTGGTGGGTGCGGGGGTCAGTCGTGGGCGATGACGGCGACGGGGGCGGCGGCGTGGTGCAGGACCGCGTGGGCGACCGAGCCCAGGTGCACGCCGAGGGGCGAGCGGCGCAGACGTCGGCCGATGACGACCAGCTGCGCCCCCTCGCTCGCCGGGACGAGCCGCTCGGCGGCAGGCCCTCTGAACACCGTCGGGGTGACGGCGACATCGGGGAACTTGTGCCGCCAGGGAAGCAGCGTGTCGTCCAGCATCTGGGTGATGCTCCGGTCGATGTCCCGTTCGTTCTCGGCGTCGGCGAAGGGGACGTACGTGTAGGCGGCCGGCATCTTCCAGGCGTGCACGGCCCGCAGCGGGCAGCCGCGCCGGTCCGCCTCCTCGAAGGCGAAGGCGAGGACCCGGTCGCACGCTTCGTGGATGTCGACGCCCACGACGATCTCTCCGGCCGAGCCGGTGTCAGGCCCGTCCGGGTCGTCGGTGGGGCGGACGAGGACGACGGGCGTGTCGGTCGCGACCAGGGTGGACATGGCCACCGAACCGACGATGAAGCCGACCAGTCCGCCCAGGCCCCGTGAGCCCAGGACCAGCAGGTCGGCGTCGGAAGCCTCGGCGGCCAGGGCGGCTGCGGGACGGGCCGAGAGCGCCCGGGGCGTGACCTCCAGCCGCGGATGGCGCCGGCGGAGCTCTCCCGAGGTTTCGGCCAGCGTTTGATCCGCCCAACGGTCCACGTCCTGGCGGCCGACGCCGGGGAGTACCGGGTCCAAGGGCCAGTCGACGGCATGGACGAGGCGCAGCGGGACCTGTCGCAGGACGGCCTCCTGCGCGGCCCATCGGGCAGCCGCCCGGCTCTCGGCGGAGCCGTCGACTCCGACGGTCACGTGCTTGTTCATGGCTTGGAGCTCCTTCGTGGGATCCGCGCCTCACCAGGACATCGCGCTGTGGCTGCCGCCGACGGCCGTGTTCGCCGTGTCGTCGAAGCCGGCGGTGACGCGCGAGGCGACAGCCACGACCCCCTCGATGCGTTCGACGAGGCCGAGCAGGGAGCGCAGCTGGCTCTGCTGGTGCACGCGGCCGTTCAGGGTGACGATGCCGTCCACGACGTCGACGTCACCGGCCGGCACGGCCAGCACATCGGCCAGGATGTCGGCCACGCGCCGCCGTATCTCCGAGTCCGGGCGCAGGAACATGCGCAGCAAGTCCCGCCGGGTGACGATGCCGACCAGCCGGTCCTCCACATCGACGACGGGCAGCCGTTCGATACCGCGTCGGGTCATCAGCCGGGCCGCGTCGGCCGCGGTCTCTTCCGCACGGACGGTGATGGCCGGTGCGGACATGATCTCGCCGACCGTGAGGGACGCGGCCTGAGGGGCGCCCTGCGCGTGGGGACCGGGTGAGGCGAGGCCCAGGACGTCGGTCTGGGAGACCACGCCCACCACGCGGTCCTCGTCGTCCAGGACGGGAACCCCGCTGATGTCGTACTGGGCCAGGACCTTCGCGACCTCCTTGACGGCCATCCCCGGGGGAACGGAGACGACCTCGTCGGTCATGAGGTCCGCCACCTTGATGTGGTTCATGAAGCCCTCCTGCTGCGTCGTGGGCGTGGCCGGCATCCGGTGTGTGCCACTCACCATCCGCCGCGGCGGAGCGGGCTTCGAGGGCCGAACGGTCCCGTCCGGGGACCGGGAGGCCCCTCCCGCCCGGCCGCACGGGACCGGGCCGGCCCGATGGGGACCTTTGGCCCCACGGGCGGCCCCTGACGGCCCTCTTTCCCAGCCCTCCGCGGTGCCAGCGTCAGAGGTGACACCCGTCGGCTTCTCAGTTGGGAGGAACCGTGGAAAGCGCCATCCGTACCCCGGACACCAGCTCCGTCATCGTCGGCGTGGACGGCTCGGCGCAGGCGCGCGACGCCGCTCTGTGGGCTGCGGGGGAGGCCGTGCGCCGCAGCCGCCCCCTGCACATCGTCCACGGTGCCGACACCGACGGCAGGGCCCTGTACCTGTCGGCGGAGACCATCGAGAGGGTCCGTGCCGCCGGCCGGGAACTCCTGGACGACACGGCGAAGGCCGTGGCCGCCGAGTATCCGGGGCTGAACGTGACCACCGAGTTCAGCCGCGCCGATGCCGTCACCAGCCTGCACCGGTCGGGCGGCCTGCACGGCACGGTCGTCGTGGGCAACCGGGGCCTGGGCGGCTTCAACTCCCTCATGCTCGGATCCGTCGGCCTGGACACCGCGGCGACCGCCCGGACCCCGGTCATCGTCGTCCGCGGCATCGAGGGGGCGGAGGAACGCGGCACCGTCCTCGTCGCCGTCCGCGATGAGCACGACCTGATGTGCGCCCGCTACGCGGCCCGGGAAGCCGAACTGCGCAAGGCGTCACTGCGCCTGCTGCACGTGTGGACCATGCTCCAGTCCATGGGCACCGTGGTGCCCATGCTCGACGGCGTGGACGAGATCGCAGGCCGCCACGAGGAGACCCTCCTCGCCATCACGGACACGATCCGAGACGAGTTCCCCGACCTGACCATCGAGACCGATGCGGAGAAGAGCGTCTCCGTGGCCGGAGTCCTCGTCGAGGCATCCCGCCACGCCGACCTGCTCGTCATGGGTGGCCGCCGCGCCCCCACCCCGCTGGGACTGCGGCCCAGCCTCGGGTGGGCTACGCACAGCCTCCTGCACCACGCCCACTGCCCGGTCCTGCTCATTCCCCGGCTCGGCAGCGACTCCGGGAGCACGTCATGACCGCCACCTGGGAACAGGCCCGTGACATCGTCGTCGGCGTCGACCCGGTCCGGGACTGGCACCTCGCGATGGCCTGGGCCGCCGACGAGGCCCATCGGCGCCGCCTGCCGCTGCGTCTGGTGCTGGCGATACCACCGCAACACGACACGCAGCACGTGGACGACGCTCCGCATCAGACCGCCTTGCGCCGCACCGGCGCCGACCGGCTGGACCAGGCAGCGAGCTGGGTCGGCGACCGCCACCCGGAGGTCACCGTCCACACCGACCTCCTCGGCGGCTTCCCCGCCCACGTCCTGCTGGCACAGGCCCGGCACGCCCGTCTCGTCGTCCTCGGGTCCCGGCACCTGGGCCGCGCGGCGGAACTCTTCAGCGCCGGCTCGACCGTCGTCCCCGTGACCGCGCAGGCCGCCTGCCCGGTCGCCGTGGTCGGCGACGCCGAGCACGTCACCCAGCAGCCGGCCTACCTCGTCGTCGGCATCGACGGCAGCGCGGCCACCACCGACGCCCTGACCTTCGCCATCGACGAGGCCGACCGGCGCGGCGCCGCCCTGCGGGTCGTGTGCGTGTGGCAGCCGCCACTGTTCCTGCTCAACGACGAGGAGGTCGCGCTGAAGGCCCAGCGGTTCCTGCTGAGCGAGGCCACGGCCGGCCTGGCGGACAAGTACCCGGACGTCCACGTCACCCACGAGGTCCTCACCGGCCACCCCGTCGAAGAACTCGCCCGGACCGCCGAACACGCCCTCGCCCTGGTCGTGGGGCGCCGTGGCCGGGGCGGCTACACCGGCATGCGGCTGGGCTCCGTCACCCACGGCCTCCTGCACCGGGCCCACTGCCCCGTGATCACCGTCCCCACCGGCTGAGCCGACGATGACCACCCAGGCGACCGACGCACCGGCCCTGTCCGCCCCACACGCCCGGGTCCTGCGCGACGGCGTCCCCGGGCGGTGGGCGAGCCGGTGAGCGCCGGTACCGTCGTCGTACAGGCCGGGGCGTCGCCACGGCCACGGCCACCGGCCCGCCAGCACCTTCGGCCGTGCTGGGATTACCGTGTGAGGGGACGGAGAAGTGCCGTCACTGCTGCCACCGGCCGGAGGTGGGACATGAGCGCAGGCGACCGGCCTGCCGGACAGGGCGTGCCCCGGCTGCGCCTGGACGAGCTCCTCGACGAGCTCCAGGTACGGATCGAGGAGGTGCGCGGAGCCCGCGACCGGCTCAACGGTCTCCTGGAAGCCGTCATGTCCGTCGGCCGGGAGCTGGACCTGCCGCAGGTGCTGCGGGGCATCGTCGAGGCCGCCGTCGTCCTCGTGGACGCCCAGTACGGCGCTCTCGGCGTGATCGGCGACGACAAGAAGCTCGCCGAGTTCCTCCCCGTCGGCATCAGCGACGAACTCCGCGCCCAGATCGGTGACCTCCCGTCCGGCCACGGCATCCTCGGCGAGCTCATCCGCCACCCCGAGCCCCTCCGGCTCCCGGAGCTGTCCGAGCATCCCGCCTCGTACGGCTTCCCGGCCCACCACCCGCCGATGCACTCCTTCCTCGGCGTGCCCATCCGGGTCCGCGAAGAAGTATTCGGCAACCTCTACCTCACCGAGAAGCGCGGCGGAGCCGACTTCGACCCCGAGGACGAGGCAGTGCTGTCCACCCTCGCCGTCGCCGCCGGCATCGCCATCGAGAACGCCCGCCTCTTCGAGGAAGTACGACTGCGCGAGCGCTGGCTCGAGGCCGGCGCGGACATCACCAGCGCCCTGCTCTCCGGCACCCCTCAGGACGAGGTCCTCCAGGGAATGCTGGAGCGTGCCAAGGACATCACCGCCGCCGACCTGGGCGTCGTCTACCTCCTCGGCGCCGGCGGCGAGCTGCGCGGCTCCCTGGCTCTCGGAGAGGGCGCCGAGGCGCACCGGGGGATTGTCCTGCCCAGCACCCGCGGCACCCTGGCCGAGGCCGCACTGGCCCGCGACGGCCTGATCACGTTGACGGACGTGGCGACGGACGAACGAGTCACCGTGCAGCCCGAACGCTGGCAGGGCTTCGGGCCTGCCGTCGCCGTCACGGTCGGCACGAAGGAGAAGCTCAGCGG
Source organism: Streptomyces racemochromogenes (assembly GCF_039535215.1). Taxonomy (GTDB): domain Bacteria; phylum Actinomycetota; class Actinomycetes; order Streptomycetales; family Streptomycetaceae; genus Streptomyces; species Streptomyces racemochromogenes. Next base: position 6,238,700 of record NZ_BAAAWT010000001.1, read on the forward strand.
CGTCCTGATGCTGGCCCGCCGCCAAGGGCGTCCCGTGTTCGCACCTTCAGAGGTTGTAGCCCTCCCCGGCTTCGCCGGCCAGGCGGCTCTGGCCCTGGAACTGGCCGACCGCCGGCGCGACGCCGAGCAGATGAGCATGCTGGAGGACCACGACCGCATCGCTCGCGACCTCCACGACCTTGCCATCCAGCGCCTCTTCGCCACCGGCATGACCCTGCAGAGCGCCCAGCGCTTCGTCGACCACCCCGAAGCCTCGGAACGGCTTGCCCGCGCGGTCGACGACCTGGACGCCACCATCAAGATCATCCGTTCCACCATCTTCGGGCTGCGCGAGCACGAAACCCAGGCCATGGGTTCCAAGCTCCGCGCCCGCGCCGTCCAGGGCCTGGACGAGGCCGCAGCCGGCCTCGGCTTCGCGCCGGCCCTGCGGATGGAGGGCCTGATCGACACCGACGTCCCCCCGGCCGTCGCCGACGAGGCCCTGGCCGTGATCGGCGAAGCACTGACCAACGTCGCCCGCCACGCACGTGCCGAGCACGCAGAGGTCCTGATCGCCGCGGCCGACGGCGTCCTCACCGTCGCGGTGACGGATGACGGCACCGGCATGCCCGAGGGCGGCCGCCGCAGTGGCCTGCGCAACCTGAGCGAACGCGCGCAGAAACTGGGCGGCCGGATGACCGTGGCCTCCCCGGGCCCCGGCGAGCACGGCACCCGCCTCGAATGGCAAGTACCGCTGGCCCCCTCACCGGCGTGAATGTCGCCCGGCACCAGGGCCGGACGGGACCGCAGTGGGACCGTTCGGCCCTGGTGGGCCGCGTTGACCCGTGCTGTCATGAAGGTGACGGAAAGAGTCCCTGAAAGGACGCGGAGAAGCGGCTCACGGCCGTGCACCGCACAATCAGGTTCCGCGAGAAGCGGGCGGGCTCTTTCCGTCCACACGTGGACGGAAAGCGTTCATCGTTCGCCCGGGCCGCTGTGGTCGTGACCGTGGACCTGTGCGGCGATCACCGCTGCCTGGACCCGGCGTTCCACGCCGAGCTTGCCCAGGAGCCGGGAGATGTGGTTCTTGACCGTCTTCTCGGACAGGTAGAGCTGCTTGGCGATCTGCCGGTTGGTGAGACCGTCCCCGATGAGTTCCAGGACGGCGCGCTCCCGCTCGGTGAGTGCCGCCAGGCGGGCGTCCTCCGGTGCCTTCGCGGCCTCCGGGTCGCGCAGGGAGTGCATCAGACGGGCGGTCGTGGCCGGGTCCAGCATGGACTGCCCGGTGGCGACCGTACGCACCGCCGAGACCAGGTCGGAGCCCTTGATCTGCTTGAGCACGTAGCCCGACGCGCCGGCCATGATGGCGTCCAGCAGCGCGTCCTCGTCGTCGAAGGACGTCAGCATCAGGCAGGCCAGCCCCGGCATGTGGGACCGCAGCTCCCGGCAGACGGTGATGCCGTCGCTGTCGGGCAGCCGCACGTCGAGCACGGCGACGTCCGGACGCAGCGCCGGCCCGCGGGCCAGCGCCTGCTCGGCCGTGCCCGCCTCACCCACGACGGTGATGTCCGGCTCGGCGTCCAGGAGGTCCCGCAGGCCGCGCCGGACCACCTCGTGGTCGTCGAGGAGGAACACCTTGATCGGCGCCTCGCGCGAGGCATTCGGATCGTCGGACATGGTCGCGCCCCTGGTTCGGTCCGGCCTGTGCGCTTCACCCGAATTATCCCAGGAAGGGGCGTAACTCACCCCACGACGGTCACTGCCACACCAACGTGGTGGGCGGCCAAGCCGCGGTGCCAAGAGCGCCCTCCAGATCCATCCGGACGTCCACGACCCCTTCGACCGCGCGGACCGCCCGCGCGAGCAGGGGGATCAGGGCACGGTCCCGTACCGGTCCCCGCAGGGTGACGACACCGTCCTGGACGACGAAGTCCAGCGTCACGCCAGGCGTCAGCTCCGGCAGTACCGACAGACGGATCTCCTCCCGGAGCTCCTCGTCGGGGCGAAGGAACACCTTCAGGAGGTCGCTGCGGCTCACCACGCCCTCGAGCATGCCGACATCGTTCACGACGGGCAGGCGCTTCACGTGCTTGCGGGCCATGATCCGGGCCGCCTCGGCGACCGGTGCGTCCGGATGGACGGTGACGGCCGGGCTCGACATGAGCTCCTCGGCCAGTACCCCGCCGGCCTTGGACGCCTCCTCCAGCTGGTCGGGCAGCACGGGCTCGGTGCGCCGGAACTCCTCCTTCGGCAGGAGGTCCGCCTCCGATACGACCCCGACCACACGGCCCTCGCCCTCCAGGACGGGCAGCGCGCTGACCTTCCACTGGTGCATGAGCTCGACGATCTCCTTGTAGGACGCCTCGCGTCCGATCGCGACGGCGGTGTGCGTCATGACGTCACTGACGGTGTGGCGGGATGCGGACATGGCGGTTTCCTCGGGGTGCGGTGGGTGGGGTCAGAGGTAGCTGCCGCTGCCGTACGGCGCGTACAGGTCGAGCAGGCGGACCCGGGCGGCCTGGAGCCGACGGGCGAGGACCTGCCCGACCCAGTGCCCGATGGCCGAGCCGAAGCCGGGGTCGGCGTCCATCAGCATCCGCACGGGCTCGGCTTCGAACTCGTATGCGCGGACGAGGGTCATGGCTTCGGCGCCCAGGCGCCAGGTGTGCGGCTTGAACAGCCAGGAACAGCCGACGAGCTCGCCGGCGCCGAGGTGCTCGATGACGGCCGCGCGCCGGCCGGGCACGTGGACGTCGAGGGTGACGCTGCCCGACCGGACGATCCAGAACCGGTCGGCGTGGCCGCCTTCGCGGAAGAGGCGGGTCCCTTCGGCGAAGTTGACCTCCCGTGCCAGCTCCATCAGGCGCGAGCGGTATTCGGCGGGCAGCGCGGCGGCGATGCGGGTGGGGGAGAAAGTGCTCATGGACGGCCTCCAGGTTCGAGTCCGCCTCCAGTCTTCGCTGGCCGGCCTTTCCCAGGCAGGGGCCCTATGGCCCCCTCCGGGGCCCGACCGGCCCATGCCCCCGTGCCGACTTGCCGGGGATCCTGGCAGCAGACGGCCGAGAGACACCGTCGCCCCGTCCCTCCATATCTGGTAGGTGCGCGATGTACTGGAACGATCACATGGGTGCCTGGGACTGGTTCGCGATGTCCTTCACGACGCTCATCGTCTGGGGACTGATCGCCGCTGTCGCTGTCCTGGTGGTCCGGACCCTCAAGCGCGATGGTGCGGCCGGACGAGCGGCACCCCGTCCGGCTGCGGGAACTGCCTCCACCAGGGCCGAGCCGCTCCTCGCCGAGCGGTACGCCAGGGGCGAGATCGACGACGAGGAGTACAAGCGGCGGCTCGCCGTGCTGCGGAGCCATGCCGCGGGGCCGACGCCCCGTTGAGATGCCGACAGCGGGGAACGGGCATGTCCGCCCCCGCTCGACTGAAGGGTCCCACGATGAAGAGCCGCTCGTCCGGTCAGCCCGCCGGTCAGCTGTCCGCTGCCAGACCCGTACGTCGAGCGGAGGAGATGGAGACGGACGAGGCGCTGGCACTCCTCGACACGGTCGAAGTGGGCCGGGTCGTCTTCACGCGCAACGCCCTGCCCGCGGTGCGCCCGGTGAACCATGTCGTGGACGCCGGAGACATCGTCATACGCGTGCAGGACGACTCGACCCTGGCCGCCCTCCTCAGCGCCCATGCGGGTACGGGGGTGGTCGTCGCCTATGAAGCCGACTCCATCGAGCCCTTTGACCACCTGGGCTGGAGCGTGGTCGTCACCGGCTACGCCACCGCCGTGACCGACCCCCACGAGATCGAGCGCTACGCCGGCCTCCTGCAACCCTGGGTCGAGGGCACCACGTCCGGAGCCATCCGGATCAGGCCCGACCTCGTCACCGGATTCCGGCTGCTGCCGAGCAGCCCGTAGCCGCCGCCCGCGCGCTTCACGACTCCGCCCCCCGGCCACGGCGGCAGTCGCATCCTTTGCACTGGACGAGGGCCAGGGCATTGCTGTCAGCGGTGCTGTGCCAAAGGGCTTGCCGGGCTTCGCCCTGCCCCGTCCGGACGACCTCACCGGACTGGTCCTGCCCGCTCTCGGCGAACAGCTCCCGCACCTTCGGGTCGCTGAGAGCAGAGCCTTGATTTCGTCCCGGATGGGTCGGACGGCTCCAGCGCCCTGGCCCGCCGTGTTCTCGAGCTCGCTCTGAATCCGGGCCGACACCGAGGTCGGCCTACGGGGGCGCTCGTCACCAGGCTTGCCGCGGGGGAGCGGAGGGGAATCGTGCGCTCCACGCAGCCGAGACGGCAGTCTTGCGTGCGCGATCCGCGGGTCAGGCCTTCTTGACCACGCCCGACTTGAGCTGCATGGCTCCGAAGCCCTCGATCCGGCAGTCGATGTCGTGGCCGTCGACGCCGTCGATCAAGCGGATGTTGCGGACCTTGGTGCCCGCCTTGATCCCCGAGGGGCTGCCCTTGACCTTCAACGCCTTCACGACGGTCACGCTGTCGCCATCGCACAGCACGTTGCCGACGGCGTCCTTGACCACCCGCTCCCCGGCGTCGCCGGCGTCGCCTCCCGTGCTCTCGGCCGGTACCCATTCGTGGCCGCACTCCGGGCAGACCACCAGCGCGTTCATCTCGTACGTGTACTCACTGGAGCACTTCGGGCACGGAGGAAGGTTGTCGCTCATTCACGCAGATTTCTGGACGTCGGGAAGCGGGGCGCCCTGGAGGGGACCGGCTGGCCGACCAACGGGCACCCGCGCGATGGAGTAGCGATAGTAGCAAATTGCAAAAGTCTGCAATTTCATAGATGCTGCAGATGTCGTGTCCGTAGGTGGCCGCGGGCACAACACCAGGCGCTTGCCCCGCTCGGGGTGGTGAGAAGGGTGCGAGACCGTGCCGGTTCCGCTGTACCAGGCCAAGGCCGAGTTCTTCCGGATGCTCGCGCACCCGGTGCGGATCAGGGTTCTGGAGCTGCTGCAGGACGGGCCGATGCCGGTCCGGGACTTGCTGGCCGCGATCGAGGTCGAGCCCTCCGCCCTGTCCCAGCAGCTCGCGGTCCTGCGCCGCTCGGGGATCGTCACCTCGATCCGTAACGGCGCGACGGTCGTCTACCAGCTGGCGGGCGGGGACGTGGCGCAGCTGATGCTGGCGGCGCGGCGGATCCTGACCGAGGTCCTGACGGGGCAGAGCGTGCTGCTCGAGGAACTGCGCGAGTCCGAGGGTGCGGCCTCGTGAGCGTGAACACTACGGTGACGGCCGTGGTGAGCCGGGTTCGCTCTGTCCTGCCCGCCCGTGCCGACTATGCGGTGATGGCCCACACTCCCCGCCGGGACCTGCTGGCCGGTCTCACCGTGGCGATCGTCGCGCTTCCCCTCGCGCTCGGCTTCGGGGTGTCCTCCGGCCTGGGCGCGGAGGCGGGGCTGGCCACCGCCGTGGTCGCGGGCGCGCTCGCCGCCCTGTTCGGCGGGTCGAACCTCCAGGTATCCGGCCCGACCGGGGCGATGACCGTGGTCCTGGTGCCGATCGTCGCCCAGTACGGGCCCGGCGGCGTCCTCACCGTGGGTCTGATGGCCGGGGTGCTTCTGATCGGTCTCGCGCTGCTGAGGGCCGGACAGTACATGCGGTACGTGCCGGCTCCGGTGGTGGAGGGCTTCACCCTCGGGATCGCGTGCGTGATCGGCCTCCAGCAGATACCCAACGCGCTCGGCGTCGACAAGCCGGAGGGGGAGAAGGTCCTGCTGGTGGCGTGGCGGGCCGTCGTGGAATTCGTGGCGTTCCCGAACTGGACGGCGATCGGCCTGTCCGTGGGTGTGGCGGCGGTGATGCTGGCCGGGGCGCGGTGGAAGCCGACGGTCCCGTTCTCGATCGTCGCGGTCATCGCCGCGACCGTGATCGCCCAGCTCTTCCAGCTCGACGCGGCGGCCCCGATCGGTGACCTGCCTTCCGGGCTTCCCGCCCCGTCTCTGGCCTTCCTCGACGTGTCCGCGTTCGGGTCGCTGCTGGCCCCGGCGGTCGCGGTCGCCGCGCTCGCCGCGCTGGAGTCCTTGTTGTCGGCGACGGTGGCGGACGGCATGACGGTGGGGCAGCAGCACGATCCGGACAAGGAGCTGTTCGGGCAGGGCGTCGCCAACCTGGCGGCCCCGCTGTTCGGCGGCGTACCAGCCACCGCCGCGATCGCGCGGACCGCGGTCAACGTCCGTACGGGCGCCTCCTCCCGGCTGGCCGCGCTCACCCATGCCGCGGTTCTCGGGGTGATCGTGTTCGCCGCCGCTCCTCTGGTCTCGAAAATCCCGCTCGCCGCGCTGGCGGGGGTGCTGCTGGCGACGGCGATCCGGATGGTGGAGGTCGGCTCGCTGCGCGCGATGGCGAAGGCGACCCGCTCGGACGCTGTCGTCCTGGTCCTGACCACCGCCGCGACGCTGCTCCTCGACCTCGTGTACGCGGTGGTCATCGGGCTCGTCGTCGCGGGTGGCTTGGCGTTGAGGGCGGTGGCGAGCCAGGCGCAGATGGAGCAGGTCGACTTCCGCCCGGATCTGCCTGGCGAGCACAGCGACGAAGAGCACGCCCTGCTGGCCGAGCACATCGTGGCCTACCGCATCGACGGACCCCTCTTCTTCGCCGGCGCCCACCGCTTCCTCCTCGAACTCTCCGGGGTCGCCGACGTCAAGGTGGTCATCCTGCGCATGGCGAGGGTGACCACCCTGGACGCCACCGGCGCCCTCGTCCTGAAGGACGCGGTGGAGAAGCTGAACCGGCGCGGCATCGCCGTGATGACCTCCGGCATCCGCCCCGGCCAGCGCCAGGCCCTGGACGCCGTCGGCGCCCTGGAGCTGCTGCGTCTGGAGGGCCGCGAGTACGCCACCACTCCCGAGGCGATCGCCGGCGCCCGTAAGTACCTGGAGCAGGCGGGCTTGCTGCCCCGTACGCATCACCGACCGCACCGCATCCGGAAGGCCTCACGATGACCGTCCCCGCCGACCTGCGCATGATCGAGGTCTCCGGTACCGAGGCCCTGTGGCTCCTTGAAGGCTCCGCCCGGGGCCGCCTCGTCTACGTCCAGCGGGAGGTGGCCGTCGTCCGCCCCGCCGCACACGTGATGGAGTACGGGCGGCTCGTCGTCCGAGCCCCCGTGCAGGCCGCCACGATTCCCGGCCGGGCGCTAATGGCCTACCAGGTGGACGAGATCCGCAGCTCGGCCGGCACCGGCTGGACGGTCAGCGCTCACGGGCCGGCTGACGTCATCGCCGACCCGGACGAGGCCGCCCACTACCGGCGCACCCTGCCCGGTTGGAGCCACGGCCCGCACGACACCCTGCTGCGCCTGCACCCGCAGTCCGTGTCGGGGTTCCGTCTGGCCCGTACGGTCTCGGGGGCGGGCCGGTGAGCGTCCAGGCCGAGGCGATGCCCTACCGGCACGTGCTGGACGTGCCGACCACGGGCTCGGCCGTGCGCATCGCCCGGGAGACCACCGAGCTGGTCCTCGTGGAATGCGGGGTGGGCCTGCGGCATCCGAGCGTGGGGCCGGCGTTGCTGATCGTGGCCGAGCTGGTCACCAACGCCGTCCGTCACGCCGCCGGGTCCTCACCGATGATCACCGTGACCTATGCCCACGGACCCGGGGCCTTTGCGTTCGCCGTCCACGACCGCCACCCCTACCAGCCTGCCCTGTTCGGTGTGCTCGGCACCGCGCCGGGCAGCGGCCTGGCCATGGTGGTGGAGATGACGATGGAGCTCGGCGGCACCGCTGTCGTACGGGCGGATGCGGACGGGCGTGGCAAGGCCATCTGGATCACCCTTCCCCTGTGAACCGAGGAGCTGACGATGACGATTGAATGGCGCTACACCACCCGTCAGGACCTGGGCGTGCTGTCCTTGGCCGGGTATCTCGGCGCGGAGGCCACAGACCGGTTCACCGGAGCGATCGGCTGGGCGCTCGCCCGGGGCGCCGGACCGGTCATCCTCGATCTGACCGGCCTGCTGGGCTGGTCGGCCGGCGGGCAGATCGCCGTCGCCCAGGCCGCCCGCCGTCTCGGCGAGAGCGGGCGCCGACTGGAGCTCGCCGCGATCCCCGCCGACGGCTCGCTCGTCCCCGATGCGACCTGCCCGCCCGTGCCCGTCCACTGCGACCTCGCCGCCGCTCTGGCCGCCCACGGAGCACGCGGGACGGTCAGGCAGTGGGCCACCGATGACTGGCCCGCCGAGCAGTCGCCCGAGGCATCCGCCCTCATCTGAGACCAGCACCACCATCCAAGGGTCTGGTCCTGAAGACCGAGTTCCTCAAGAGGGCCTGACCCGCGAAGGACCCGCTCTGGGGAGTCGAAGGTCACGAAGACGCCCTGCCAGGTCCCGCGAGTTGCAGGGATCTGCAATTGTGGAGGTCGCAACGTGTGAAGAGGGGCGAACGGATGCCCCTACGAAGGAACGGTTCTGGGTGGATGAGATGGGCAGTCAGGGGAGAGGCACACCGGTGAGCACGCCGCTGTACCAGCTGAAGGCGGAGTTCTTCAAAACGCTGGGGCACCCGGTCCGCATCCGCGTCTTGGAGCTCCTGGCCGTACGCGAGCACGCGGTCGCCGAGATGCTGCCCGAGGTCGGGGTGGAGGCCGCTAGCCTCTCCCAGCAGCTGGCCGTCCTGCGCAAGGCCAACCTGGTGGTCACCCGCCGCGAAGGCTCGAACGTCTACTACAGCCTGACCCATCCCCAGATCGCCGAGCTCCTGCGGGTCGCCCGCGGCATCCTCTCCGGCGTTCTGGAAGGCCAGGCGGAACTCCTGGCCGACCTCAAGGCCGGCCGCCACGCCTGAGCGGTGCTCCACGGTGTCGGCCCTGCGGGGCCCGCCCCCACATGCGGCGGCCGTCTTCCGTTAGTGCGGGTTCAACGCGCTTCTGACACCGGAAGGCGGCCGCTCTCTCCCATGCCGAACCCGCACTCCGGGCGCGCCTGGATCCCATTCGGTCCCGGTATCACTTCTGGGCGTGCTGCCCCAGGTAGAACAGCAGCCAGATGAACCCGGCGAACACGTGCGTGCCGAAAATGTAGAAGAAGGCCCGCATCGCGACGCCCTTCTCCTTCCACTTCTCGTGCTCCGCACCTGTGTCCTTCTCGGGCAGGTTGTCCGTCATGATGCGTTTTCCTTCCTGGTGCCCGGTCCCTCGACCGGGCGGCGGCACGGACGGACGAGAACCTGGATACCGTGCCGGCCTGCGTGGGCCTCGGGCTCAGGGCCGGCGCCGAGGTAAGTGATCTCGTACAACTGGATGGCTTCTCCGTTGCTGCTGGTCATGGTGTGCCTTCCGGAAGGATGAAGCGGACGACAACCGTCTTGCCGCGTCCGCCGGAGGCAGGATCGATACGGACGTCGCCGCCGAACGTTCGCGCCAGGTCAGCCACCGTGCGCAGCCCGTGCCCGGGAGTCCGACCGGCGTCGGCCAGCGTGAGCGGGCGCGAGTCCAGGTCCCCGACGGAGGCCGCGAGCATGTGGTCGGTCATGTGGAGGGTGACCTCTGCGTCCGGGGAGTGCTGAGGGTGCCGGACGGCTTTGGCCACGAGCTCGCTGACCACCAGGAGCACGGCTCCAGCGGCACCGTCCACACGTGCTTGCGCACATCGACGGCGCAGCCTGGAGGCGAGCCCGTGCCACACGGACCCGTTCCAGCGCTGCTTCCTCGAACCCGACACCGCAACCCCGTCCGCCATATCAGAAACTACTAAATTGCATAACTCTGCAAGTCTAGCTGGTGCGGGGCCGCCGGGCAGTTCACCGGCCACGGCTGATCAGGGCACCTTGCGCACCAGCCGGCTGGTCAGTTCGTAGCGTGCGCCGACAATGACCAGGCCCCGCGCCCGGGCAGCGTCACGGCGCCTTGGCATCGGCCCATGCAGTAGCCGTGGCAGAGTCCATGGGGCTGGTCTGTTTCGACGTGCAGCAGGACCGGCTCAGGCCTTGAGTGGGGTCCCTCACTGGCGGTAGCCGGTGAGAGCTGTGTCCTGCCCGGCACCAGCTCCGCCCTGTGAGTGTGTCCAGAAGAAGCCGAGCTTCTTCGGTGAGTAGCTGACCAAAAGGTTCTTGGTCTGCTGGTGGTACAGCAGCTGCACCCGCCCTGACCAGTGAAAACGATGGTACGGACGGCTCTTTGGAGGGCGCTGGTCCGGAAATGGGCCGGATCTTGGCACGCGTGGCGCTCGGGAGGGCAGGCTTCGCGCGCAGAGCTGGGAGTCCTCCTCAGGGCCCGCAGCCACCGTTCAACGCCACAGCCCCGAGCAACCACTCACGGCCTGAGGCCTGGGGCGGTGTAGACGTCGCCGCCCGGGACGCCGAGGCCCGGACAGGGCTGCACCCGACAGGCATTGCCCTGTGGTCAGTCGCCGGGGGCGGGGCACGTCGTCCTCCTGGCCGTGCGTGAGGATCGGCATCTGCGCCTCGGCGGCGTCGCACACGGTGCAGGCCGTGGCCGTCGTGCTGGGCCGCGCGAGTACATAGAGTGCCTGCGTGGTGCGCAGCGGATGCGCGCGGTCGGTGGCCTTGGGGCAGCCCTCGGCGTGGACGGTGGTCGGCTGTCCGTGGGTGCGGTCGTCGAGCAGCCACGCCCACCGGGTCGACGTCGAGGTACGGGCACGGGGTGTGCGGGGACGCGGCCGAGGTCGACCCCGCGCAGCGGGCGCAGCTGCTCGGCGGTGACTCACTCGGCGAGAACGCGCGTTTGCGGCCGAGCGGCGCCCCGACCTTGCTGCCGGGAATCATGAACATCGCCATCACGAGGGCGTAGGCGGACCGCGCCCTGGATACCCGCCACAGTCGTGCCCACGTCCTCGGCCACCGTCGCGTTCGAGACGTTCATGACCGAGCCGTCGAGTGCCATCGGGAACTGACCGGCCGAGAACGTGAGCGGGACGATCCGCGCTGTTGCAGAACTTTCGGCAGTACCTCTCCCCGCGGTCGACATGATGCAGGCCGTCGCGGTGCGTGTCAGCGTGACCGGAGAGCAATCCGTACCCCACGCATCGAGAGGAGTCGCCGTCATGGACGGTAGGCAGGACAAGCGTCAGGAGCCGGGCAAGGGGAGCGAGGTGCAGGAACAGCGTCGCCCCGGGGAACCCGCGCAGCCCCAGCCCGGCCGGTCGTCCCGCGAGAAGGGCGAGAAGGGGCACAAGCCCGGTCAGAAGGAGGCCTCGCGCCGCCGCGAGGACGATCTTCTGCGCGAGGAGGACCTGCACGACGAGGGCCTCTGATCGGCGCACCACTAGACCACTCGGCCGCTGAGGATTCGGGGTCAGCCCGCCGCGTCGGCGGGGCCGTCCTCAGGTTCGGGTGTGGTGGCGATGAGGATCTGAGTGGCCTGCGTGATGTTGTCGGCGCGGACGGCGCGGGCCATCGCCTCGTGGGCGGCGTCGGCGGTGGTGTCCGGGGGGACCACCAGCAGGGCGAAGTGGTCGTTACGGCCCTTATCGCGTGCGCCTCGGATCCTGCCGACGTCGCCGGACAAGTCCGGCGACCAGCTGTTCGGGCCGGGCTGCCTGAGGCAGCCCGCACGCCGAACGCTGATTGGTCCGCAGGTGGGTGGGAAGAGTCAGGCCGGGGTGATGTTCTCGGCCTGTGGACCCTTCTGGCCTTGGGTGACGTCGAACGTCACGGTCTGGCCTTCCTGGAGCTCGCGGAAGCCCGAGGAGTTGATCGCGGAGTAGTGGGCGAAGACGTCCGGCCCGCCGCCGTCTTGGGCGATAAAGCCGAATCCCTTCTCCGCGTTGAACCACTTCACAGTTCCCGTAGCCATGTCACATGCCTCCAGTCGATGACGCCTCTCGCTTGCTGCGGAAGGCAGAGGTGATCGCCCTGGTTCCTGCGGCACAGCACAGCAAAACGCCCACGCCGAAGGTGTGGGCAAGGTGAATTTCCGAACCACGACAGCTGACGCAGACGGTACACGTCCACACGCCCTGTCCCAGGGACAACGACCACGCGTCAGGCCCTGGACGTGCGTGCGGGTCTACCCATACTGGCGCACCCACCTCAGGCTGCGGTAGCTGGGTTCGGCGGCGCGGCGGTATTCAGCGTTGAGGCGCTGGCATCTTCGAGCCGGTCCTCGAGGATGACGATGCGGCAGGTGGCCTCGATGGGGGCTCTGGTCGGCGAGTTCCCGGGCGCGGGCGGCAATGCGCAGTTGGTGGCGGGAGTAGCGGCGGTGTCCGCCGGCGGAGCGGAGCGGGGTGATGAGGCGGCCTTCGCCAATGGCGCGGAGGAAGCTCTGGGTGGTGCCGAGCATTTCCGCGGCCCGGCCCATGGTGTAGGCGGGGAAGCCGTCGTCATCGAGATGGCCGAATGAGTCGTCTGCTGTCGTTTGATAGCCGTGCGTCCCCCGCCTGGCTGCACTGCCGCAGCTCGCAGTCGAGACGGGCCTGGGGCCCTGGCCCCGGGCCGCCCGGTAGGCGTTCGGTCATCGCTATGTGCGAGGGGAGGCAGCGCGCTGCCGCGAGCCGGGCAGGCCGGTCCTGCCCTGCTGCGGTACCGATCCGGATCCCGGCCCCCGGGACACCGGCCGCGACGCGCCGGTTCGCCGTGTCGCGCGGCGGCACAGGTGAGCCAGGGAGGTGTAAAAGCGGTCAGGGAGGAACACGGCGTCCGCCACGATCATCGCTCCGGAGAAGAGAGGCAGCCCCATGACCACCGCGATGCCGACGTGCATCCCCAGCAACATGGCCAGAACCGGGTACTTGAGCCTGCCGAAGAGCACGAACGGGAAGGCCACTTGCAGGAGTACCGTCGCGTAGCTGGCGACCGCGATCAGGACCGCGTAGTCGTCCGCAAGGTGGGAGAGCGCGGGCCAGGGCTGGAAAAGTTCGAGGTTGAGAACGTAGTGGAGGGCGGTGCCGCCGACCCAGGAAGCGCCCTGGACCTTGTACAGGCCGGCTGACCCGTAGAGGAAACAGACCTCTGCCGCCATGACGAAGATGCCGCAGTTGTGCACGACCGTCGTCAAGGTGCTCCGTGCTTGACGGAGTCGGGGCGAAGCGAATCTTCTCGCCCGTTCGGGATCGTCGCCCGCACGAGCCGTCTTGAGACGGTTCCTGCGTGCGTCCAGGGACCAGCGGCGACTGCACGCGGTGAAGACGAGATAGACGGCCATCAGCAGAATCAGATTGTCGCCGCCGTCCGTCATGAAGATCGCTCTTGCATGGAACGAGGTCACCACGATGGCGAACAGGACGGACATGGCGCGGGTCCGCCACCCCAGCATGAACAGCGCGGAGGTGAAGAGGGCCGTCACATAGCAGAGTTCGAAGTAGGCCGGGCTGTTGGAGAGGGTCAGGATGCTGTTCCAGCCCGTCTGTGCGAAGAGCTGCTCCGCAAGCGCGGGCGTCCACGGGGAGCCGGGGCCCCAGATCTCGTGACGGTGCGGGAATTCACGCAGAAGGAAGACCAGGTAGAGCATTCCGTAGCCGGCGCGCATGACCGACACGGCGTACAGGGACACCGGCCGGCCGGTCAGTAGTGCGACGAACCGCTGGGCTGCGCCCGTGGTTCTCCGGTCGGCGGTGCCCCCCGATGCAGCTGCCGTGGAGGGGGGCTGGGTGATGTGCTCAGTTCCCACGGGGGGTCACCTTCCACCAGGGAAGAAGCCGCTCTTCGGCGGGCGTCGGCGGGCGGTTGCCAGCTGCTGCGCCCTGCGCGGCGACGGGCAACGTGAGGACACGAAGCTGGATGAAGCCGAAGGTGGCGCCTTGGTCGTGGGCGGCGACCCGGTCCGCAGCGATGTTGCGCAGGTACTTCTGCATCATCACGGCGCGATCCGAGTCTGTCCTGTCGTCTGCGCCGTGCGTGTCGACGTAGGAGGTCCAGGCGCGGCGCAAGAGATTTTGTGTCGTATGGCTCGGGAACACGTTGTGTTTGACTGCGGAATTGTCCACGGATGTCAGATCGACCCAGCTGCTCACCTGAGTCGCACCGTCCGGGGCAGTGCGTGCGGTTCTCGCGAGAATGCGCCGGTTGACGGAGTCGGGATCCGGGGCGAAAAGCCGCCAATTCTGCTCGAAGAGGGGGTACACCCATGCGTTGATCTGTGGGCCGTACCGCTTCGAGACGGCATTGGGGGGAGCCACGTGGAGGAACACCAGAACCACATGGGTCACAGTCGTCGCCAGGCACAGGGCCACGACGGTGCGCAGTACCGCTGCCAGTTGACGGGAACGCCGGGGTCGCCGGCACGGCGTGGCCGCTTCATCGCGACGCGCCCGGGGGTCCGGATCAGAATCGGACACCCGGAGTTCCTTCACGGCCGCTGATTCAATTTTGCTCGACACCAGCCCACCCTGTCTTTCTCGTATCAACTGCTCGCGTCTGGTTTCCCGCTGGATCCGGCGGCGGCGCACGACGGAGTCGAAAGGGCTCCGCCGCGCGCCGCTGTCCGACGAGCGGACCTCGTGCAGTCCGCTGGCTAGCCCTCGGTGCTCATGGGCTTGCTGCCGTATCCGTAGTCGTGGTCGTAGTGCTCGCCGTAGCCCGGCTTGCCGGGCTTCTCGCCGTGCTCGTGGTCGGGCTTGCCGGGTCCCTCGCCGTGCTCGTGGTCGGGTTTGCCGCCGTGCTGGTGGCCGGGCTTGCCGGGTCCCTCGCCGTGCTCGTGGTCGGGCTTGCCGCCGTGCTGGTGGCCGGGCTTGCCGCCGTTCCCGCCCGTGACGTTCCCGCCGGTGATGCTTCCACCGGTGGTGTTACCGCCCGTGGTGTTCCCCGCGGTGCTCGCTCCCGTCGTATTGCCCGCGACGTTCCCCGAGGTGTTGCCGGAGATGTTCCCCGAGGTGCCGCCCGTCACGAGGCTGGCGATCGGGCCGCCCAGGAGACCGCCTCCCGTCGTCACGCCACCGAGCACGCCGCCAAGGACGCCCGAGGTCGCACCCGAAGTCGTGGTGCCGGTCGTGGTGCCAGTCGTGGTGCCGGTCGTCGTTCCACCCGTGCCGCCGGTCGCGCACGTCCCGAGGAAGATCCGGTTGTTGTCGAGCGTCACCTCGCCGTTACGGGCCAGCGCCCGGCCCTCGATGTTCGCCCTCGTTGTCACGAAGATCGAGGTCAGAGCCATGATGGTGCCCACGAAGGTGGAGTCGGTACCGAGGGTCGCCGAACTCCCGATCTGCCAGAACACGTTGCACGCCGAAGCGCCGTTCGTGAGCAGGACCCGGCTGGAGGATGCCGTCGTCAGGGCTTCCGGAATCTGGAACACCCACACCGCGTTGGGGTCTCCCCCGGCGTTCAGGATCAGGTCGCCGGTGAGTCCGACACCGGACGTAGCCTTGTAGACGCCCGGAAGCAGCGTTTGGCCCGCGCCGATCCCCGCCGCAAGTGCGAAGTCCTGGGCCTGACCCGCCGCATTGTTGTACGCCACGGTCAGATCGCTCTTGGCCTGGAGGGCCGCAGCGTCCGCTGCGTGCACGGCACCGAGCACCAGGCCGGGCGGGAACCCGGTGATGGCCGGGTTCGGGTGCGTCCCGAGATCGTGGCTGATCACTGAGGGTCCGGTGTTGGTGACTCCCTGACCTGCCAGAACGGAGTAACTGGCGGTCGTGCCCAGAGGTACGGGTGTTGCGATGGCCGACGCCGGCGTCGACGTCGTGGCGACCATCGCAGCGGCAACTGTTGCGGCAAGGGCCGAGGCCAGCCAGCCGGACAGAGGACGGAGTCGAGCCGCTTGAGGAAATCTCAGCTTCATCGAGAGGCCATTTTCTGTGGGGGCCGTGGCGTGCCGGGCCCTAACCGATTGCCCGGGAAGCCGTACTAGTGAGATGGCATATTACGCGGGCAATTGGGTGCACCGATTTCAAGCGGCAGGGCGAGGCCCGTGATTGAGGACGGAGCGCCGTAATATGCGCCCTTAATATCTGAGTTCATATGGATGGTCGTCCGATGTCATGCCCGGGCGTAGGGGTGTCATTACCCCTATGTGGGTCATCGGCCTCAAATCAGTCCGACAATCCCACCCCGGCACACATGTGAAAGTTCCGCCATTCCAGTGATTCGACGAGATCTGGAGTGAGTGGGCGTGGCGGCGACAAGGAAACCCGCACCGTACCGTCACCTGGGTGGAAGCATTCGCCCATCAATATGTCCCTTTCCTGCCTGGACCATGCTCGCGCTCCAAAGCGACCTCTTCGACCCTCCGATGCCGGATGGGGCGAGTGGCGCACACTCCCACCGGTGCACCGAGAAGGCTCTGGACCTGCTCCGACCGAAAGTGCTGTTCCCGGCGAGACCCCGCCTCGTCCATACGACGGAGCGTTCTTCTTGGACTTGTGGGGCGGGGCCGTCACCACGCGCCCGCCGGTCCAAGGGCCCCAGGTGCATCGGCGAGGATCTCCACAGCGGGCCCCTCTGCAAGGAGCTTGAAGGACCCCGTGGTCGTGCGGGGGGGGGGCAACGCCGCCCTCGCCGGTGACTCCCAGCACTGCGCCCGGAGCGCTCAGGGCGCGGTGCTGTGACGCCATCTCAGTGGTCGGCAGGGGCCCGGGGTCGCCCGGTGACGATGTCCCCGTCACAGCTGGTGGCCACGATCACTGTGTCGTCTTCAGGCTTTGGCGGGTTCGCTGTCATGCACCATCACGCGCGGCAGATCGCAGATGAGCAGGCAGGGAACAGGCCACCGTGCCCCCCGGTAGATGGTGCCGGTTCAGGGCCACCACCCGGTACACGAGCCGGGCGATCCAGCTGATCGGGGGCAGCGTCATGGCCTGCCCTGCGAGCCGCCAGGGCCGGCGCGGGCCCTGTTTGAGCAGCTGCGCAACCGCCTCCGCGCCGCCGTGCACATCGGCCCTACCGCGCTCGATCCAAAGGGCCTCCCGGTCGGCTCGTTCGGCGGTGACGCCGAGTGCGTCCAAATCGGCATACTGCCAGGGGGTGACGACGGCGTCGGGATCCAGCAGGCGCAAGGCGATGTTGACGGCTTGGGTGCAGAATCCGCAGTCGCCGTCGTACAGCAGCGTCGGCCGTTCGGCCATGGTGGATCTCCTTGTCTTACGGTACGTCCCCGGAAGCGGCCGCCGGGTCCGGATCTGCGGGCGCTTCAGGGATGCCTTGAACTTGTCGTTTCGTTTAACGAAGGGCGCAAGTGCCTCGGACGACGGGAGTTCCTGCAGGCCGTCGAAGCCGACGATTGGCGGTTTCTTCTCCTGATGGGCGGGCACAGGCCACGACGGGGACGGCGGCGAGGACCCGGGAGGGTGTCGCGGCGGTATCTGGCTGTTCTGGGCGAGGTTGCTGGACGAGCTTGCTCTGAAGTGCAGCGTCATCGCTTCGCACGCAGGTCGTTCGCAGGTAATACTCGCCGTCTTCCCAGGGCGGCAGAGCCATGACAGGAAGACTGTCATGTGGACCGCTCAACTGGTGCCCCGTCTCGGATTGGCCGCCTGCTTGTGATGGCTTGGGTGGGACTGCGGTCCGCCGGATTCCACGACCCGATCGACGTCGTAAACGACGGCCCGAGTGGCCACGATCGTCGTCGCGAGCCTCTCGATCGAGGTGCGCTAAATCCATGTCGATCGAACGGCCTGTATCGGCGGGACAAAGTCCCCACTGCCGGAGGGTCGCCAGGGGGCATATCCTGGTAGTAGGTCGTCGCACTCTCACGTGTGGCGTCCGGAAGGGCGACCCCGGCGTGTGAATGTGCCGGGGTCGTTGTATCACCGTCGTCGCGTTTTAGGGGGGCGAGACATGATCCGTTCAGCCGATGTACGGGACTGGCGCGACTGTGACGTCCTCGACACGAAAGGGCACCGGATCGGCGCTCTGGAAGCGGTCTATGCGGACACCGCCACGTCAAGGTCGCGCACGCCGGGGCAGTCGTGAAGGAGTACCCGGCCATCGGCACCGACGACGTCCTGCCCGCCAAGCAGGAAGAAGCGATCTTCAAGCACGACGGCGTGCCCTATCAGCCTGGCGTCGGCGGCGAACGCCGACCGGCGCGCCGCTGAGCGCCCCAGCCCGACATCGGAGGAGGTGTTCGGCGAATGGTGATCTTCTTGTTGCTGCTGCTTGTGGCCTTCGTCCTGGGCCTCATCGGCGCGGTGATGGACGGGCCTGTTCTATCTCCTCGTCATCGCCCCATCGTGCTCGTCGTGGCCGACCTGGGGTTCATGGCCGTACGACGTTCCCGGTCCTCGAATCGTCGCCGCCTTCGGTAGCACCGGCCGCGACGTCCTACACCTCACCACTGCGGCTGGGCGCCGATCCACCGCGTCGGCGCTCTCCTTCAGGTGACGCCGGCAACTCCCCTCCGCGCTCGTCGTACAACGCGTGCGGGCGGGGTGTCGCGTTGCACAGCCTGGTGGAGGTCGCAAGACTTGATCGCCGGTGACCGTACGCGATCACCTGTTGCGCAGGGAATGTTGTGACAGGACTGGTCCTTCCGCACGACGTGGTGGGTACCGGCTCCGAGCGGGTCCTTCTGCTGCACAGCTGGTTCGGCGACCGGTCGGGCTTCGACCCGATGCGCGAGCACCTGAGCGGGGACGCGTTCAGTTACGCGTCCCTGGACTGCCGCGGGTACGGCGAGGCGATCGGCGCCGACGGGGCGTTCACGATGGAGGAAGTTGCCGAGGATGCCTTGGCCGTGGCCGACCATCTGGGCTGGGAGTCCTTCTCGGTCATCCGGTCATTCCATGGGCGCCAAGGCGGCCCAGTTGATGCTGCTGGACGCCCCGGAGCGGATCCGCTCGATCATCGGCATCTCGCCGGTGCCCGCCGCTGGGAGCCGAGGCCCTGCGGGCCCCCTGGATGCAGTGGTATCCGAACGCCCAGCTGGAGGTGCTCCCGAACACGGGGCACTACGCACCGGAAGAGTCCGCCGAGGCCGTCGCCGCGGCCGTCGAGCCGTACCTCGGCCGCTAAGGCTTCGGGAAGACCGCCGGGTCGGTGGGGCCGCCGCCCGTGCATTCGGGTGTGGTGGCGATGAGGATCTGTGCGGCCTGGGTGACGTTGTCGGCGCGGACGGCGCGGGCCATCGCTTCGCGGGCGGCGTCGGCGGTGGTGTCCGGGGGGACCACCAGCAGCGCGAAGTGGTCGTTGTGGCCGCGGGTGATGAGCACGGTGTCGTCTCCGACCGGGTCGGAGTCGAGGTGCACGATCTGGTCGTCGACAACCAAGCGGGTAGGGATGTTGTGCCAGGCGGTGGCGTCCAGGCCGATCCGTTCGATGGGCCCAAGGTGCCCGGTCAGCGCCGTGATCAGGGCGGGCAGCTCGGTCTCGATGTCGCGCGTGCGCGGCCACCACGCACCGTCCAGGAGCCCCTCCCGGGACCGCGTCGTCTCCAGCCGCAGCAGGGCCGTACCCGGTTTGACCGCCTGGTGGATCTCATCTGGCAGGAGCAGCGAGGAAGGGTGGGGGATGTCGGAGTCAGCCATGTGGGTCCGCCCGTCTACGGGTGCTGCGGTACTGCGTCACAGGTCAGCATGGGTGCCGGTCGGGCGACGTGCGCGGGCCTGTCGTCCTTTCACGGTACTCCCGCCGCCCGCTCCGCCGCCCGCTCCGCCGCCCGCCGGAAAAATGCCTGGTCAGATCGGCCATGGCCAGCCGAACAGGCGTACAGTGAAAGCACCGGGAGTACTTCGCACACCGGCTTTCACGCGGGTGTCGTTTCCGGCGATCGCCTAGAAACCGGACTGCTGACGGGCAGTCCGGGGGCAGGTCCGCATCATGACCTCCACCCTCGACCGGACCGCGCCCCGCGACCTCGCCGCAGTCGTCCCGGCCCGCTTGTCCCTCACCCCCAAGACCACCCTCGCCGGTCAGCTGGACGGGGCCTGGTGGCCCCACTCACGTGACCTCGAAGCCGAGCTTCCGGCGCTCGCCGCCGCACTGGACGAGGCCTGGGGGCGCATCACCCGCGTCACCGTGAATCCCGCCCGCTGGCCGGTCATCCCCCACACGGTTGCTGTGGACGGGCGGACGCTGCACGTGGGCTGGTTCACCGAGCAGGACCCCGACAAGCTGATCCTGCTCTCCTACACCGCCGGCCGCTGGGACCTCCTCGTCATCCCGCCCGAGACCGAGCCCGCGGCCGCGGCCCGGCTGATGGCCGCCGCCGCTATCCCTGGCAGCGTCCTGGCCGCAGACGTCCTGATGGCCAACGAAACCGTCATCGGGCGCGGCATCCGCGACGCCCGCCGCCGGGAAGCCACCTGGGAGGGTGAAGGCGGGGCCTGCATGTCCCCCTTCGGGGAGCCGATGGGCCGAAGCGCCCTGCCGCTGTCCGGAAACAGGTGGAGGTGAGCTCCGTGGAGACCGTCGTCCTCATCGCGGTGATCATCTTCATGATCGGCATCGGGATGCGCTGGATCCACCTGCTGAACGCCCAGCACGATGCGCGGATCGAGGCCTACCGCTTCAGCGACCCCCGGCCGAGGCCTCCCGGCCTGCCGGACGACACCGGTCGTCGAGCCCACCACACGGGTGCCGACCGGTGAGGAACAGACCTTCCTCCGACCGGGGGCAGCGGGCGGGACGCCCCGGCGCCCCGCATCCGCCGGCCTCCTCACCCCCTCAGAAAGGGAACACGCCTACGTGAAGTTCATCGAGACCCAGACACTGCCCTCGCTCGGGCACGCCGAGGTCCGGATCATCGCGCACACGCCCGAAGCCGCCCGAGCGGTCGCGGAGGCGCTCCGCCGCTGTTTCGCAGGCGGGGAACAGCGCAGCTACCCCGCCCTCGACGGCGACACCCGCCTGCACCTCACCGTGGACACGGCGACACCCGCGGGCCTCGACCGCTCCCGGCCTGCCGCCATCAGGCCCTCCGCCGGCACCGGCGCACACTCCGACGAGATCTGAGAAGCCCCGACCGGCACCGGAGCCCACTCCACCCCACACACAAAGGACGCGGTCATGGCCACACTGCGCGAACGCAAGACCTACCGCGACCAGGTGCTCCGGGTCCTGTACGAAGCCGTCGAGGGCAACCGCCTCCTCGGCACCACCGGAGCACAGCTGCGGCGCGACCTCCACGTACCGGAACAGGACCTGGCCGCCGCCTGTACCTACCTGGCGGGCGAAGGACTGATCACCGTCGACTGGGAACCCGGCAACACCCCGGCGATGGTCACCCTCACCCACGAGGGAATCCGGCACATGGAGGCCCAGGAGGAAGGGACGGCGGGCTCGGCCTGATCCGAGGGACAGGCCCCAACACAGGTCCTATACACGGGCGAACTTCTCGGTCTGCTGGGCGAACTCCTGGGCCATGGCCGCGCTGACCGTGGGCCTGGTTTCGCCGATGGTGCGCAGGTAGTCCTCCGTGGTGGGGCGGGCCCGGGTCCCGGTGTCGAAGGTGTGCTCGAACTGGACCTGTGAGACGGTGCGTGCCACATGGGCGATGTCGGCGGGGGTGAACCCCTCGCTGGTTGACGCCAGCGCCGCACTGTCGGCCTGCGCTCCCGCCCGGGTCAGGTAGCTCTCCCACAGCGCAGTCCTCGCGCGCTGGTCCGGGGGGCCGATCGGCAGGACGTAGTCGAAACGGCCGTGCCGTAGGAACGCGGAGTCGAGGGTGGTCACGTCGTTCGTGGCGCAGACGAGAAGCCTCCCGTCCTGGCCCCGGAACCGGACGATCGCCTTGAGCAGTTCGTTGACGACGCCGACCGCGGTCGCGTCCGCACCGCTCCGGGTCCCGGCGATCTCCTCGACCTCGTCGATGAAGACCAGGACGTGGTCGAGCCCGGCGATCTCGTCGAAGCGCCGGTACAGCCCGCTCGCCAGCCCGTACTCGGCGGCCAGCCGGGCGGGGAACAGTTCGAGGAACGGCCATTGCAGGCGGCTGGCGATGGCGTGCGCGAACGTGCTCTTCCCCGTCCCGGGCGGTCCGAACAGCATCACCGCCCGTGGCAGCTCCACGCCGTGCTGGGCGGCCATTTCGGGATGGGCCAGTGGCAGGACCAGGCGCCGCTCGATGAGCTCCTTCTCCTTCTGCATGCCGGCGACCTTCTGCCACAGATTCCCGGGCGGCAGCTCCGCTCCCAGCGACGCGAGCATGCTGACCGCCTGAGGGGTCACTCGCCCACGCTTCTCGAAGAAGACCAGGCCCGGACGGGCCTCGAAGCCGCAGTTGTGCAAGGCGGTGGCGCCGGTCTCGCCGTCGGGCAGGACGGCGTGCACGGTTCGGACGCCACCGGCGAACAGCCGGTGCTCCAGGGCCGTGATCAGGTCGCTGCCCAGACCCTGGTGCCGCCAGGCGGGCGCCATGCTGATGCGCAGGATCCACGCCCGTTCACCGTCCACCCTGCTCACCACGGCGCCGACCACCACGTCGTCCGCGGTGGCCACCACCGCCGGGTGGAGGGCCTGGAGGGCCGCCACGGCGTCCGAGAGCGGAAAGAGCGGTGGCCCTTCGGCCGTGCCGCTCTCGGCGTCGACTCGGAGTACCGATTCGAGATCGTCCTGGGCGTAGTCCCTGACACGCCAACCAGTCATGATCAGCTCCGCGTGTTCGGCCGTACTCCCATCATCGGCCGATGTGCGCGGGACGCGCCCGTCGGCCTTCAGGCCGGCGGCACCGGACGGCACAGCGGCACCTCACGGGGGCAGACCCCGCCGCGGCTGCTGTCCTCCGCTCCGTGAGGAAGCCCCAGGTCAGCGACGGGGTGGTTTGTCGCCAGGCGGCTCCCTCCTCACCACCGCGGGCCGGAAACACCTGGTTGCAACCGGTCAGCCTCCGCCGACGCGCGACGAAACCCGGCCGCGCAAGCCCTGCGTGAACCGGCCCGCCGGGGATCCGGGTCGTGAAGGCCGCCGGGCACGAAAGCCGTGTGGCGTGCCCGGTCGCCGGGGAGCATCCTGGAAGCCACGCCGCCCGTGCAGCCCGGACGCCCGCCCGCCGCCCGGTTGGAGGCAACAGGATGACCGTCGGAGGCCGCGCGGACCCGGATCGCTCGGAGAGCTTCGGGGAGGAGCTGCTCGGGCTGCTCCTGGACGGGGCGCACGAGCTGCCGCCCCATCTGGTCGGCCCGCTCGTCGCCGAGACGGTGGCCCGGATGGGGGGCCGCGCAACAGAGATCCTGCTCCAGGACTACGGACAGCAACAGTTGGTCCCCCTGCCCGCCGGTGACCCGCAGCCCATCGACCGGTCCGAAGCCGGCCGGTGCTTCCTGGAGTCACGCCCCGTCGAAGTCCTGACGCCCGACGGCATACGGGTCCACCTGCCCCTGCTGGACGGCGGCGACCAAGTGGGGGTCCTCGCGGCCACCCTGGACGTGGTCGACGACGACACCCGCCGCCTCCTGCGCAGGATCGCGGGCCTGGCGGCCGACCTGCTGCAGACCAAGAACGGCTACACGGACCTCTTCTTCCGGACCCGCCGCAGAGAACCGATGAGCGTGGCCGCGGAGATCCAGTGGTCCCTGCTGCCCCCGCTGTCGATGGTGATGCCGCACGTCGCGGTCGCCGGAGTCCTGGAGCCCGCCTACGCCGTGGCGGGAGACAGCTTCGACTACGCCCTGAACGGTGACGTCCTCCATCTCGCCATGGTCGACGCCATGGGGCACGGCCTGGACGCGGCCACGATGGCCACGGTAGCCATCGGCGCGTACCGTCACGCCCGCCGGATCAGCATCGAACTGTCGGAGATCTACCTCTTCATGGACCGGGCGGTCGCGGAGCAGTTCGACCCGGACCACTTCGTGACCGCCCAGATGATGCGGCTGGACACGGACACGGGGCGCCTCCAGTGGGTCAACGCGGGGCATCCCGCGCCATGCTGATCCGCGCGCACCGCGTCGTACGCCGTCTGGACAGCCCCACGACCCTCCCCGTCGGCTTCGGAGGGGCTCAGCCACAGGTCAGCGCGGTGGCGTTGGAGCCAGGCGACCGCGTCCTCTGCTTCACCGACGGCCTGATCGAAGAACACAAAAGCGGGCAGGAGCAGTTCGGCGAGAAGCAGCTGATCGACTGGGTGAACCAACTGGAGCAGGCCGACCACGGGATCCGCACGGTGGCCCGGGACCTGTCTCACACCCTCAAGCGGGCACGCGGCGAAGTCACCTCGGACGACGCCACCCTCGTCCTCGTCGAGTGGCGCGGATGACGGAGCGCGTGGGCACCTCGTCCCCAGGCGTCGCCGCCCAGGCCGACTTTCGAAGCCTCTCGTCCGACCCCGCCGCGGAGTAAGCTGGGATCACCGGGAGTAGCTCGTGCACCCACACCCACGCGGACGTCGTTTCCGGCGATCAAGACAAAGCGCCGCCCGGCAGGGCGGTCCGGGAACGAGTCCGCGATCATGACTACTACCGCTTCCCTGTTCTCCGCACGTTTGACCCTGACACCGAAGACCGCCCTCGCCTGGCCGGGTTGGCGTTCAGCGTCATCACGCCGACGGGCCGCACGGGTGCGAGCTCCTCCGGGACGATCTTGGCGGGGTCGAGGAGGTCGATTCCCTCGAAGGTCTGTTCCGGGGTGTCGGGGAAGGTCTGGATGCCCAGTTCCCACCGCGGGTACGCGCCGGCCTCGATCGCGTCGGCGAGATCCCTGCGGTGGAAGTCGGGGTCCGTTCCGCTGGTGATCTGCGCTTCCTCCCAGACCAGCGAGTGGACGCCGAGCTTCGGCTTCCAGTGGAACTTCACCAGGGTCGTGGCACCCTTGGCGTTGACCAGGCGGAAGGTGTGGATGCCGAATCCCTCCATCATCCGGAAGGACCGGGGGATGGCACGGTCGGACATGTTCCAAAGGGTGTGGTGGGTGGCCTCGGTGTGCAGGGGCACGAAGTCCCAGAAGGTGTCGTGGGCGCTCTGGGCCTGCGGGATCTCCCGGTCCGGGTGGGGCTTTCCGGCGTGGATGACGTCGGGGAACTTGATCGCGTCCTGGATGAAGAAGGGACGAACACCGGCGTCTCCACTCCCTTCGCCAGGAACGCCGCCTTGGTGACCTTGCCCGCCGTGCCGTAACTCTGGAAGACCCCGTGGGCGGCGGCACCCCGCGCGTGCACCACCCGCTCTGGAATCCGTTCGTGATCGAAGTGGGTGATCTTCTCCCGCAGGTGGTGGTCCTGCAGGAGCACAGGCCCCCGTGGGCCGGCCTTCAGCGAATGGTCACTGTCGTAGAGCCGGGCCCCCCTGAGCAGTGGTCAGGTAGGCGCCGCCCTGGGCCACGGCGGCCTGGGGTGCGCCGGTGGGCTGTCCCGTGGGGCTGAGCGTGTCCGGGCCGGCCTGGTCCTGTTCGGGCGGCAGGGGCTCGCGCGGCTCGGTGGCCTCGGTCACCTTCAGAGGCTTCGGTGCGGGCCTGCCGGGGGCGGTGTCGGGTTTCGCCTGCTTTCCGGACCTTGCTGTCGTGGTCTTCTTGGCCGGCTGCAGTCGTCGCCTTCTTCTGGGCCATTTCTGGTGTCTCCCTCTGCGGATTCCCCGGCCTGCCATCCATTGCCGCCCGACCGGTTGATGGCCGTCGCGCCCTGGCGCAACCCCTTCTCCCTTGCCCGCCTCAGGCACCTCAAGAACGGCCGTATCGGCTAAGCCTGTTCCGATCGTGGGTACACGCTGCGCTCGAAGAGCCGGTGCGTTCAGCGCGTCGCGGTGCGGTGACCGAACCAGTGGCGGCGGCTGCCGGGGGAGTCGCTCACCGGGCCGTCGGTCTCGGCGCGGGCGATGTCGCGTTGGTTGATCAGGTCGTCGCGTTCCCGGTCGACGACAGCGGCCTCGCGGCGTGACATGCGGACTCCGCGTCGGGCCCGCGCGGAGCGACGGACTCCGAGCATGACCAGGGCCAGGCCTAGCAGGGCGGCGCCGCCCACGACGATTCCTGCCAGGAACACGCTTCCTGTGGAGCCCATGACGTGGTAGCCGAAAATGGAGAAATCGCCGCCGGTGCCGAGAGCGTGTTCGGCTCCCATGTTGCCGAACACGCCGACGACGCCGATGCTCGCTGCGGCGATCAGAATGATCAATCCCAAGATGAGAATCATGGACTGCTCCTTGCGTCGGTGCCCGGACAACCCACCGGACACGGCTGGCGCCTACCCGGATAGGGAAGCGTCAAGCGGGCACGGCGACACCTAGGGTCTGCGTGTGCCGCACGAGGTGCGCTGCGCTGACACCTGGGTGCGGGGGCTGGGGACACCAGCCGGGACTCGTCGTCAGATGCGTTGGGCGCCGTGGAAGAGGGAGCGCAATCCCCGGGTCCGGAGCGCTGCCCGGGCTGCGTTCGCACCGGGTGCTCCGTGGACTCCTCCGCCGGGGTGGGCGGCTGCGGAGGCGAGGTAGAGGTCCTTGACGGGGGTCTCGGGGCGGCCGGTGCCGGGGGTGGGGCGGAAGATCGCCTGTTGGTGCAGGGCGGTGGTGCCGTTGTTGATGGCGCCGTTGTGGAGGTTCTCGTTCATGGTCTGGAGGGTGGTGGGGGCCAGGAGGCGGCGGGCGAGGATGCCGGCACGGAATCCGGGAGCGAACCGCTCCACCTGCGCTTCGATGCGGTCCGCCATGGCCGCCTGCTCATGGGCGTCCCACCGGCCCGTGATGTGGTCGGGGCCTGCGTCGCGGGTGATGTGCTGGGGGAGGTGGGTGTAGGCCCATGCGGATTCGGTGCCGGCCGGCGAGCGGCTGGGATCCGCTGTGGTCATCTGCCCGAAGAGGGCGAAGGGTTCGTCGGGGACGTGTCCCATGGCGATCTGTGAGGCGAATCGGGTCAGGCCGTCGATGCCGTCGGCGACGTGGACGGTGCCGGCCCCGGCGGTCTGCGGTGCCGTCCACGGCACCGGTCCGGTCAGGGCCCAGTCGACCTTGAAGGTCGCGAAGTCCCACTGGAAGCGCTCCAGGTCCCGCAGGAGACGGGACGGGAGGTGCTCCTCCCCGACGAGGTCCCGGTACAGGGCCGGTGCCGAGGTGTCGGCCAGCACAGCCCGACGCGCGCCAATGGTCTCCCCGGCCTCGGTCCTGACCCCGACGGCCGTGCAGTTCCGTATGACGACGCTGGCGACGCGTTCCCCGCAGCGCAGGGTGCCTCCGCGGCGCCTGAGACGGCTGACGAGCGCTGCGGTCAGGGCGCCGGCCCCTCCGACGGGGACCGGGAAGCCGTGGCTCTGGCCGAGCATCGACATCATCCAGCCGAACCCGCCGCTGCCCGCGGCTTCGGGGGACAGGTCGGCGTGCAGGGCATTGCCGGCCAGCAGGAGCCGGCCGCCCGCGCCCGCGAACTCCTCCTCGCCCAGGCGGCGTACGGGCAGAGCCAGGTTCCGGGCCAGCCGGAGTCCGCCTGCGGCTCGGAGCTTCCCGGCCAGGCGGAGGCCGGCGCGGACCGGGGGGAAGGGGGTGAACAGGGCCTGTACGAGATCGGGCCCCACACGGCTCCATGTCTTGTACATGTTCCGCCAGGCGTCCCCGTCGGCCGGCGCGAACGCCTCCAGCCCGGCGGAGGTCTCCTCCACGCGGCGTTCGAGCACCGCGCACCTGCCGTCCAGCAGGGGGTGTGCCAGTACGCGGGGAGCGTGGCTCCAGCGCAGGCCCTCGGCGGCGAGGTCGAGGCGGGCGAGGAGCGGAGAGGCGGCGGCGAGCGGGTAGAACGCGCTGAAGAGGTCCGAGACGTAATCCGGATGGACACCCCGGTCGCTGCGTACCGCTCCGCCGGGCTCCTCCTGCGCTTCCAGGACCTCCACGCTCCAGCCGGCGTCCGCGAGCAGGTTCGCGGCCACCAGCCCGTTGGGACCCGCGCCGATCACGACCGCGTCAGGCATGGAGCACCTCGCCCTGCCGCCGTTCCACCACCTTGGCCAGACGGGGCAGCATGCCGCGGTGACGGAGCTGGAGCAGCGCTTCGGTGGCGGGGTTGTGGAGGGTGCCGCCGATGCCGCGCAGGGGGTGCTCGTCGCAGACGACGAGGGTCTCCTCGCCCCACGGACGCAGCTGGAGGAAGATCCGCGCCGTGCCGAGGGACTTGAAAGAGGCTTCCAGTTCCAGCTCCCGGCCCGGCTCGGTGTGCCGGACGGTGGTGACGCCGTCGAGCGACCAGGGGCCCAGGCGGACGGTGTAGCGGAGCCGCGCACCGACCGCGGGCCAGGCGCCATCAAGGGGCGCGGACTCGGAGGGCCCCACCACCCACTCCCCGTACGCGTCCGGATCCGCGAGGACCGCCCACACCGCCTGAGGGGGACGCCGGATCAACTGGTGTCGAACAGCCATGGGTCAAGTCCTTCTGCCGGAACCGAGAGAGCGGGGCAGCCGTAGTCGTGCAGGGGATGCGCCGGACGGGTGGGCCGAGGTGGGGCTTGCGGTACGGCTGCCATGTGGCCGCGAGTTCTTGTTGTTTGATGGAGGGGCGCTGCTGGCGGTGCACCTTTGTCCACCTGCCGTGGCGACCAGGACTCCTGCTCCTTGCGAAGCCGTCACACGTTT
Organism: Streptomyces racemochromogenes; assembly: GCF_039535215.1. GTDB lineage: Bacteria > Actinomycetota > Actinomycetes > Streptomycetales > Streptomycetaceae > Streptomyces > Streptomyces racemochromogenes. The sequence continues at coordinate 6,267,000 of NZ_BAAAWT010000001.1, forward strand.
GCGCGGGGAGCAGGCCGCCCTAGAGGGCGTGCAGAACGGGTGCAGATGCGGGGGTCAGCCGGCGCTGCGTGTGCCGGGCGGGTCCTGGGGGTCGATGCCGGTGGAAGCGGACGCATCCTTGGTTCCGCTGGGACGCTGGGAGCGGCCTCGGGGACCGGTGTCATGCATGCCCTTCTCGTCGCGGCCGGCCTTGCTCTGGTCCTCGCCGCGGCGCCCGCTGCTCTTCACGGGCCGGCCGTGCGGGTTCCCGGCTTCCTCTTTGGAAACCTCGCGCCCGGGGCCTTTGGCGGGGGCGTACTGGTCGGGGTGGAAGGAGCGGTGGGCGCTCGGGTTGTCCTGCTGACGGGTCTCGTCGACATCGGGAGACCAGCCGTGCTGTTTGGTGCCCTTGTGTCGACTGGGGCCCTCACCGTGCCTGGGTTGGGATGACTCTGGCTGCTTGGCCATGATTTTCCTGCCTGCCTTTCCTGTGGGTGTGGAGAAACCCCCGTGGTGGCCGGTCTATTACCAGTAGTGCTTGCGTCCGCCGACGGAATGTCCGAGGGCGCCGAGGATCCAGAGAATGACTCCGATAATGACGAGGATGATGCCGATGGTCCACAGGATGCTGATTCCCGTAACGAAGCCGACGACAAGCAGAATTACGCCGAGGACGATCATGAGGCCCTCCGATTCACTGTGACGCTTCTTCCAGCCTAGGCGGCTTCGTCACCGTCGGCGTGGCGTGCGCGGCGGAGGGCCCTGCCCAGTGCGCGAGGCCTCCGCTGGACGGCAAGCACCGACCAGCACCGCGCCCAGTGGCGTTCACGGGTGGAAGACGTGGGGGCGATGAGGCGGGGTAGGCGGCTGAGGACAGACACCACATAGGAGGCGCGATGACAGGCCGAGAGAGGTCCAGACGCTACCCGCCGACGGCGTCGGCCGAGGCCGTGGGCGAGAGCGGGGGCCGTGAGGTCCGCCGGCAGACGGACGATGCCGCCGTCCGGCCTTCGAGCAGGGTGGAGGACGATGCGGATGCTGGGGGCCACCGTGCCAGGCGGCAGCGTCCCGGTATTGGCCGTGAAGAGCAGAATCGCCCGGATGGCGCCCGGCAGGCGGACTCGGAAGACGGCTGAGACCGCAGTTGCAAGACCGCTCGCACGGTCACCCTTGTTGCCAGTGCATGGGTAACTGGAATTTTCAAGTAATGAATGCGGCGGGCGCCCGAATCGGAGTTTCGTCTGATCCTCCTAAGGTCGACGGACTTCCGGATGGTGATCAGTCGGAGGGGCAGGCGCAAAGCCTCAGCGGTCTGACGGCCCCGTGATCCGTCATAGCGAGCGTGTCGGTCGGTCAAGGAGGTGCGCCATGTCCTGTTCGGCTCTGGCCGGGAGCACGCTGCCGGCCGGCCTGATCGCTCTGCCCGGTGTTTACCGGCCGCAGGCGGACACCCGGCTGCTCGCCGCGGCCCTTCGACGTCGAGAACGCCAGACTCTGGGACCTCCCCGACGAACCACCCCCGACCGGCATCGCCGTCTCCGGAGACCGCTCCTGCGAGATCGCGGGCCACTACGGCGACCTGGTCATCGCCACCGAGCCCAGGACAGAACTGGTGACCGCGTTCGGCGCGTACGGAGGCTCCGGCGCACCACGGGTTGGCCAGCTCCCGGTCTCCTACGACCCCGACCGTGATGCAGCGGTGGCTTGGGCGCACGACCAGTTCCGCTGGGCGCTGGGCGGCTGGAAGGTCAACGCGGAACTCCCCGGCCCCGCGGGTTCGATGAGGCCTCGCAGTACACCAGGCCCGAGGACGTCGCGGCTGCCATCCCCTGCGGCAACGACGTGGACGCCTTCGTCGACGCGGTACGCCCCTACGCCGACGCCGGATTCACAGAGATCGCCCTGGTCCAGATCGGCGGCTACCAACAGGAACCGTTCCTGGACCGGTCCGCCACGAAGCTGCTGCCGGCCCTGGGAGAGCTGTGAGAACGGCCGAACGCAGGCGCGAGTTACCGAGCCGTGTAGGAGGCGGACATGAACCGTGCCGCTCTGTTTGATGTCGACGGTACCCTCGCCGACACCAATCATCTCCATGTCGTCTGCTGGTGGGAGGCCTTGCGGGAGGCGGGCCACGACGTCGCGATGCACGACATCCACCGTGCGATCGGACTCCCCGGCCAGGACCTGCTCGCGCACCTGCTAGGTGAGGACCGGGACACGAGCGAGGACGATGGGCTCAGCGCCGCCCACACCACCCTTTACGGCACCTACTTCGACCGGCTGCCCCCGCTGGACTCGGCAGCCGACCTGCTGCGCGAGCTCGACCGACGGGGTTGGCGGGTCGTCCTCGTCACCTCGGCGAAGGACGCCGAGCTCGATGCTCTCAGACGGGCCGTAGATGCCGACGACGCCATCGCCGCGACGGCGAGCTCCGATGACGTGGACGAGGGCAAGCCCGCTCCTGATCCGGTGCACCACGCCCTCGGCCTCGTCGACGCACCCGCGCGCGGCTCCGTACTCGTTGGTGACACCGTCTGGGACATGCAGGCGGCCTCCCGCGCCGACGTCGCGTGCGTGGGACTGCTCTGCGGCGGTATCCCACAGCGCGACCTTGAGGAGGCCGGGGCCCGAGCCGTCTACCGTCACCCCGCCGACCTGCTCGCACACCTCGACACCAGCCCCTTCGCCGCCGACCACCCTGCTTGAGCCGTGACCCGTCGGGTAGGCGCACGGCGAACGAGAATGCCGGGCACAACGAGGTGATCTGCATGGAACGGTCCACCGGCCCGGAACCTGAAGGCCCCGGGCCCACTCCGGAAGGACCGGATCCGGTACCCCGCGATCCGCGCCCCGCCGGCCCCGGGGGCAAGCCGCCCCCGGCCGACCCACCTGCCGAGCCGCCATCTCCCACGGAACGGCCGCCTGTGCCGGAACCGCCGGACTGACGGCCCGGCGAAGAACCTGACCGGAGGACGGGCAACCACGCCCACAGCGTTCCCATCGGCGCCCTGAGGCGTCGAGGCGTCGGACCCGGGCTGGAGACTCCATAGCTGATCCTGCAGGGACAGGGACAGCCGCATGAATGAATTCGGATGAGGCCCCAGGATGGAGGCCAACCATGTCAACCACCACGCTCATAGTCATCATTGCCATCGCAGCCGTCGTCGTGATCGCGATCGCGGCCGGACTGTGGATGGCTGCCCGTCGGCGGCGTCTGCAGGACAAGTTCGGACCCGAGTACAACCGCACGGTCGAGGCGGAGGGCGGTCGAATGGCCGCCGAACGCGAGCTGCGGGCCCGCGAGGAACGCCACGACAAGCTTGAGATCAAGGAGCTGCCGCCTGAACGGCGAGACCGGTACGCCGTCGAATGGAACAGCGTCCAAGAGCATTTCGTGGACCGACCGGAAGGCTCTGTCGAGGAGGCCGACGCACTGGTGTCGCGGCTCATGAGCGAGCGGGGCTACCCCACAGACGACTACCGCGGTCAGCTCCGTGACCTTTCGGTCGAGCACGGCCGAACCCTGGAGCACTACCGGGCCGCCCACGACGTCAAGGTGCGCAGCGCCGGTCACCAGACGACAACCGAGGAACTCCGCGGGGCGATGGTGCACTACCGCGCCCTGTTCGACGACCTCCTGACCGACCAGAGGAGCCGTTGACATGCAGAACCACGCAAGCAGTAACGAACGAATCGGGGACGCCGGCATCACGACGGAGGACATCGCCCATCCGATGTCGGCTTCGGAGGCCGGAACGGACACCGGTGCGGACGCCGAATCCGGTGGCGCGTCGGCCGACGGGCGGACGCCGCCCGTGTACCCGGGGGAAGCCACCACGGACGCGGCTGCCGAGGGGCGCGACGCCCGCGACAGCGGGGACGGGCCCCCGACGGACCGCGGATCGCAGGCCGGCGTCGATGATCCACTGCTGGGTGCCGAGGACACCGCGGAGTACCACAAGGCGTGGAGCGAGATACAGGGCCGGTTCGTGGACGACCCGCAAGAGGCGGTCAGGTCGGCGGACGCCCTGGTCGCCGAGGTGATGCAGACCCTTGCCCGTTCGTTCTCCGCCCACAAGCAGGGGCTGGAGGAGCAGTGGGGCCAGGGTGAACAGGTTGCGACCGAAGACCTGCGGCTGGCGCTCCAGCACTACCGGTCGTTCTTCAACCGCCTCCTGAACACCTGACCTGCGTCGGCCCCGGTCCATCCGCCGGGACTGGTCCGTGAATGGTCCGGATCTTGGTCCTGGTCGGGGCGGCGGCCGTGTTCAGGTCCCGCCGTGCTCCGTCACTCCCAGGGCGCTGAGGAGCCGGGCGCGTAGTTCGGCTGCCCGGGGATGGGAGGGGTCGGGCTGGGCGGGAAGGCCGGGCCGGAGGTCGTGGCTGATGCGGCCGTGGTCGAGGACGAGCACGCGGTCGGCGAGGGCGAGTGCCTCGTCGATGTCATGGGTGACCAGTAGGACGGCGGGCCGGTGACGTTCGCAGAGCCGACGCAGCAAGGCGTGCATGCGCAGCCTGGTGAGGGCGTCCAGTGCACCGAACGGCTCGTCGAACAAGATGAGTTGCGGTTCGCGTACGAGTGCCCGGGCGAGTGCCGCACGTTGGGCCTCGCCGCCCGAGAGGGTGCCGGGCCAGGCGCGCTCGTGGTCGGCCAGGCCCACCTCGGCGAGCGCCCTGCGGCCCTGTTCACGGGCGTCGGCGGTGGTCAGCCCGAGGATCACGTTGTCGAGGACCCGGGCCCAGGGCAGCAGCCGGGCGTCCTGGAAGGCGACCGATCGTCGGGCGGGTACATCGATGGTGCCACTGCCCTCCGCGTCGTGATCGAGCCGGGCGACGGCGCGCAGCAGGGTGGACTTGCCCGATCCGCTGTGTCCGAGCAGGGCGGTGAACTCCCCGGGGGCGAGGTCGAGGTCGATGCCGTCCAGCACGGTTCGTCCGGCGAACGTGCGGGTGAGCGAGCGTATGCGTGCCGCCGGGGCAGTGGCGGTCGCGGCGGCGGTCAGGACAGGGTGCGGCGCCATGCGAGGGCCTTCCTTTCGAGCAGGCGGACCAGGGTGTCGGAGAGCAGGCCGAGCAGCCCGTAGACGACCAGGCCGACCACGATCACGTCGGTGCGGCCGAAGGTACGGGCCTGGGTCATCAGGTATCCGATGCCGCTGGAGGCGTTGATCTGCTCGCTCACCACCAGCACGAGCCAGGAGATGGTGACCGACATCCGCAGACCGGTGAAGAAGCCCGGGGCCGCCCCCGGCAGGGCGATGCGGCGGAGGAACTGCCCGCGGGACAGGTCCAGGGTCTGGGCCAGTTCGGCGTGGCGGACATCGAGGCCGGTGAGGGCGGCATGGGTGTTGAGGTAGACGGGGACCAGGGTGCCCAGCGCCACCAGGATGACCTTGACCTCCTCGCCGATGCCGAACCAGAGGATGGCCAGCGGGACGAGGGCCAGGATCGGCAGGGACCGGACGAGCTGGACGGTGCCGTCGAAGAGGGCCTCGCCGAGGCGGGAGAGGCCGGCTGTCAGGGCCAGCGCCAGACCGGTGGCCACGCCGAAGGCGAGGCCGAGGGCGGCGCGTTGCAGGGAGATCAGCAGGTGGCGCTGGAGTTCGCTGGTGCCGAGCAGATCGAGGGCGGTGCGCAGGACGTCGGTGGGGGAGGCGAGGGTCTGCGGATCCAGCAGACCGGTGCCCGACGAGGTCCACCAGGCGGTGAGCAGGAGCAGCGGTCCGGCTGCGCGCGCGAAGGGCAGACGGGGTGGGCGGTGGCCGACCGCACGTGTGCGGTGTAGCTGAGCGGTGGTCATGGAGGGTGTCTTTCCTGGTGCGGTCGTACGGGGGTCAGCCGGACGTGGTACGCGCCTGCCGCTGGACCTCCTCGAAGCGGCGGTCGAACTCGCCGGTGACATCGAGCTTTCCGGGGATCGCGCCCGCTTCGGAGAGCAGGTCGGCGATGGCCTGGTGGGCGGCGACGGCTTCGGCGTAGGCGGGGAACGCCGCCGTTCCGGTGTTCGCGAAGATCCGCCCACCCGTGTCGGTGGGGATGTTCTGCTTCTTGACGTAGTAGTCCTGCACCCACTGGTCCTTGTGGGTGTTCTGCCAACCGAGCGCCTTCGTCCAGCGGGCGGAGAAGTCACGCAGGGCGGCGGCCTTCGCCGGGTCCTGGAGCGTCTTGCCCGGGGTGATGAGCAACAGCAGCCCGCTGGTCAGGTCCTTGTCGTCGGTGATCTCGTGGGCGCCCTTCTCGGCGTTGGGGAGCAGGTACTTGGAGGCGAGCGGCTCGGTGAGGGCCGCCGCGTCGACCTGGCCGCTCTGCAGGGCGGCGGGGATGTCCAGGACCTGGAGGTTGACCAGGGTGACGTCGGTGGTCTTGAGGCCGCCCCTCTTCAGGGCGTTCAGCACGGCGGGCTGGAAGGTGGTGCCCTCGGTGTACGCGATCTTCTTGCCCTTGAGCTCGGCGACGGTCTGCGCCGTGGTGCCGGGCGCGGTGACCAGGTGGACGGCGCTGCGGCTGGTCTGTGCCACGCCGACGATCTTGACGTCCTGGCGGGCTGCCTGGGCGAAGATGGCCGGCGTCTCGGAGACGATGCCGACGTCGAGGGAGCCGCCGCGGAATGCTTCCAGGATGGCGGGCCCGCCCTGGAAGGCGTTGTAGCCGAGCTCGTACGGAGCGTCCTGGTCCTGGCCGGAGGATCTGAGGAGCACCTCCAACTGGGCGTTCTGGTCGCCGATCCGCAGTTCGGTGCCGTTCGGGACGGTGGCGGGCAGCGCCTCCTTCGGGGCGGGCGCAACACCGCTCCCGGCCTGCCCAGTGGTGGTGGAGCACCCGGTGAGGGAGAGGACGGCGGCAACGAATACGGGCGCGAAGCGGCGTACGGCGGGGAAGGTGGACAAGGGGGGGCTCCTGGTTCGGTGAGGTTCGGGCAGAGGAAAGATCAGGCTGCGTGGACCTGGAACTCCCAGACGGAGTAGCCGTACTGGGTACCCCGGGCGGTGCCGTAGAGGCGGACGTGGCGTCCGTGGGCGCCCAGTCCGGTGATCTCGTCCGTCCCGCCGTCGGCGGTGGTGGTCGCGTACACGGTGGTCCAGTGGACTGCGTCGTCGGAGACCTGGATCTGGTAGGCCTTGCCGTAGGCGGCTTCCCACTCGATCCGAACGCGGCCGATGGCCGTCGGGGCGCCCAGGTCGACCTGGAGCCACTGGGGGTCGGTGCGGTTGCTCGACCACCGGGTCGTACCGGATCCGTCGACGGCGTAGGCGGGTTCGACCCCGGCGCGGTAGGTGCTGGATGCGGTGACGGGCCGTTTCAGGGCGAGGTTGGCGCCGCCGGTGGCCTGGGCGTAGCGCTCGGCGACCTCGGCGGCGGTCAGGGCCTGGCGGTACAACTGGACCTCGTCGATGACGCCGGTGAACGGGCGCTTGCCGCCGAAGCCGCCGAGGGGGAGCGCGATGGTCTGCGGGAGGGCGGCGGCAGGGGCGCCGTTGGCGTAGAGGGTGGTGCCGCTGCCGGTGGAGACGAGGGTCAGGTGGGTCCACTGCCCCAGCGGCAGTGAGTAGTCGAAGGTGTAGTCGCCGATGCCGTACGCGGTGAGGCCCAGCCGGTGGTCGCTGCCCGTCTGCTCGACCTTGATGGCGGTGTCGGTGTCGCGCAGCAGCACGGTGTCGGTGGCGTCGCCGGTGCGCTTGGCCCAAAGGGAGAGCGTCCAGGGCCCCTGGACGGCCCGGCCGCCGATGCTGAGCGTCTGGCCGCTGCCGGATGTGAAGCCGAGGCCGTTGCCGTTGTGTCCGGTGGCAGGGTACTGGGGCGGGTAGAGCGAGCCGTTGGCGTGGAGGGTGCCGGTGGTGTCGGGCAGCGTGAGCTTCCAGTCGCCGGGGTAGTGGGTCGCGGCGCTCGGTGTGTACGGGCTGTCGAAGGTCCACGTGTGGACGGGTGCGCCGTCGGTGGTCGGCGCCGGCGGGGTGCGGGGCGAGGTGGCGGGCTCGTCCCCGATGGCCCGGAGGTCCTGGGTGAAGGCCGCGTAGCTGCGTGCGGCGGGGTCGGGGTTCCAGGTGCGCTCGCCGAGTTCGGCGCGGCGGCCGTCGAACTGGTCGAGGTAGTAGTCCGTCTGACTGAAGTACAGGTCGTCACCCCAGGCGGCGAGGACCTGGCCGGCGTTGCGCGGATCGGAGACCGGGGTCCAGTCGTATATGTCGCCGCGCGGCACGACCTTGCTCTCGTAGTCGGCCGGGGAGATGTAGAAGCGGGTGTACGGGCCGGTGCGGTAGGCGGAGTCGACCACGTCGTAGCCGAGCGAACGCATCGTGGCGGAGACGGCGGTACTGCCGAAATTCATGATCAGGACGTCGGTGGCGGGCCGGATGGCGGTGCCGTTGACCCAGATCACGGCGCGCTTGCCGTGGGCCCGTACGGTGGACCGCTCGGCCGTGATGAACTGTTCCTGGAGGTCGGCCATGGTGGGCGCGGCAGCGGTCAACTTGGACTTGATGTAGGGGCAGTCGGCCAGGGCGGCAGGTACCTCGTCGTTGCCGAGGTGGACGTAGGGGCCCTGGAACCAGCCGATGAACTCGCCCAGCATGCCCTGCATCCAGGCGGTCGCCGCCGGGTCGGTGAAGTCCAGGGTGCCGGGATCCCCGCAACGGGCGGCGAGCGACCGGTCGGTGCCGCCGAAGGCCGCGTACGGCTGGGCCTTGGTCGGTCCCTGGATCTCAGGCACGATCACCACGTGGTACTGGGCGGCCACCTCCTCGATCCGGGCGATGTCGGCCTGGCTGTAGCGCTGGGCCGGATCGGTCGGGGCGAGCGCGGCATAGGCGGGGCTGTGCAACCGGAAGGCGTTGGCTTGGTTGAACATCAGCTGGATGGTGTTGACCTTGTGCCAGGAGGCCCGGCGGATCTCGTCCTCGATGTCGGCGGGTGCCATGTAACGGCGGCTGACGTCGAAGTGCTCGGCCCGGTAGGCCACCCCGGGCCAGTCACGGGCGGCGCCCTGGGGGATGCCGGGTCCCAGGCGCAGCATCTGCAGCAGGGTGCGGGTTCCGTAGAACACGCCGGAGGACGTGGGGGCGCTGAGGGTGACCCGGGTGTCCGTGGCGGTCAGGGCGTAGCCTTCGGTGCCGAGCCCGGCGTCGGCCGCCACGGCGAGTACGACGTCGCCCGCGACGGGTGCGGAGGTGCGGGCCACCGGCGGGGTGCGCCCCGTGACCGCGGCCAGGTCGGCCGCGAACCGGTCGGCGACCTGCGCCAGCGTACGGGTCGACAGGCGCTCCGAGGTAGCGCCGCTGGTGGAGAGGTCCGCGGTGGCGGGGTCCAGCACGATCCGGGACGTCTCCGTGAACGTGAACTGCCCGGCGCCGCCGGTCCACTGGCGCAGGGCCGGGGTGACGGCGGGAGCGGAGTTGACTCCCGTGGAGGCCGCGAGGGCAGGCGCGGGAGCGGTCAGTGCGCTCGTCGCGATCAGCAGCAGGGTGACGAGGAGGCCGGCCAGCAGCGGGCGGGTGCCGGGGGCGTGCCGGCGCAGGGCGTGCGGGGGTAGGGACATGGTGAAGCCTCTCTGGCGGGGTCCCGCCGGGCATGCGGGACCGTGGGTGCGGCGCGGGCTCGTCCGGTCGGTGGCCGACTCAGGTCGCGGGTGCGGAGTCCCCGGGACATCGGACCGTCAGCGCGGCCACGGCCGCCCGTGCCACCTCGCCGTGTACCGCCAGCGCGGCGCGTGCCTCCTGCGTATCGGCCCCCGTCAGCAGCACCACCAGGGCGGTCTTGAGCTCGCCCCCGGCTTCTTGCAGTACGGCACGGCAGGTCCCGGGATCCGCGCCGGTCGCCTGGGCGAGCAGGGTGAGCTTGCGGCCGGCCAGCTTGGCGTTGGTCGCCGCCAGATCCGTCATCAGGTTGGACCAGGTCCGCCCGAGCCGGACCATGACGGCGGTGGAGAAGCTGTGCAGCACCAGCTTCTGTGCGCTGCCAGCCTTCATCCGGGTCGAGCCGGTGATGGCCTCCGGCCCGGTGTCGGTGCAGACGTGCAGGTCGGCGGTACGTGCGAGCGGCGCGTCGGGGTTGCAGCTGACCAGGACCGTGGTGGCCGCGGCGGCGCGGGCGGCGGCCAGTGCCCCGGCCACGTACGGGGTGCGCCCGCTGGCGGCCAGGCCGAGCACGACGTCCCGGGCGGTGACCTGGGCCAGCGCCCGGCGTCCGGCGGCCTCGTCGTCCTCGGCGTTCTCCGCGGCGTGGGCCAGCGCGGTCGGCCCGCCGGCCAGATGGGCCACGATCCTGCCCGGTTCCAACCCGTAGGTGGGGGCGAGCTCGGCGGCGTCGAGAACGGCGTAGCGGCCGGAGGAGCCGGCGCCGACGTAGTGGACTCGGCCGCCCGCCCTGAGCGCCGCCACGGCCGCGTCCACGGCGAGGGCGAGCGTGGGCAGAGCGCGGGCGACGGCGGCGGGGACCCGCGCGTCCTCCGCGTTGATCGCACGGAGCAGCTCGTCCGTGGGCAGCCGGTCGATGCCGACGGTGGCGGGGTTGCGCCGCTCGGTCGGCGGCAGCGGAGGATGCTCCCGGCCGTCCTCAGTCCGCAGGTGTTCCGCGAGCAGTGGCAGTCCCGTTCCGTCCAACCCCTCACCGGGGAACAGGCACAGGCCGCCGTCGCCGGAGGCGTCCAGCGCGGAGCGCACCGCCCCGACGAGGTCGGTGACGGTGATCTCCGGCCCCCAGTCGGCACCTCGGGCGAGCACGGGCGAGTTGGTCGTCTGTACCATCGGCACCACGGCCGTCGGACCGCTGTCGGTACGCACAGACCGGGCGACCAGGCCCACGAACGCGGGCTCCCGGTGCAGGATCGCGTGGTAAGACATCGGCAGCACGGCGTCGACGAGCGGCGCCAGCTCGGCGACGCACTGCCCGACCAGGCGGCGGCGCTGCTCGCCATCCTCCGCGGGGACCAGGAAGAGGCCGGTCCACAGCCCCGGCCGGGCGGACCGAATCGCGTCGGTGAGCCTGCGCGTCACGTCGGTGATCACTTCGCAGCGGTACCGGTGCCACGCCTCCTCGTGGTGGGCGTGCAGGTGCCCCGCCTTAGCCGACGGCGAGCCGCTGGGCAGCGCGATGCCGGTGCGCCGGGTGAAGTCGTCCAGCGTGTGCGGATCGTACGAGGAGCGGCGCGGTGCGGCGCCGGGGCGAAGCTCCAGCTCCCAGTGCAGCGGCCATCGCAGGAAGTCCAGCACCAGCCCGTCCAGCAACGGGGAGACTGCCAACAACCCGCACCGGTCGGCGAGTTCGGTGATGTACGCCTGATCGGTCGGGACGAGGCCCGTGTACCACTCCATGCGCTGCCATGGCCGTCCGTCGCCGGAGACCGGGTACAGGTTGGGGCGCTGCTCGGCGGCGGGGCGTGCGTGGTCACTGAAGCAGGCGACGCTGCCGAGCAGACTCAGGCCCGCCGTGCGGCAGGCGCGGGCCAGCTCAGGGGTGACGGATTCGGCCTTGGTGATCAGGGCGTTGAGGCCGGAGGCCGCGTACTCGGTGAGCATCCGATCGCGCTCGCTCTCGGTGAGCGCGGTCAGGGTGCGGTCGAATACGTAGGCGGCCCGCAGCGGCCGTCCGGGCGCATGGGAAGCCGGGGCGGTCACGGGTTCTTCCTCGGAGGTGAGGTGGGGGCCGCGTCGCGGCCCGGGGCAGTGTCAGCGGGCAGAGGTGACGCATCGACAGGTCGCGCTTGCAACGCGGCAGAGGTCGACGTGGGCACGGATGGTCAGCGCGACAGAGTGGTACACCTCGCTGGCCCTCCTTCACCGGGCAGACGGAACACTGCGGACACGCCGTGGAGTTGACACCCCTGAGCGATGTGGAGGATTCTTGCACGACAAGTTTGAGATGTGGAAGAGCAACATCTCCGAATCTCGCATTCCGAACCCCCAACCCCTGACCCCCGGCGCCCAGGAGGAACCCGCGTGGACCGGCCGACCGCCCAGGCCCTGATCGTGCAGCTACGCGGACGGCTGCCCTCCCTCTCACCCGCCGAGCGCGCCATCGCCGATCTGGTCCTCGCCGACCCGGCGGGCACCGCCACGCTCAGCATCAGCCGCCTCGCCTCCGCCGCCGGAGTGTCCGATACCTCCGTCACCCGTTTCTGCCGCGCCCTCGGCCTGAGCGGCTACCCCGACCTGCGCCTGGTGCTGGCCGCCGCGCAGCTGGCCGGCGGCGAGGAATTCGCGGTGCGGATCGGAGCCGGAGACGACATCGCCGACGACGACGAAACCGCCACCGTGGTCGCCAAGGTCGCCCGCCTCGATGCACGCGCCGCCCAGGACACCGCCGAACAGCTCGACCTGCGCGTCCTCGACGAGCTGGTCGACCGGATCGCGGCCGCCCGGCGGATCGAGATCTACGCGGCGGGGTCCGGCGCCGTGGTGGCAGCCGACCTGGAGTACAAGCTCCAGCATCTCGGACTCGCCGCCACCGCCCGATCCGATGTCCACCGCTCACTGATGGGTGCCGCCCACCTGCGCGCCGGGGACGTCGCCATCGGCATCTCCTACTCCGGCCGCACCGGCGAGGTGATCGACCCGCTCGCCGAGGCCGCCCGGCGCGGAGCCACCACCGCCGCCCTCACCAGTGACCCCCTGTCTCCGCTGGGAAAGAGCGCCCGACTGCTCCTCACCTTCGCCGGCCGGGAGACCGCCTTCCGGACCGGCGCCACCGTCAGCCGGATCGCCCAACTCGTCGTGGTCGACTGCCTGTACGTCAGGCTGGCCCAGCGCCAGGACCTGGCAGCGGGCGAGGCGCTGCACCGGGCCCACGTAGCCGTTCAGGGACGCCCCCGGAGGCCGAGTCATGAGTGACGGAACCCGGGTGGCCGGGGTGGACATCGGCGGCACCGGCCTTCGGATGGCCCTCGCCCGAATCGACGAACACGGCCACCCCCGGATCGAAGCCACCGCCGAACGCGCCACGCCCACCGGCACCGGGCCGCGCGGCATCGACGCCGAGGCCCTGCTGCGCACCCTGCTCCCCGCCCTCGACGGCCTGCTCGCCGAGACCGGAACAGCGACCGTGGACACCCTCGCCGTCGGTTCCACCGGCATGGCGACGCTCGGCCAGGACCTCGCCGCCCGCCTGCCGGGCCCGCTCGCCGAGCACGCGGGATCCCGTCGTCTGGTGCTGGCCGCCGACGCGGTCGCCGCCTACGCGGGCGCCCTCGGTGCCCGGCCGGGCGTGGTGGTCGCCGCCGGAACGGGCGTGATCGCACTGGGCACCGACCTGACCACCGGGTGGCGGCGCGCCGACGGCTGGGGCCACCTGCTCGGCGATTGCGGAGGCGGCGCCTGGATCGGCCGCGCCGCAGTCGACGCCGCCCTGCGCGCCCACGACGGCCGGGCGGGCGGATCCCCCGCGCTCCTGGCCCGCGTACTCGACCGGTTCGGCCCGGTCCCCGGCCTCCCGGCTGCCCTCCAGCTGCGCCCCGACCGGGCCGGGCTCCTCGCCTCCCTGGCGCCCGACGTCGCCGAGACCTCCGGGGCAGGAGACCCGGTCGCGACCGGCATCCTCGGTCGCGCCGCCGAGGAGATCACGGACACGGCAGCCGCGGCCGCGACCGGCCTCGACGCCCCCCGGATCGCCCTCACCGGCCGCCTCTTCCACCTGGACGGCCTGCGCGAGGCTGTGTCCGACCGGCTGTCGTCCCGCATCCCCGGTGCCCGCCTCCACACCCCCGAGGGCGACCCCCTCCTCGGCGCTCTCCGGCTGGCAACCGCAGCCACCCACGGGGAGCTGCCGTGGCCCGCCGGTCCGCCACTGCTCCACGTCATCGACGGCGTGCTACGGGCAGGCAGGTGAAGCCGCGGCGCGACGGCCGCGGTCGTGTCCGACGTAACCATGACTGCTGACGACGGTCACTGGAGCCGGTGGGCGCTGGCCGGGATCTGGTCCGTGACTGGTCCGGGAGGAATGCCTGATCGAGTCCTCCGGCTACGTATTGTAGTCATTCCGCGCCGATCAGTGTCTGATCGATAAGGGCTCCTGGGGGGGGGAACCTCCCCTCCAGGAGCCCGACTTCACGCTCTAGAAGAATCCGAGCTTCTTGGGGGAGTAGCTGACTAGGAGGTTTTTGGTCTGCTGGTAGTGCTCCAGCATCATCTTGTGGGTCTCGCGGCCGATGCCCGACTGCTTGTAGCCGCCGAACGCCGCGTGTGCGGGGTAGGCGTGGTAGCAGTTCGTCCAGACGCGGCCCGCCTGGATGGCGCGGCCCGCGCGGTAGGCCGTGTTGATGTCGCGGCTCCAGACGCCCGCGCCCAGGCCGTAGGCCGTGTCGTTGGCTATGCGGATGGCGTCGTCGAAGTCGTGGAAGGAGGTCACCGACACGACGGGGCCGAAGATCTCCTCCTGGAAGATCCGCATCCGGTTGTCGCCCTCGAAGATGGTCGGCTCCACGTAGAAGCCGCCCGCCAGGTCGCCGCCGTGGTCGATGCGGCCGCCGCCCGTGAGGACCTTCGCGCCCTCCCGCCGGCCGATCTCCACGTACGAGAGGATCTTGCGCAGCTGCTCCTCCGAGGCCTGGGCGCCGATCATCGTGTCCGTGTCCAGGGGGTGGCCCGGGACGATGAGCTCGGTGCGCGCCACCGCCGCGTCGAGGAAGTCGCCGTACCGGCCGCGCTCGATGAGCGCGCGCGACGGGCTCGTGCACACCTCGCCCTGGTTCAGGGCGAACATCGTGAAGCCCTCCAGGGCCTTGTCGCGAAGGTCGTCGTCCGTCGCCCAGATGTCGTCGAAGAAGATGTTCGGGCTCTTGCCGCCGAGCTCGAGCGTCACCGGCTTCAGGTGCTCCGCCGCGTACTGCATGATCAGGCGGCCCGTGGAGGTCTCCCCGGTGAAGGCGACCTTCGCCACGCGCGGGCTCGACGCCAGGGGCTTGCCGGCCTCCTCGCCGAAGCCGTTGACGACGTTCACGACGCCCGGCGGCAGCAGGTCGGCCACCAGGCTCAGCCAGTAGTGCACCGAGGCCGGGGTCTGCTCCGCCGGCTTGAGGACCACCGTGTTGCCCGCCGCCAGCGCCGGGGCCAGCTTCCACACGGCCATCAGGATCGGGAAGTTCCACGGGATGATCTGGCCGACCACGCCCAGCGGCTCGTGGAAGTGGTACGCCACCGTGTCGTCGTCGAGCTGGCTGAGCGCCCCCTCCTGGGCGCGCAGCGCCCCCGCGAAGTAGCGGAACTGGTCGATGGCGAGCGGCACGTCGGCGGCGAGCGTCTCGCGGACGGGCTTGCCGTTCTCCCAGGTCTCCGCGACGGCGAGGGCCTCCAGGTGCTGCTCCATCCGGTCCGCGATGCGCAGGAGGATCGTGGAGCGCTCGGTCACGGACGTGCGGCCCCAGGCCGGGGCCGCCGCGTGGGCGGCGTCCAGGGCCCGCTCCACGTCCTCCGCCGTGCCGCGCGCGACCTCGGTGAAGGGCCGGCCGGTGACGGGGGAGGGGTTCTCGAAGTACCGGCCGCTGGCCGGCTCCACGTACTCCCCGCCGATGAAGTGGCCGTAGCGGGACGCGTATGACATCAGCGCGCCCTCGGTGCCGGGTGCCGCGTAACGGGCCATGGGTGTCCTCCCCTTGCCGGGCGCCGGCCGCCGTCGGCCGGCACTCGGCGAGGACGCTAGGGGCGGGCAGGTTGCGGGTACGTTGCACGCCCGCCGCCGAGCTCCTCGTCGAGGGAGCGTACGCGGGCCAGCGCGGCCGGCCGGCCCTGCGACGGCAGGGCTCCGGCCAGCGCCCGCCACACCTCGGGATCCTCCGCGCCCCACGGGCTGCACACCCAGTCGGCCAGCAGCCCCGGATCCGCCCGGGCGATCACCGCGGCCCGCGCCTGCTCCTCGATCCGCCGCCGCAGCCGGACGACGCCCGGGGCCGAGGAGGCCGGCAGCAGCGGGCCCGGATAGCGGGTGAGGGCGGCGGAGACGGCCCCCGCCGCCAAGTGCCGGGTCACGGCCGTGAAATCGGCCTCCAGGGGGACGGCGGTGCGGTACGGGCGGGAGAGCAGGTTCCCGGCGCCGAGCAGGGCGCGCAGCCGGGACATCTCCGCCCGCAGCGTCACCGCCGCCACCGACTCCTCCTCGTACAGGGCGAAGGCCAGCTCCTCCCCGGACAGCCCCTCGGGGTGGTGCGCGAGCAGCGTCAGGATCTCGCTGTGCCGCCGCCCCAGCGGGATCCGCCGGCCGCCGAGCACCAGCAGCGCCTCGTCCCGCCCGAGCGCGGCGAGGGTGTCGCGGGGGGCCGGCGGTTGCGGCGCAAGCAGCGCCAGCTGGGCCTCGGCGGCCCGCGCCACCGCCTGGACGAACGCCAGCGAATGGGGGTGGGCCAGCCCGTCGCCGCCGGTGATGTCGACCGCCCCGAGCACCCGGCCCGTGCCGGGATCCCGCACCGGGGCCGCCGCGCACGTCCAGGGGTGCACGAGGCGGCTGAAGTGCTCCGCGCCGAAGACCTGTACCGGCTCCCCGACGGCGACCGCCGTGCCGGGCGCGTTGGTCCCCATCGCCGCCTCCGCCCAGCGCGTGCCCGGTACGAAGCCGAGCCGCTCGGCGCGGCGCAGGGTGGCCGTCTCCCCCTCGACCCAGAGCAGCTCGCCGCGGGCGTCGCACACCGCGAGCAGATGGGCCCCGCGCGCCGCGAACGCCCCCACCAGATCCCGGAACAGCGGCATCACCGGCGCCAGCGGGTGCTGCTCCCGGTAGGCCGGCAGCTCCGCCTCCGGCCGGGCCCGCCGGGGCGCGGACTCCGGGCTGACCCGTGCCCGGGCGCACCGCCGCCAGGACTGCGCGATGACGGCCCGGACCGGCGGCTCGACGAGGCCGTCCCGGGTGAAGGCCTCGTGCGCCCGCCGCAGGACGCGCGTGCGCTCGACGGGGTCGGCCCCGCCCGGCAGCGCCAACGACGGATCACCCATGTCACCCTCCCGAGGGGTCCTGGAGCCGGGTACGCGAAGGGCCCATCGTCATGCGGCTCCCGGACCCCGGCAAGCGTCGCGTCGGCCACTCGGCGACGGAACCCGGCCGGGAACACGCGGCCGCGCCCGCACGTTGACCCTGGCGGAAGCGCAAGTTCGGCCGCCGGGGGCGGCAGGGGGGACGGGGGACTTTCTCATGAGCACCACCACGGGGCACGGCACGGCGGCGACCGGGGCGACGGTCGTGGCCGTCAGCAGCAACGCCGAGTACTCCTTCACCAAGCCCAACCGGGAGAGCATCACGCTCCTCGCCGGCCTCGGCGTCGAGGGCGACGTCCACGCCGGGGTCACGGTCAAGCACCGCTCGCGCGTGGCGCAGGACCCGACCCTGCCCAACCTGCGCCAGGTCCACCTGATCCACCGGGAGCTGTTCGACGAGGTCGCCGAAGCCGGCTTCAGCGTCGCCCCGGGTCAGCTCGGGGAGAACGTGACCACCCAGGGCATAGACCTGCACGCCCTTCCGACGGGCACGCTGCTGCGCATGGGCGCGGAGGCGGTGGTGGAGGTGACGGGCCTGCGCAATCCGTGCCCCCAGATCAACGCCTTCCAGGACGGCCTGCTCAAGCGGGTCGTCGGCCGGGACGAGGAGGGCCGGGTGGTCCGCAAGGCCGGGATCATGGGCGTGGTCCGCCAGGGCGGCACGATCCGCCCCGGCGACCCCATCACCACCACCCTCCCGCCCCTCCCGCACGTCCCGCTCGAACGCGTCTGACGGTGGCGGGGCGCCCCGGTCCTGGACACGGCGGCCCGAGGCATCGCGAGGGGCAGGCGCGTCGTCGGCCGCGGGGGCAGACGGGGGCGTGACGCCAGACCCCCGTAGTAGTCCCGCATCAGGGCCGTCGCCCACGGGGCAACCAGGACTGGCCGCTGGTCGGGATCGGGCCGTGGCCCGCACCCCGTGCCCCCGCACCCCGGGTGCTCAGGCCGGCCGGGTCGCCACGCCGTCCAGTGCCGCCAGCAGGCCGGAGAGTTCCGGCAGCCCGGCCTCACCTTCGCCGGGGACGGAGAGGACCCCGCCCGGTTCCTCGTCCAGCAGGACGAACGCCGGTCCGCCCGTCCGGGCCACCAGCGACCAGCCGGGCCCGTCGGCCCGCAGGGTCCGTACGCCCTCGTCCGCGAAGGCCGACCGGACCCGCCCCGGCGGCGGGGCCTGCCGCACGTACCCGGCGGCCTCCTCCAGCGCCCGCGCGAGCCCGGGGTGCGCGGCAGCCGCCGCCCCGCCGTCCTCCGCGACGCGCTCGCGCCAGTCCGCCCACTCGCGGGCGATCTGGTCCGCGCCCAGGCGCCGCTGCACCGGACCCCACGCGTCCGCCGACGGCGGTGCCAGCGGCACCCGCCCCGTGCCGTCCGCACCCTGTTCCGGGTCGTGCGGCTCGGGGATGCCCGCCGTCGACACCGTCAGCTCCAGCGGCCAGCCCGCCAGCGAGGCCACGATCGTCCGCTCGTCGGGGGACAGGTCGTACTCGATGCCGCAGTCCCAGGAGGCGATGGCCGCGGCCACGAGCGAGACGTCGTCCACGACGACCGTCCAGCGCGCGCCCTCCTCGTCCTGTCCCAGCACCAGCCCGTACCCGTCGGCGGCCGGCTCCACGCCCAGATGCGCGCACGCCTCGGGGAAGTCGTCGCCGAGCACCGCCGGAAACTGCGCGGGGGTCAGCAGCACGGCCGTCAGCACGTACAGCGAGCCCCCGTCCTCCTCATCGGACACGTGGCCTCCCGGTGCCTCCCGATCGCGTTCTCGTCGGCGCACCTTAACCAGCGGGTAACTCGCCCGTCGAGACCCGACGGGCATCGATTTCCAAGGCCGCCACCTGCACGTAGAGTTGGGGACCCGCCACAGAAAGGGAGACCGGTGCAGCGTTACGACCGGCTGAGGGAGATCCTCCGGCTCGACCCCGACAAGGACTTCCTCGCCATCTACCGGCTCACCGCCACCTACGAGTTCCCCTGGGACTTCACCCGCGCCCTGGAGCTCGCGCTCTTCCGGACCTACGCCGTCCCCTCCATCGGGGCCCTCCTCGCCGAGACCGCGGAGTTCACCGAGCGCGCCCAGAAGCGGTACGACGACACCTCCCTGCTCCTCGACGCGGTCGTCGAGCACGGCTTCGAGAGCGACACCGCGCGCACCGCGATCCGCCGCGTCAACCAGATGCACCGCAGCTACGACATCTCCAACGACGACATGCGCTACGTCCTGTGCACCTTCGTGGTGATCCCGGCGCGCTGGCTCGACGTCTACGGCTGGCGCCCGCTGACCCACCACGAGCGCCGGGCCTGCGCCCACTACTACGCGGCCCTCGGCCGGCACATGGGCATCACGGACATCCCGGGCTCCTACGAGGAGTTCGAGGCCACCCTGGACGCCTACGAGGAGGCCCACTTCGGCTGGGACGCGGGTGGCCGCGCGGTCGCCGACTCCACCCTCGACCTGATGGCCTCCTGGTACCCGGCGCCGCTCGCCCCCGCCGTGCGCCGCGCGAGCCTCGCCCTGCTCGACGAGCCGCTGCTGACCGCCTTCCGGTACGAGACCCCCCGCCCCGGCCTCCAGCGGCTGGTCCGGGGCGCGCTGCGGCTGCGCGGGCGGGCGGTGCGGCTGCTGCCCCCGCGCACCGCCCCGCACTACGCGCGCCAGAACCCGGAGATCAAGGGATACCGCGACGGCTACGACGTCGGCGAGCTCGGCACGTTCCCCGTGCCCGGCGCCGGCGGCTGTCCCGTGCCGCACCCGCGCCGCCCGGCCGGAGCCGACGCCCAGCCCCCGGCCTAGCCCAGGGCAGGCCTAGCCCAGGGCAGGCCCGGGCCCGGCTCCGGGTGCGGCCCGTGCGCGCGCCCCGTTCAGGCCGCGCGTACGGCCAGGACCAGGAAGCGGGCGTCCTCGTCGGCGTACGAGGTCATCCGCCAGCCGGAACCGGACAGCAGCGGGCCGAGGTTGTGCTCGGCCCGCAGGTCGTCCGGGGTCAGCTCGCGGCCGTGGCGCGCGGCGAGCGCGGCTCGCCCGATGGGGTGAAAGAGCGCGAGCCGGCCCCCGGGCCGGACCACGCGGGCGAGCTCGCGCAGGTTCTCGGCGGGATCGGGCAGGTGGGCGATCAGCCCGGCGGCGAAGACCGCGTCCAGCGCCCCGTCCCGCAGCGGCAGCCGGGCCACGTCCGCCCGCAGCAGGGTCCCCTCGCGGTCGCGGCCGGCCCGTCGCGCCTCGGCCAGCATCTGCGCGGTCAGGTCCACTCCGAGCACCGTTCCGGACGGACCCACGGCCGCGCGGAGCGGGACCAGCGCCCGGCCCGTCCCGCAGCCCGCGTCGAGCACCCGCTCCCCGGGCCCCACGCCGAACTCCGCCACCGCGGTCGCGAAGGCGGGCCCGTCCTGCGGGAACTTCCCGTCCCAGGCGGCCGCGCGGGCCCCGAAGAACTCCTGCACACGCGTGTGGTCTTCGTTCGTACGACTCATACGGCTCATGCGCACATGATCCCGCACCCTCACGACCTCTGCGGACCGTGCACAAGGTGACACGTGGGGTGATCGGAGATGAACGTCTCTCTGTCATATTCCAGCAGTTGCAGCGTCTTTCGAAATGCGCCCCTTGTTCGCGCCCTCACCCGGACTAGCGTCCCGTGGCCATGGGACACCTGGACCACGCCGCCTATGGCTGGCTGACACCCGCACTGTCGTACGTGATGGCGTCGATCGGCGCCGCCCTCGGCCTGCGCTGCACCGTCCGCGCGCTCGCCGCTACCGGCGCCTCCCGCCGCAACTGGCTCCTCACCGCCGCCTCCGCCATCGGCACCGGCATCTGGACGATGCACTTCATCGCCATGCTCGGCTTCCACGTCACCGGCACCGAGATCCACTACAACGTGCCGCTGACCCTGCTGAGCCTGCTCGTCGCCATGGTCGTCGTCGGCGCCGGGGTCTTCGCCGTCGGCTACGGCAGGGACCGCGGCCGCTCCCTCGTCCTCGGCGGCCTGACCACCGGACTCGGGGTCGCGAGCATGCACTACCTCGGCATGGCCGCCCTGCGCCTGCACGGGCGGATCGCGTACGACCCGCTCACCGTCGGCCTCTCGGTCGCCATCGCCGTCGTCGCCGCCACCGCCGCCCTGTGGGCCGCCCTCAACATCAAGTCGCCGGTCGCCGTCGCCGTGGCCTCCCTCGTCATGGGCGCCGCCGTGAGCAGCATGCACTACACCGGGATGATCGCCGTCTCCGTCCGCGTCACCCCCTCGGACGCGGCCCTGCCCGGAGCCACCGCCCTGCAGTTCATCTTCCCGCTCGCGGTCGGGCTCGGCTCCTACCTCTTCATCACCGCCGCCTTCGTGGCGCTCTCCCCGACGGCGGACGAGCGGGCGGCGTCGGCCGCCGCGCCCGGCGTTCCCGCGGCGGCTTCCGGTGGGGCGGCTTCCGGTGGGGCGGCTCCCGGCTCGGCGGCACCCGGCGCGGCGGCTCGGCGGCTCGGCGAAGGCGCCCTCCCCTCCCGCTGACCCCCGACCGTCCCCTGAGGATCCGTACCGCCCCGGAACGAGGAGCCCATGCGCAGACCCCGCAGCAGACCGGAAGCCGCGCCGCCGCGGCTGCCCGACCCCCCCTCGCGCGGCCGCCGCGCGCACGCCGGTCCCCCCGCCGCGGAACCGCCGGAGCACGCGCCCCGCCCCGCCCCCTCCGTGGGCCCCGGCCGGGGCCGGGCCGGCGGGCCGTGGGAGCGGCTGCGGCCCGCCACCGTCCGGGCGAAGATCGTCTCCCTGCTGATGGTCCCGGTCGTCTCCCTGCTCGCCCTCTGGGGCTTCGCCACCGTCAGTACCGCCCAGGACATGGCGCGGCTCAGCCGGATCCGCCAGGTCGACGCCGAGATACGCACCCCCGTCGCCGCCGCCCTCACCGAGATCCAGGCCGAGCGCCGGGCCGCCGTCCGCTTCCTGGCCGACCCCGCCTCCGGCGAGGCCTCCGCCCTCGACCAGCAGGCCCGCCGCACCGACGAAGCCGTACGCCGGCTGCGCCTCGGCGACCGGCACACCGTCGCCGACTCCGGCGACTACCGCACCGACACCGTCGCCCGCCTCGGGGCCTTCGTCGCCGCCGCGGAGGCCCTCGGCCCCGCCCGCAAGGACGTCGCCGCCCGCCGCGCCACCCCCGAGGGCGCCTACGAGACGTACACCCGCGTCGCCGACTCCGCCCTCGCCGCCGAGGGCGCCCTCTCCGGCGGCTCCGACGCCGAACTCGGCGCCGACGCCCGGGTACTGCTGGAGTTCGCCCGGGCGGGCGAGCTGCTGTCGCGGGAGGACGCGCTGCTGGCCCTGCCCGGCCCCCGCACCGCCGACGCGCAGCGCCGCCTGGCCGGCGCCGTGGAGGCCCGCCGCACCCTCACCGCCGCCACCGCGCGGGACCTGCCGGCGCCCCAGCGTTCCGTCTGGGAGGCCGTGTCGAAGGGCACCCCCTACGCCGAGCTCACCGCCGCCGAGGACCGGGCCCTGGCAGCGGCCCCCGCACCGGCCCCGAACCCCGTCCCCGCCGCCGCGACCTCGGCCCCCGCGGCGTCTGCGGCCGCCTCGGCGGCGCGCGAGGTGCGCGGCGTGCCCGCCGGCTGGGACTCCGCCTACACGGCCGTGAGCGGCTCGATGCGCGAGGTGCGCCAGGCCGCGCACGCCCGGTCCGCCGGACTCGCCGACCCGCTCGCCGAGGGCGCGTTCAGCCCGGCCGGCGCCGCGGTGCTGCTGGGCCTGGCGGCGGTCGCGGCCTCGCTGGTGATCTCCGTACGCATCGGCCGCGCCCTGGTGGTGGAACTGGTGTCGCTGCGCAACACCGCACTGGAGATCGCCCACCGCAAGCTCCCGCAGGCCATGGAACGGCTGCGCGCCGGACGGGCCGAGGACATCGACGTGGAGGCCGAGGCCCCGTCCGGGCCGCCCGCCGAGGACGAGATCACGCAGGTCGGCGAAGCCCTCTCCACCGTCCACCGGGCCGCCCTCAGCGCCGCCGTCGAACGCGCCGAACTCGCCGACGGGGTGAGCGGGGTCTTCGTCAACCTCGCCCGGCGCAGCCAGGTCCTGGTGCACAAGCAGCTCGACCTCCTCGACTCGATGGAGCGCCGGGCCGACGACCCGGGCGAACTCGGCGACCTCTTCCGCCTGGACCACCTCACCACCCGGATGCGCCGCCACGCCGAAAGCCTGATCATCCTCTCGGGCGCGGCCCCGGGCCGGGCCTGGCGGATGCCGGTGCCGCTGACCAACGTGGTGCGCGCCGCCGTCTCGGAGATCGAGGACTACCCGCGCGTGGAGGTCCACCGGCTCGCCGAGGCGGCCGTCAGCGGCGGATCCGTCGCCGACCTCACCCATCTGCTCGCCGAACTGATCGAGAACGCCACCCAGTTCTCCCCGCCGCACACCCGGGTCCGCGTCAGCGGCGAACCCGTCGGCGCCGGCTACGTCCTGGAGGTCGAGGACCGCGGGCTCGGCATGGGCCGCGAGGCGCTCGCGGAGGCCAACCGCCGGATCGAGCACTGCGAGGACCTCGACCTCTTCGACAGCGACCGCCTCGGCCTGTTCGTGGTCAGCCGGCTCTCGGCGCGCCACGGGATCCAGGTCCACCTGCGGCCCTCGCCGTACGGGGGCACCACCGCCGTGGTGCTGCTGCCCAACCCCCTGCTCCAGGGGGCGATCGAGGCCCCGCCCGCCGCTGTCGGTCCGGAGCCGGAGCCCTCTCCCGGGCGGACGCCGGAGCCCGCGCCCGGCGCCGCGCACGCCTCCGCGCCGTCGGCGGTGCCGGCGCCGTCGGCCGGGCGCGCGCCGTCGGCCGTGCCCGCGTCCGACGCCGGGCCGCGGCCGGCCCCGCTACCCGCCCCCGTGGCCCCGCTGCGGCCGCGCGGCCCCGGCGGCACGGTCCTCCGTACCGCGCCGTCGGCCGTGCCCGCGGCCGTGCCCGAGCCGACCGCTCCGGCCGCCTCGGTGACCGAACTGCCGCGCCGCGTACGCCAGGCCAGCCTGGTCCCGCAGCTGCGCGAGGCACCCGCGGCCGGCCGGGCCCCGGACGGCGCACGGCCCGCCGCGGACCACCCGGAGCGCAGCCCGGAGCAGGCGCGCGACCGGATGGCCGCCTACCGGGCCGGGTGGGCGCGCGGCTCCCGGGACGATTCCCCCCACGCAGGCACCGAAGGAGAAGTGTGATGACCGAACACCACAGGACCGCCCTCGACGGCGTCCGCGGATCCGGTGAACTGGACTGGCTCCTCGACGAACTCGTCATGCGGGTCCGCGAGGTCCGCCACGCGGTGGTGCTGTCCAACGACGGGCTGGCGGTGGGCTCCTCCAGTGCCCTCGGCCGGGAGGACGCCGAGCACCTGGCGGCGGTCGCCTCCGGCTTCCACAGCCTCGCCAAGGGCGCCGGCCGGCACTTCCGCGCCGGGACCGTGCGGCAGACGATGGTCGAGATGGACGAGGGGTTCCTCTTCGTCGCGGCGGCCGGGGACGGCTCCTGCCTGTCCGTCCTCAGCACCGCGGGCGCCGACATCGGGCTGATCGCGTACGAGATGGCCCGGCTGGTCAAACGGGTCGGCGAACACCTCTACGCACCGCCCCGGTTCGCGGTCCGCCCCCCGGCCGCCGGGTGAGGACGGCGGTCCGGCACATGGACGGCCAGTGGTACGACGCCGAGGCGGGCCCGCTGGTCCGCCCGTACGCCATGACCGGAGGACGTACGAAACCGGGCCCGCACGGGGTCCGGTTCGACCTGATCGCCCTGGTCGTCGTCGACCCGGAGGCGGCCGGCGCGGGGGACGAGGCCCTGCTCGGGCCGGAGCACCGGACCCTGCTCGGCCTCTGCCGCTCCGAGACGCAGTCCGTCGCGGAGCTCGCCGCCGAGGCGGACCTGCCGGTGGGCGTGGTGCGGGTGCTGCTGGGCGACCTGCTGGAGGCGGGACACGTGCGGGTCAGCCGGCCGGTGCCGCCCGCGCGGCTGCCGGACGAGCGGATTCTGCGGGAAGTCATCGAGGGATTGCGAGCACTGTGATGGGACTGCACGACAACGGCACGGCGGGGCCCGGGAGCTGTGGCGCGGGCGCCGCGGCCGAGGAGGAACTCGCCGCGCTCGCCCTGAAGATCCTGGTGGCCGGCGGCTTCGGGGTCGGCAAGACCACGCTCGTGGGCGCGGTCAGTGAGATCAGGCCGCTGCGCACCGAGGAGCTGCTGAGCGAGGCCGGCGAACTGGTCGACGACACGGGCGGGGTGGACCAGAAGACCACGACCACCGTGGCCATGGACTTCGGCCGGATCACCATCCGGGCGGGCCTGTCCCTCTACCTGTTCGGGACCCCCGGCCAGGACAGGTTCTGGTTCCTGTGGGACGAGCTGTCGCAGGGCGCGCTCGGGGCGGTCGTCCTCGCCGACACCCGGCGGCTGGAGGACTGCTTCCCGGCCGTTGACTACTTCGAGCACCGGCGGATCCCGTTCGTGGTGGCCGTCAACTGCTTCACCGGCGCCCGCAGTTACGCCTCGGACGAGGTGTCGCGGGCGCTGGACCTGGAGCAGGGGACCCCGGTGGTGCTGTGTGACGCGCGGGACAAGGACTCGGGGAAGGAAGTGCTGATCAGGCTGGTGGAGTACGCGGGCCGGGTGCACACGGCCCGGCTCCTCGACGCCGTCGGCCCGTAGGCCGTGCCGGGCCCCGCCGGGCCGTCAAGGGGCCGGAATCCGCCCCTTGACGGCCTTCTCGCCGGTGGTGAAGACGACGGCGCCCGCGGTCGGAACGGAGCAGATGGGAGCGGTGTGCGGGCTTGCGTCCGGGCCGGGCGAGGGCGGCGCCGGGGTGCGGGCGCGGCGGCGGCCGAACGCCCGCCATTCCTCTTGAGTCATCTTCCGTGCCATGCGTCCATCCTCCTTGCCGGAAACCACCTGGTGGGGAAGGCTTGCGGCACGACCAAGCGGGGCGGGCCGCGGCCACGTCGGCCGGGTCAACGGGGAGGGGCTTGAAATGGCACTGGACAAGCAGCTCGACTGGCTGCTGGACGATCTGACGCGCAGGGTCCAGCAGGTCCGGCACGCGGTGGTCCTGTCGAACGACGGGCTGGTGACGGCCGCGAGCGCGGGGCTGGCGCGGGAGGACGCGGAGCACCTGGCGGCCGTCGCGGCCGGTCTGCAGAGCCTGGCGAAGGGCTCCGGACGGCACTTCCGGGCGGGCGAGGTCCGTCAGACGATGGTCGAGTACGACGAGGGGTTCCTCTTCGTGGTGGCGGCCGGATCCGGCAGCTGCCTGTGCGCGCTGAGCGCCGCGGAGGCCGACATCGTGCAGGTGGCGTACGAGATGACGCTGCTGGTCAACCGGGTCGGGGAGCACCTGGGCGTCGCTGAGCGGCGGATCACCGGGGGCTGACGGCAGGGTCTGGTCCGGGTTATCCACAGGCCTGGCAGGCCGACCTCACTCCCGGTTACGGTCTTCACGCAGAGTGACCGTCGCTCGTGGGGGAGGACTGTGATGAAGGTGGAGACGTCGGCGTGCGCGCCGCTCAGCGGGATCCGCGCGGCCGGGGAACTGGGGCTGACCCGGGGCGAGTTCGCCCGGGCCGTCCAGCTGGGGCTGGTCCGCTCCGGTCCCGGCCCGGCGGGCGGGGCCGTCCGCTACAGCCGGGCCGAACTGGACCGGGTCAGGGCGGGGGAAGGGTTCCCGGAGGAGCTGCGCGCGCGGGTCGAGACCACGGCCGGCGCCGACGCGGGGGCGCGGGTGCTGGAGGTGGGGCCGAGCCGGTTCACCCGGCTCGCGCGCTGCGGGCACCTCACGCCCGTCGCCTACCGGATCAACCGCTACCGGGCCGTCGTCTGGCTCTACCTGGCCGCGGAGCTGCGGGAGTTCGCCGCCCGGGAGCCGGGGCTGCTGAACGGGGCCGCGCCCCCGCAGGACCGGGAGCTGATGGCGGCCGGGGCGGACCTGCGGCCGCGCAGGTGGCGGGAGCGGCACGTGGGGCTGCTGCTGAGACGGACCGCCGACCCCTGGGCGCGGGCGGCCGTACTGGCGTCCGTGCTCCCCGAGGAAGAGGTGCGGGAGGCCGTGCCGGACCCGGCGGAGCGGATCGTGCTCGCCGCCCTCACCCCGCCCCCGCCCTACGGCCACCCCCGGGTCCCGGCGGCCGAGGCGGTGGCCCGGCGCCTGTTGCTGGCGGAGCCGCCGGAGGAGGTGCGCGGCTACCGCGCGGGCCTGGACTGCGCCCTGGCCGGCGCGCGCGCTCAGTCGAACTCGACGGGGGAGAGGGGGCCGACGTAGACCCAGGCCCCGCCCTCGCGGGAGAAGGAGCTGTGCTCGCGCAGCGAGCCGGTGTGGCCGCCCTCGCGGTAGTGGGCGCGGAACTCCACCGACCCCTCCGTCTCGAACATCCCGCCGCGCTCGGTGGCGAGGATCTCCAGGCGCTCCCAGCGCTGGTCCGGATCCAGGTCGAGCCGGCCCGGACGGGTCGACGGGTGCCAGGAGCGCATCAGGTAGGCGGTGTCGCCGACCGCGAAGGCGCTGAAGCGGGACCGCATCAGCAGCTCTGCGGTGGGCGCCTGCCGGGCGCCGGAGTGGAAGCGGCCGCAGCAGTCCGCGTAGGAGGCGGGCAGCCCGCAGGGGCAGGGGAGGGCCGGGGTCGGCATCGGTGCGATCAGCTCTTCGGTGAGGAGGTCGGACGGTCGGGAAGGAGCGGACGCCGGGAAGGGGAGCGGACGTCGGGAAGGGGCGGGCGCCCGGGAGACCGCGGGCGCCCCGGGCGTCACTGGGGCGAAACGGCGGGCCTGGCCTTCTGTGCCGGGTACGGGCGGAAGAGGCCCTCCTGCACCACGGACACCAGCAGCCTGCCCTCCAGGTCGTAGATGCGGCCGCGGGCCAAGCCCCGGCCGCCGTGGGCGATGGGCGACTCCTGGTCGTACAGGAACCACTCGTCGGCCCGGAACGGCCGGTGGAACCACATGGCGTGGTCCAGGGAGGCCATGTCGAAACCGCGCATGCCCCAGAGGGGCTCCACGGGGATGCGCACGGCGTCGAGGAGGGTCATGTCACTGGCGTAGGTGAGGGCGCAGGTGTGCACGAGCGGGTCGTCGCCCAGCGGGCCGACCGCCCGCATCCACACCGCGCTGCGCGGATCGGCGTCCTTGAGCTCCTCGGGGGTCCAGCGGAGCCGGTCCACGTACCGGATGTCGAAGGGCTGGCGGCGGGCCATCCGCTCCAGCGCCTCGGGCAGGGTGCCCAGGTGCTCGCGGATCTCGTCCGCGACCTTCGGGAGCGCGTCCGGGTGCGGGAAGTCGAGGCGGGGAGGCAGCTGGTGCTCGATGCTGCCCTCCTCCGGGTGATGGAAGGAGGCGGTCAGGTTGAAGATGGTCTTGCCCTGCTGGACGGCGGTGACCCGGCGCGTGGTGAAGGAGCGCCCGTCACGCACCCGCTCCACCTGGTACACGATAGGTACCCCCGGAATGCCCGGGCGCAGGAAGTACGAGTGCAGGGAGTGGACCGGCCGGTCGCTCTCGGTGGTCCGGCCGGCGGCCACCAGCGCCTGGCCGGCGACCTGCCCGCCGAAGACGCGCTGGAGGGACTCCTGGGGGCTGGCCCCCCGGAAGATGTTGACCTCGATCTGCTCCAGGTCGAGCAGATCGACGAGTCTCTCGGCGGGGTTCGTCATCACAGGTTCTCCACTGTCGGGTCCGGCGGGCCGGGCGGCGCCGCCCGCGATGGCTTGCGGGTTCCGGTCAGAGCTCGCCGAGCTCGCCGACCGAGGTGACCCGGATGACGGCCCGGCCCTCCTCGTCGGACGCGGCGAGGTCGACCTCGGCGCTGATGCCCCAGCCATGGTCGCCCTTCGGGTCGGCGAAGGTCTGGCGGACGCGCCACAGACCGTGCGCCGGGTCCTCCTCGATCTGCAGGAGCCTCGGGCCGCGCGCGTCGGGGCCGGTGCCGAGGTCGTCGTACTCGTCCCAGTACGCGTCCATGGCCTCGCCCCACGCGTCGGCGTCCCAGCCGGACTCGGCGTCGAGCTCGCCCAGCTGGTCGACGTGGTCCAGGGCCGCCAGCTCGACCCGGCGGAACATCGCGTTGCGGACCAGCACGCGGAAGGCGCGGGAGTTGGCCGTGACCGGCTTGACCTGGTCGGCCTTCTCCTGGGCCTGCTCCGCCGTC
Source organism: Streptomyces racemochromogenes (assembly GCF_039535215.1). Lineage (GTDB taxonomy): Bacteria > Actinomycetota > Actinomycetes > Streptomycetales > Streptomycetaceae > Streptomyces > Streptomyces racemochromogenes. Next base: position 6,296,063 of record NZ_BAAAWT010000001.1, read on the forward strand.
TCCACCTCCGGGTTCGCCAGCTGCTCCCACTCGTCGAGGAGGCTGGAGTCGACCTGGCGGACCAGCTCGCCCAGCCAGGCGATGAGGTCTTCCAGGTCCTCGGACTTGAGGTCGTCGGGGATGGTGTGGTCCAGCGCCTTGTACGCGCTCGCCAGGTAGCGCAGCACGATGCCCTCGGTACGGGCCAGCTCGTAGAAGGAGGTGAACTCGGTGAAGGTCATCGCCCGCTCGTACATGTCGCGGATGATCGACTTCGGGGAGACGGGGTGGTCCCGCACCCACGGGTGGCTCTTGCTGTAGACGTCGTAGGCGTGGACGAGCAGCTCCTCGAGGGGCTTGGGATAGGTCACCTCCTGGAGGCGCTCCATCCGCTCCTCGTACTCGATCCCGTCGGCCTTCATCGCGCCGACCGCGATGCCCCGCTCCTTGTTCTGCTGGGCCGCCAGGATCTGGCGGGGGTCGTCCAGCGTGGACTCGACGACGGAGACCATGTCCAGGGCGTAGGAGGGGGACTCCGGGTCCAGCAGGTCGAACGCGGCCAGCGCGAAGGTGGACAGCGGCTGGTTCAGCGCGAAGTCCTGCTGGAGGTCGACGGTGAGGCGGATCGTGCGGCCCTCGGCGTCCGGGGTCTCGAGCTTCTCGACGACACCGCCGTCCAGCAGCGAACGGTAGATCGCGATGGCCCGGCGGATGTGGCGCAGCTGCGCCTTGCGCGGCTCGTGGTTGTCCTCCAGGAGGTGGCGCATCGCCTGGAATGCGTCGCCGGGGCGGGCGATCACCGAGAGCAGCATGATGTTGGTGACCTTGAAGCGGGAGGTCAGCGGCTCCGGGTCGGCCGCGATCAGCTTCTCGAAGGTGGTGTCCGACCAGGCCACGAAGCCCTCGGGGGCCTTCTTGCGGACCACCTTGCGCCGCTTCTTGGGGTCGTCGCCGGCCTTAGCGAGGGCCTTCTCGTTCTCGATGACGTGCTCGGGCGCCTGGGCGACCACGAAGCCGGCGGTGTCGAAGCCGGCGCGGCCGGCCCGGCCGGCGATCTGGTGGAACTCCCGCGCGCGCAGCGTGCGGACGCGGTTGCCGTCGTACTTGGTCAGCGCGGTGAACAGCACCGTGCGGATCGGGACGTTGACGCCGACGCCGAGGGTGTCGGTGCCGCAGATGACCTTCAGCAGGCCGGCCTGGGCCAGCTTCTCGACCAGGCGCCGGTACTTGGGCAGCATGCCCGCGTGGTGGACGCCGATGCCGTGGCGGACGTAGCGGGAGAGGTTCTGGCCGAACTTGGTGGTGAAGCGGAAGTTGCCGATCAGCTCCGCGATCTTGTCCTTCTCCTCGCGGGTGCACATGTTGATGCTCATCAGCGACTGCGCCCGCTCGACCGCCTGGGCCTGGGTGAAGTGCACGATGTAGACCGGGGCCTGCCGGGTCTCCAGCAGCTCGGTGATGGTGTCGGTGATCGGCGTGGTCACGTACTCGTACGAGAGCGGCACGGGCCGGGTCGCGGAGCGGACCACCGAGGTCGGGCGGCCGGTCCGGCGGGTCAGGTCGTCCTCGAACCGCTTCACGTCGCCGAGGGTCGCCGACATGAGGACGAACTGCGCCTGGGGCAGTTCCAGCAGCGGGATCTGCCAGGCCCAGCCGCGGTCCGGCTCCGCGTAGAAGTGGAACTCGTCCATCACGACCTGGCCGATGTCGGCGTACTTGCCGTCGCGCAGGGCGATGGAGGCCAGCACCTCCGCGGTGCAGCAGATCACCGGGGCGTCGGCGTTCACGGACGCGTCGCCGGTCAGCATGCCGACGTTCTCGGTGCCGAAGAGCTTGCACAGGTCGAAGAACTTCTCCGACACCAGCGCCTTGATGGGCGCGGTGTAGAAGGTGACCTTGTCCTGGGCCAGTGCGGTGAAGTGCGCGCCGGCCGCCACGAGGCTCTTGCCGGAGCCGGTCGGGGTGGACAGGATCACGTTCGCGCCGGAGACGACCTCGATCAGCGCCTCCTCCTGCGCCGGGTACAGGGTGATGCCCTGGTCCTCCGCCCACGAGGAGAAGGCCTCGAAGAGGGCGTCGGGGTCGGCGGTCGGCGGGAGCTGATCAATGAGGGTCACGCCCCCCATCTTGCCTGGCTTCCCCCCGGAAGAGGGAACCGGCGGACGGAACGAAGATCGCCACGGGTACGCTGGGCCGTCGCGGCGGCCCGACCGGAACCCTCCACAGGGCCCCACCACGACAAGACCGGGGCGGGGAACGACCATGATGGGGCCGGCACACTCACTGTCAGGGGCGGCGGCCTGGCTGGGGGTGGGCGCGGCCGCGGCGGCGTTCGGACACCCGATGCCCTGGCCCGTGCTGGTCGTCGGCGCCCTCATCTGCGCCGGTGCGGCTCTCGCCCCCGACCTCGACCACAAGTCGGCGACGATCTCGCGCGCCTTCGGCCCCCTCTCCCGGGGGCTGTGCGAAGTGGTCGACAAGATCTCCTACGCCGTCTACAAGGCGACCCGCTCCCCGCGCGACGCCCGCCGCAGCGGGGGCCACCGCACCCTGACCCACACCTGGCTCTGGGCCGTCCTGATAGGCGCCGGCTCCTCGGCCGTCGCCGTCGGCTTCGACCGCTGGGGCGTGCTGGCACTGCTCTTCGTCCACCTGGTGCTGGCCGTCGAGGGGCTGCTGTGGCGGGCGGCCCGGATGTCCAGCGACGTCCTGGTCTGGCTCCTCGGCGCGACCAGCGCGTGGATCCTGGCCGGGGTGCTCGACGAGCCGGGCAACGGCGCGGGCTGGCTCTTCACCGGACCGGGTCAGGAGTACCTCTGGCTCGGCCTGCCGGTCGTGCTCGGCGCGCTGGTCCACGACATCGGCGACGCGCTGACGGTCTCCGGCTGCCCGGTCCTGTGGCCCCTGCCCATCGCCGGCAAGCGCTGGTACGCGGTGGGCCCGCCGAAGATGATGCGCTTCCGTGCCGGGAGCTGGGTCGAGCTCAAGGTGCTCATGCCGGTCTTCATGCTGCTCGGCGGCATGGGCGGCGCGGCGGCCCTCGGCTTCATCTGAGCCCCCGCCCGCCCTCCGCGCCTTCGCTTCCCCCCGGGCCGCCCGTCGCATCCGCGACCCGCGCGTCAGCCGTGCCAGGACCGCCACAGGGCCGCGTACGCCCCGTCGGCGGCCACCAGTTCGTCGTGCGAGCCGAGTTCGCTGATCCGGCCGCCCTCGACCACAGCGATCACGTCCGCGTCGTGCGCGGTGTGCAGCCGGTGCGCGATGGCGATGACGGTACGGCCGTCCAGCACCCGCGCCAGCGAGCGCTCCAGGTGGCGGGCCGCACGCGGGTCCAGCAGCGAGGTCGCCTCGTCCAGCACCAGCGTGTGCGGATCCGCCAGCACCAGCCGGGCCAGTGCGACCTGCTGGGCCTGGGCCGGGGTCAGCGCGCTCCCGCCGGAGCCCACCTCGGTGTCCAGCCCCGCCTCCAGGGCCCGCGCCCAGCCGTCGGCGTCCACCGCGCCCAGCGCCGCCCACAGCTCGGCGTCCGCCGCGCCCGTCCGGGCCAGCCGCAGGTTGTCCCGCAGGGTGCCCACGAACACGTGGTGCTCCTGGTTGACCAGCGCCACGTGCTCGCGCACCCGCTCCGCGGGCATCCGTGACAGCCGGGCCCCGCCGAGCGTGACCTCGCCCGTGCGCGGCGCGTAGACGCCCGCCAGCAGCCGGCCCAGCGTGGACTTGCCCGCCCCCGAGGGGCCCACCAGCGCCATCCGGGTGCCCGGCGGCACGGACATCGACACCCGGTGCAGGACGTCCACGCCCTCCCGGTAGCCGAACCGGACCTCCTCCGCGCGCACGTCCCGGCCCTGCGGGGCGACCGCCCGGTCACCGGCGTCGGGCTCGATCTCCCGCACGCCCACCAGCCGCGCCAGCGACACCTGCGCGATCTGCAGCTCGTCGTACCAGCGCAGGATCAGGCCGATGGGGTCGACCATCATCTGCGCCAGCAGCGCCCCCGTGGTCAGCTGGCCCACCGACATCCAGCCCCGCAGCACGCAGTAGCCGCCCAGCAGCAGCACCGCGCCGAGGATCGTCACGTAGGTGACGTTGACGACGGGGAACAGGACCGTCCGCAGGAACAGCGTGTACCGCTCCCACGCCGTCCACTCCTTGATCCGCCGCTCCGACAGCTCGATCCGCCGCCCGCCGAGCCGGTGCGCCTCGACGGTGCGCCCCGCGTCGACCGTCTCGGTCAGCACGGCCGCGACCGCCGCGTACCCGGCGGCTTCCGAGCGGTAGGCCGAGGGAGCCCGCCGGAAGTACCAGCGGCACCCGACGACCAGCACCGGAAGCGCCACCAGCGCGGCCAGCGCCAGCGGCGGCGCGGTGACCGCGAGCGCTCCGTACAGCAGCCCGGCCCACACCACGCCGATGGCCAGCTGCGGCACGGCCTCGCGCATCGCGTTGGCCAGCCGGTCGATGTCGGTGGTGATCCGCGACAGCAGGTCGCCGGTGCCGGCCCGCTCCAGGACGCCCGGCGGCAGGCCGACCGACCGCACCAGGAAGTCCTCGCGCAGGTCGGCCAGCATCTCCTCGCCGAGCATCGCCCCGCGCAGCCGGACCAGCCGCACGAAGCAGGTCTGTACGGCGAGCGCCAGCGCGAACAGCAGTGCCACGCGCCCCAGGTGGAGTTCGCGCGCCCCCGCCGAGAGGTCGTCCACGACCTGCCCGAGCAGGTACGGGCCGGCCATGGAGGCGACCACCGCGACCGCGTTGACCGCCACCAGCAGCACGAAGGCCCGCCGGTGCCGCAGCAGCAGCCCGCGCACGTAGCCCCGTACGGTCGCCGACGTGCCCACCGGCAGGGTGGCGGCCGTCTCCGGGGCCGCCGGGTCGTGGGGCGGCGGAGCCACGCCGATCATGCGGATTCCTCGATCCCTGTGAGTTCCTCGGCCGACAGAGCCGGCAGGGCCGGCCGGGCCGGTACGGCCGGTACGGGCGCGCCGGCCGTGCCGGACGCGGCCGACCGCTGCTCCTCTTCCGTCTCCCGGGTGACGACCGCCCGGTAGCGGGGCTCCCCGCGCATCAGCTCGCGGTGGGTGCCCGCCGCCACCGCCTTCCCCTCGTGGAGCAGGACGACCCGGTCCGCGCGGTCCAGCAGCAGCGGCGAGGAGGCCAGCACCACCGTCGTGCGCCCGGCGCGCAGCTCCGCGATCCCCCGGGCGATCCGCGCCTCGGTGTGCGAGTCCACCGCCGACGTCGGCTCGTCCAGCACGAGCACCTCCGGGTCGGTCACCAGGGACCTGGCCAGCGCGAGCCGCTGGCGCTGCCCGCCCGACAGCGACCGGCCGCGTTCGGTGATCCGGGCGTCCATCGGGTCCTCCACGCCCTCGGGGGCCGACTGGAGCAGGGCGTCCAGGACGTCCCCGCACCGGGCGGCGTCCAGCGCGGCGGCCGCCGTGACCGACCCGGAGGCCGGTACGTCGAACAGCTCCCGCAACGTCCCGGACAGCAGCACCGGATCCTTGTCCTGTACGAGGACCAGCCCGCGCGCCGCGTCCAGCGGGAGTTCGTCCAGCGCGACCCCGCCCAGCAGCACCGGGGCCGACGTGCCCGCGCCGTCCACCGGATGCCCGCCGAGCCGCTCCGCGAGCCGTCCCGCGAGGTCCGGGTCCCCGCACACGACCGCCGTGAACCGCCCGCCCGGGGCCAACAGCCCCGTCCCCGGGTCGTACAGGTCCCCGCCCGGTGCCGGAGCGGCCGCCGGTTCGGCCGCGGAGGCCTGCGCCCCCTCCTCCGTACGCGTCAGCGACAGCACGCGGGCCGCCCGCGCGGCCGAGGGCCGGGAGAAGGAGTAGGCCTGCGCGATCTCCTCGAAGTGCCGCAGCGGGTACAGCATCGTGGCCACGGCGCTGAAGGCGGCGACGAGTTCGCCGACCGCCAGCCGGCCGTCCCGTACGAGCACCGCGCCGTACCAGACCACGGTGATCAGCAGGGCGCCCGGCAGCAGCACCTGGACCGCGGAGATCAGCGCCCACATCCGGGCGCTGCGCACGGCCGCCTCGCGGACCTCCTGGGAGGCCTCCCGGTAGCGGGACAGGAACAGTTCCTCACCGCCGATGCCGCGCAGCACCCGCAGGCCCGCCACGGTGTCGGAGGCCAGCTCGGTGGCCCTGCCCGCCTTCTCCCGCTGCTGGTCCGCGCGCCGCGTGGCCCGCGGCAGCAGCGGCAGCACCGACAGGGCGAGGACCGGCACGCCCGCCGCCACGACCACGCCGATGGCGGGCGCGTAGAAGAGCAGGCCCACGCAGAGGGCGACGACCGCGAAGGCGGCGGCGAGGAAGCGGGACACCGCCTCGACGAACCATCCGATCTTCTCCACGTCGGCCGTCGAAACGGTCGTGACCTCTCCCGCCGCGACCCGGCGGGTCAGCGCGGAGCCCAGCTCGGCGGTCTTGCGGGCGAGGAGCTGCTGCACCCGCGCGGCCGCGGTGATCCAGTTGGTGACGGCGGTGCGGTGGAGCATGGCGTCGCCCGCCGAGATGGCCGCCCCGAACAGCAGCAGCAGTCCGCCGGCCAGCAGCAGCCCGCCGCCGTCGCGGTCCACGACGGCCTCGACTCCCACCCCGACCGTGTAAGGGAGTCCGGCGACCCCGCAGAAGTGCACCAGGCCCCAGGCCAGGCTCCGGGCCTGGCCGCCGAGTTGTCCCCGGCCCAGCCACCACAGGAACCGGGGCCCGGAGCGGGCGTCGGGTACCCCGGGATCCGGATAGGGAAGATCGCTGATCTGCATGACGCCCCATGACTGGTCGAATGAGTGCAACCCGGGACAGGGTCGTCTCACGGACCGGACCACGGCAATCGATTTTCCGGCCCGGGGGCGCGCGCACAGCGCCCGTTCCGGCGTACGCGCCCCTTGGTGCGCCGAGCCCGTTCAGGGGCGCGTCGCGCGCTCCAGCTCGACCAGCACCGAGTGGTAGGGGCGGCCGGTGGCCCGGTCCATGCCCACCTCGCACATCCGGTTCGCCGAGAGGTACGCGTCGAACTCCCGTGCCCTCACCTCCGCGGCCTCCCGCGCCGTCGCCGAGGCCGTCAGCTCCGGGTGCAGCATCCCCCGGTCGCCCGCGAAGGCGCAGCAGCCCGCGTCGTCGGGGACCACCACCTCCGCCGCGCAGGCCCCGGCCACGGCCCGCAGCTGCGACTCGTCGCCGAGGTGGCGGGTCGAGCAGGTCGGGTGGAGGACGGCCGAGCCGACGGTGCGCCGGACCTCGAGGCGCGGCAGCAGCTCCTCCGCCGCCCACACCACGGAGTCGACGATCCGCAGCCCGGCGTGGAGGGCGAGGTTGTCCGCGGTGAGGAACGGGACCACCTCGCGGGCGAGGCCCAGGGAGCAGGAGGAGGCGTCGACCACCAGCGGGAGCCGGCCCCCGGCCGTCCAGCCCCAGGCGGCCTCCACGATCCGGTTGGCCATCAGCCGGTTGCCGGCCTCGTAGCCCTTGGAGTGCCAGATCGTCGCGCAGCAGGTCCCCGCCACGTCGCGGGGGATCCACACCGGCTTCCCGGCCCGCTCCGACACGGCCACCACCGCCTCCGGCAGCGAGGGCCCCGGCTCGCCCGGGGGCCCGCCGAAGATCCGGTTGACGCAGGCCGGGTAGTACACGGCCGCCGCGCCCACCCGCCGGGTCGCGGGCAGCCGCCGCGCGGCGGCCCCGGGCAACCGCGGCAGCCACTCGGGCACCAGGTCGGGGCGTACGGCCTTGCGCGCCGCCCCCGTGACGGCCTCCAGCACCCGGTCCCCTAGGGCGTGCGTGATCTTCCCGGAGGCGGCCACGGCCAGCCGGGCGCCGGCCTCCACGGCCCGGAAGCGCCGGGCGGCCAGCTCGGCGGCCCGCTCCTCGCGCGCACCGTGCCGGCGGTGGCGGAAGTCCCGCACCAGCGCGCCGGTGTCGATGCCGACCGGGCAGGCGAGCATGCAGGTGGAGTCGCCCGCGCAGGTGTCGACGGCGTCGTAGCCGTAGGCGTCGAGCAGTTCGGCGAGCACGGGGGAGCCCGGCCGCTGGCGCGTCATCTCGCGGCGCAGCACGATCCGCTGGCGCGGAGTGGTCGTCAGGTCCCCGCTGGGGCAGGTCGGTTCGCAGAACCCGCACTCGATGCAGGGGTCGGCCACGTCCTCCACCCGCGGGATCGTCTTCAGCCCGCGCAGGTGGGCCAGCGGGTCCCGGTCGAGCAGGACGCGCGGGGCCAGCACCGAGTCCGGGTCGAGGAGCCGCTTGGTGCGCCACATGAGGTCGACCGCCTTCGGCCCCCACTCCAGTTCCAGGAAGGGGGCCATGTTGCGGCCGGTGGAGTGCTCGGCCTTCAGCGAGCCGTCGAACCGCTCCACCGTGAGGTGACAGAAGGCGTCCATGAAGGCCGCGTACCGGTCGACGTCGGCGGGCTCGGCGGCGTCGAAGGCGAGCAGGAAGTGCAGGTTGCCGTGGGCGGCGTGGCCGGCGACGGCCGCGTCGAAGCCGTGCTCCGCCTGGAGCGCCAGCAGTGCCTCGCAGGCCTCCGCCAGCCGCGACGGCGGGACGGCGAAGTCCTCGGTGATCAGGGTGGTGCCGGGCGGCCGGGCCCCGCCGACGGCGGTGACGAAGGCCTTGCGGGCCTTCCAGTACCCGGCGATGACGGCCGGGTCCCCCGTGAAGGCGTTGGTGACGGAGGCGACCGGCGCGACCAGCCCCAGCGCGGGCAGCACCGCTGCCGCGCGGCGCTCGTGCTCGGCGCGGCCCGCCGCGTCCGGCGCCCGGAACTCCACCAGCAGCGCGGCGGTGTCCTTCGGCAGCTGCGCCCAGTCGGCGGGCACTCCCGCGACGCTGACCGAGGCACGCAGGGTGTTCCCGTCCATCAGCTCGACGGCGAGGGCGCCCGCGTCGTTGAAGAGCGGCACGGCGGCCGCGGCGGCGGGCAGGGACGGGAAAAAGAGCAGCGCGCTGGTGAGCTCGCGGTCCAGGGGGAGCGTGTCGAAGACGACCTCGGCGATGAAGCCGAGCGTTCCCTCCGAGCCGACCATCAGGCCGCGCAGGATCTCGACGGGCGTGGTGCCGTCCAGGTAGGCGTCGAGACGGTAGCCGGTGGTGTTCTTGATCTCGTACTTGGCCCGGATCCGGGCGACGAGGGCCGGGTCCGCCTCGATCTCCCGCTTCAGATCCATCAGCCCGCGGCACAGGCCCGGTTCCGCGCGGGCCAGCTCCTCGTCGGCGAGCGGGTCGGCGGTGTCCACGACGGTGCCGGTCGGCAGGACCAGGGTGAGGGAGGACAGGGTGCGGTACGAGTTCCTCGTCGTCCCGGCCGTCATGCCGGAGGAGTTGTTGGCGACGACCCCGCCGAGGGTGCAGGCGACGGCGCTGGCCGGGTCGGGGCCGAGGATCCGGCCGTGCCGGGCGAGCGCGGCATTGGCCCGGAACACGGTGGTGCCGGGCCGGATCCGGGCGCGCCGGCCCTCCTCCAGCACCTCGACGCCGGCCCAGTGGCGGCGTACGTCGATGAGGATGTCCTCGCCCTGCGCCTGGCCGTTCAGGGAGGTCCCGGCGGCCCGGAAGACCACCTCGCGCTGCTTGCCGTGGGCGTAGGAGAGGACGGCGGAGACGTCGTCGATGTCCTCGGCGACCACCACGACCTGCGGGACGAACCGGTAGGGGGAGGCGTCGGTGGCGTAGCGGACGAGGTCGGAGACCTTCCACAGCACCTTCTCGGCGCCCAGCAGCTCGCTCAGCTCGGCGCGCAGGGCCGGCGGGGTGCCGCCGGCCAGGTGTTCGGGGACCCGGTCGGGGGCGGGGGCGGCCGTGCCGCGCGGGCGCAGGGCTCCCGGCTTCGGTTCGAGCAGCGGCATGAGCAGCCCCTTCGTCCTTCGCGGTCCGGCACGGGCGCCGGGCCGGCGCCCGCCGCGCCCGTCTCAGCAGCGGCGCTCCGCGGGAGCGTCCGTGAGCGCGTCCAGCAGGCCGCCGAGCACCTCGCGCTGTCCGGCGGTCAATGGGGCAAGGATCTCCTCTGCGGCGTCGGTCCGCGCGTTGCGCAGACGGCGCAGCGTGGCGCGACCGGTTTCGGTGAGCTCGATCCGGATCACGCGGCGGTTCGCGGGGTCGGGGACGCGGCGCACGCAGTCGGCGGTCTCCAGACCGTCCACGAGGGTGGTCACGGCACGCGGTACGACCTCAAGACGCGTCGCCAGGTCGGCCATTCGGGGCGGCTGGTCCCCGCCGTAGTGCGAGACGAGGCGCAGCAGCCGGCCCTGGGCGGGGGTGATCCCGAGGGGCTCCATGTGCCGCTTCTGGATGCGGTGGAGCCGGCGCGTGAGGCGCAGCAGCTGCTCGGCGAGGACGCCGTCGGTGGAATCGCGGGTGTCGGTCTCGGAACCGGTGCTCATACTGGGAACAGTATCAGGACCGGATTCATTGTGAGTATAGGTAACAATGAGCTAGGCTCATCGCAGTCCCGCCTGAAGGAGGCCCATGCCCCACGACGAACCGAAGTGGACCCCATCGAACGAAGCCCTCGACCCCACCCGCCCGGCCCCGGCGGACCGCCCCCGCGAGCTGCGCCGCATCCTCGGCCTGTTCCGCCCCTACCGCGGCCGGCTCGCCGTGGTCGGAGCACTCGTCGGCGCCTCCTCGCTGGTCGGCGTGGCCTCGCCGTTCCTGCTCAGGGAGATCCTGGACGTCGCGATCCCCCAGGGCCGGACCGGGCTGCTCAGCCTGCTCGCGCTCGGCATGATCCTCACCGCGGTCGTGACCAGCGTCTTCGGCGTGCTCCAGACGCTGATCTCCACCACCGTCGGCCAGCGCGTCATGCACGACCTGCGCACCGCCGTCTACGCCCAGCTCCAGCGGATGCCGCTGGCCTTCTTCACCCGGACCCGCACCGGCGAGGTCCAGTCCCGGATAGCCAACGACATCGGCGGCATGCAGGCCACCGTCACCTCGACCGCGACCTCGCTCGTGTCGAACCTGACCGCCGTGATCGCCACCGTCGTCGCGATGCTCGCGCTCGACTGGCGGCTGACCGCGGTCTCCCTCCTGCTGCTGCCGGTGTTCGTGTGGATCAGCCGCCGCGTCGGCAACGAGCGCAAGAAGATCACCACGCAGCGGCAGAAGCAGATGGCCGCCATGGCCGCGACCGTCACCGAGTCCCTCTCGGTCAGCGGCATCCTGCTCGGCCGCACCATGGGCCGCTCGCAGTCCCTCACCGACGCCTTCGTTCAGGAGTCCGAGAAGCTCGTCGGCCTGGAGGTGCGCTCCAGCATGGCCGGCCGCTGGCGGATGTCCACCATCGGCATCGTCATGGCCGCCATGCCCGCGCTGATCTACTGGGCCGCGGGCATCGCGCTGCAGACCGGCACCCCCTCGCTCTCCGTCGGCACCCTCGTCGCCTTCGTCACCCTCCAGCAGGGCCTGTTCCGGCCCGCCGTGAGCCTGCTGTCGACCGGGGTGCAGATCCAGACCTCGCTCGCGCTGTTCGCCCGGATCTTCGAGTACCTCGACCTGCCGGTGGACATCACCGAGCGGGAGGATCCCGTACGGCTGGACCGCGCCCGCGGCGAGATCCGCCTGGAGGACGTCCACTTCGCCTACGAGACGAAGACCGGTCCCACCCTCGCCGGCATCGACATCACCGTCCCGGCCGGCGGCTCCCTCGCCGTGGTCGGCCCCACCGGATCCGGCAAGAGCACCCTCAGCTACCTGGTGCCGCGGCTGTACGACGTGACCGGCGGACGGGTCGCCCTCGACGGGGTCGACGTGCGCGACCTCGACTTCGACTCGCTGGCCCGGTCCATAGGCGTCGTCTCCCAGGAGACCTACCTCTTCCACGCCTCGGTCGCCGACAACCTGCGCTTCGCCAAACCGGACGCCACGCAGGAGGAGATCGTCGAAGCCGCCCGCGCGGCGCAGATCCACGACCACATCGAGTCCCTGCCCGAGGGCTACGAAACCCTGGTCGGCGAGCGCGGATACCGGTTCTCCGGCGGCGAGAAGCAGCGCCTGGCCATCGCGCGCACGATCCTGCGAGACCCGCCGGTGCTCATCCTCGACGAGGCCACCAGCGCCCTCGACACCCGTACCGAGCACGCCGTGCAGCGGGCGATCGACAACCTCTCCGAGGGCCGCACCACCATCACCATCGCCCACCGCCTGTCCACCATCCGCGACGCCGACCAGATCGTGGTCCTGGACGCCGGACGGATAGCCGAGCGCGGGACGCACGAGGAACTGCTGGGGGCCGGCGGCCGCTACGCCGCACTGGTCCGCCGGGACCGGGACGCCGCCGCCCAGGCGCCCGACCGGGAGCGCGGCGGCTCCGCGACAGGGCCCGCGGGAGAACCTGCGGGAGAACCCGCGGGGGCGTCGGAGGGCGAGCCCGTACCCACTCCGGTGAACGTGTGATCGTAGGACTGGCGCGGGGTGTGATGCCCGGAAGGCGCCGGTCCGGGGGTTAACGTGCCCGCATGCCCGACGAGCACCGGCCGTACCAGCCGCACCGGCCGCCGACACCGCGCCGCTCCCGGCTCACCCGGCGGGGCCGGCTGGTCCTCCTCCTCGGCGGGCTCCTCGGCATCGGGCTCGCCACGCTGGTGACCGGCCCCCTGCTGCCGCGGGAGGAACCGCCCGAGAAGCCGCGCCGGCTGCTGATCCCCGAAGGCTGGCGGGCCGCGCAGGTCTACGCCGCCGTCGACCGCGAACTGCGGCTCCCCGCCGGCACCACCAAGGCGGCCGTCGCCACGGCGGCCCTGGACCTGCCGGCGGAGGCGAAGGGCAACCCGGAGGGCTACCTCTTCCCGGCGACCTACCCGGTGACCAAGGAGTCCACCCCGGCCTCGCTGCTCTCGTTCATGGTGCGCACGGCACACCGCGAGCTCGCCACCAAGGCCGTCGCCGACGGCGCCAAGGCGCACGGGATGACCCCGTACCAGACGGCCACCCTCGCCAGCGTCATCGAGGCGGAGGCCGACGATCCGGCCGACATGGGCAAGGTCTCCCGGGTCGTGCACAACCGGCTGGCGAAGTCGATGCCGCTCCAGATGGACTCCACCCTCAACTACGCCCTGGGCCGCACCACCGTGGACACCACGCTCGGCGACACCCGCATCGACCACCCCTTCAACACCTACGCGCGCCAGGGCCTGCCGCCCACCCCCATCGACAGCCCGGGCCTGCGGGCCATGGCCGCCGCCGTCGCGCCGACGCCCGGTGACTGGCTGTTCTTCGTCACCGTCAAGCCCGGGGACACCCGCTTCTCGGCGACCTATGAGGAACACAGGAAGCACGTCGCGGAGTTCAACCGGCTCCGCGCCGCCGCCGGCCCGCCGGCCAAGGCCCCCGCCGCGAAATGAGCGGGCGCCGCCGCCGCACCCCGGCCTACCATCGGCCGCCTGACGGGACGCGCGGACAGGGGGCGGCGGAACATGGGGCGGTCATGGTGGACACGTCGTACGAAAACCCGCGCGCCCGCGCCGGCCGTGCCGGACGGCACCGCACCGCGGGCGGAGGAAGCGCACGAGGACCGGGAGGACGCGGCAGCGGCCGCCGCCCGCCGGCACCTGGAGGAACTCTGGGGCGGTGACGTGGCGGACTGGCAGGAGTGGCTGGCCCGTTCCCCGGAGGGGGTCGACCTGCTCCTGTGGTGGCAACGGCGGCGCGAGCTCCCCGCCCTCGTCGGCCCGGACCGCTACCGCGAGCGCCTCGCCGTGCTGCTGTCCCGGGCCGCCCCGCGCGACATCGCCGCCCTGGGCCTGGGCTGCAGCCGCCGGGTCGACCGGCGCTGCCGCACCCCGGAGGTCTGCGGCCAGGACCCCGCCCCGCCCCCGCCCGGCAGCCCGGCCCCCCACAGGTCCGGACCCGTGCCCGGGGCGTGCAGCCGCTTCACCGACTGCTACAGCGCGTACGAGGTCCGGGTCCACTTCACCGGCGACGACCGCCACCGCGCCGTTCTCCTGCTCCGGGGCGGCCCGGACGCGGCCCGCATGTGGGTGGACGGCGTCCCCGTCGGCGAGGGCCGCCGGCTGGACAACGGCGGGTGGTGGCAGGACGACCGGTTCTACGTGATCCGCGTCGGCGGCCCCGACGGCCATCCGCTCCAGGGCCTCGGCGACATCGGGGACTGGCTCTGCCGGATCGTCTCCCTCCTGGTGTACGACGCCGAACGGGCCGTGGAGCACGTGTTCGTCCCCGGGCCCGACGAGGAGTGGACGGACCCGGTGCTGGAGATACGCGACGGCGCCGGCCACCTCTACGCGACGCAGGAGGCCCGCGAAGCCGGCACCGCCGACCGCGAGTTCCCCCTGAACGCCCCGTCCCCGGGCTGAGGCGCCGCCGGGCGGCGCGTCAGCAGGCGGCGGATCTCGCGTACCGCGGCCCCGCCCGCGCGGTTGGCGCCGATCGTCGAGGCCGAGGGGCCGTAGCCCACCAGGTGGACCCGCTCGTCGCGCACCGCCCTGGTCCCCTCCACCCGGATCCCGCCGCCCGGCTCCCGCAGCCGCAGCGGCGCCAGGTGGTCGACGGCCGCCCGGAATCCGGTGGCCCACAGGATCACGTCGGCCTCCACGCTCCGCCCGTCCGCCCAGGCGACGCCGGCCGGGGTGATCCGGTCGAAGACGGGCAGCCGCTCCAGCACCCCGGAGTCCAGCCCCGCCCGCACGGCCTCCGTCAGGGCCAGCCCGGTCACGCTGACCACGCTGCGCGGGGGCAGTCCCCGCCGGACCCGCTCCTCCACCAGCGCCACCGCCGCCCGCCCCTCCGCCTCCCCGAACGCCCCCTCGCGGAACACGGGAGGCCGCCGCGTGACCCAGGTGGTCCCCGCCGCCACCTCGGAGACCTCCAGCAGGTGCTGCACCGCCGAGGTGCCGCCGCCCACCACGACGACCCGGGCCCCCGCGAACGCCCCCGGCCCGGGGTAGCCGGCGGTGTGCAGCTGGCGGCCGCGGAACAGCTCCTGGCCCGGGTAGCGCGGCCAGAACGGCCGGTCCCAGGTCCCGGTGGCGTTGACCAGCGCCCGCGCCGACCAGCTCCCGGACGCGGACTCCACCAGCAGCCGCCCGGCGTCGCCCTCGCGCACGGCCGTCACGTCCACGGGCCGCCGCACCCGCAGCCCGAACCGCTCCTCGTACGCCGCGAAGTACTCCCCGATCACCTCGGACGAGGGCCGCAGCGGATCGGCGCCGGTCAGCTCCATGCCGGGCAGGGAGTGCATGCCGTGGACCTTGCCGTAGGTCAGCGAGGGCCACCGGAACTGCCAGGCCCCGCCGGGGCGCGGCGAGTGGTCCAGCACCACGTGGTCGATCCCGGCCCGCCCCAGGTGGTAGGCGCTGGAGAGCCCCGCCTGACCGGCCCCGACGACCACCACGTCCACGTCCGCCGCGTCCCTCAGCATTTCGTTCACGGTTCTACCAACCCGCGTCGGATGCCGGATCTTCCCGGATGATCCGAAGCCCCTGCGCGGCGCGGCGGCGCGTCGCTAGAGTCGGCTGCGTCACAGGGGACGGCGGCTTGGGGGCTCGGTGGGGCGGCGCTTCTTCATCGGCATGGGCACCGGCAGGTACTGCCACCTCCCCCCGGAGGAACAGCTCGACTCGGTGCCCTCGGACATCGCCGCCATGGCCCGCCTCTTCGAGGGCTTCGGCTACGAGCGCGCACTCTCCGGGCTGGGCGAGTACGACGGCGCCGAACAGCTGCGCCGGAAGCTGAGCCACTGGTCCGCCGACACCGCGCTGTCCGGCGACGACGTCGTGGTGGTGTACTTCGCCGGCCACGGCGCCGTCGAGGAGCGCGACCGGCACTACCTGCTCTGCTGGGACACCCGGGACACCGACCTCGCCACCACCGCCCTGGCCACCGAGGACCTCGTACGCATCCTCTGCAAGGGCGGACTGCGCCACGCCCTGCTGATCCTCGACACCTGCTCCGCCGGAGCCGGTACGGCCGACGCGGCCGCCGCCGCACTCCAGACGATCATCTACCGGGGCGTCGCCGCCGACTCCTCCGCCGGACTCTGGTTCCTCGCCTCCGCCCGGCGCAAGGAGATCGCCCTCGACGGCGCCTTCGTCCCCGTGCTCGGCGCGGCGATCGAGACCACGACCGAGCGGACCGGACAGCGCCAGCAGTACCTCGACCTCACCGAGCTGGTGAAGGCCGTCAACGAACGCTTCGACCTCGCCGGCCGGGGCCAGCGGGCCGAACTGGCCAGCGCACTGGTCACCGGACTCGCCCCGTTCCTGGCGAACTCCGGCTACCGCGAGGAATTACCGCCGGCCGGCACCGACCTGGAGGTCCAGGGGCGGGTCGCCGCCAGGGAACTCGCCGAGCACTTCGGCCCGCGCTCGCGCGGGGTGGAGTTCGAGTCCGAACAGGGCCTCTACTTCAGCGGCCGGGTCAACGTGCTCACCGACGTCGCCGCCTGGCTGACGGCCGAGGAGGGCGACGGCCGGGGCCGCGTCGTCACCGGCGTCCCCGGCTGCGGCAAATCCGCCGTCCTCGGCCGGATCGTCGCCCTCTCCGACCCCGCCTACCGGGCCCGCCTCGACCTCAGCGGCGTCGACCCGAACACCGTGGTCCCGGTGAACTGCGTGACGGCCGCCGTCCACGCCCGCCACAAGCGCCTGGAGGAGATCGTCGAGCGGATCGCCTCCGCCCTCGGCACCGAGGCCGACGGCGTCGCCGCCCTCCTCCAGGAACTCACCCGGCGCGGCCGCCAGGGCCCCCCGCTGGTCATCGTCGTCGACGCCGTCGACGAGGCCGGCTCCGACACCGCCGCCGACGCCGGCGGCCACGGCGAACCCCGGCGCATCACCCGCGAACTGCTGCGCCCCATGGCCGAGATCCAGGGCGTGCGCCTCCTCGTGGGCACCCGGCGCGAACTCGTCACCGCCCTCGGCCCCACCTTCACCTGCCTCGACCTGGACCGGGAGGAGTACCAGGCCGGGGCCGAGGACGTCTCCGCGTACGTCGCCCGGGTGCTGCTGGCAGCCGAGGAGCCCGAGGTCCGCACCCCGTACCGGGACCGTCCGGCCCTGGCCCGGACCGTGGCGCGCGGCGTCGCGGAGAAGGCGGCAGGCGTCTACCTCTACGCCAGGATGACGGCCCGGACGCTGCGCTCGGACGCCGAGCCGGTCGACACCGGCCGGCCGGGCTGGGAGGACAACCTGCCCAGCGAGGTCGGCGAAGCCTTCGACGACTACCTCCAGCGCTTCGGCCCCGACGAGCCCCGCGTACGCCGCATGCTGCTGGCGCTGGCGTTCTCGGAGGGCAAGGGGCTGCCGCGCGGGCGGGTGTGGACCGCACTCGGCTCCGCCATCTCCGGAGTCCCCTGCTCGGAGGAGGACGTCAGCTGGGCCCTGGACGTCGCGGCGGCGTACATCGCCGAAGTCACCGACGACGACCGCCGCTCGGCGTACCGGCTCTACCACAAGGCCCTCGCCGAGCACCTGCGCGCGACGGCCGCCCAGGACGCGCACGACGTCCAGCACGCCGTGGTCGACGCGCTGTTGGGCCTGGTACCCCAGGCGGAGGCGCAGCAGCCCGACTGGTTCGCCGCCGTGCCCTACGTACGGCAGCACCTCGCCACCCATGCCGTGGCGGCCGGACGGCTGGCGGAGCTGATGGAGGACCCGGGGTTCCTGCTGGCCAGCGAACCGCTCACGCTGCTGCGGGGGTTCGCGGCCATGGAGGGCGAGGGCGTGCCCGGGGTGCGCGGCGCCTACGAGCAGATCGCCCACCGGCTCACTCCCGACACCCCGCTCGGGGAGCGCGCCGCCGACCTCCAGCTGTCGGCCCGCCGCTGCCGGGCCGACCGGCTGGCCGACCGGGTCGGCGAGCTCGCGGTGACCCGCCCCTGGTCGACCACGTGGGCCTGGTGGTCCACCAGTGGGGCCCACCGGCTGCTGAACGGTCATGACCGACCGGTCACGTGTGTGGCGACGGGCACGCTCGACGGCCGGCCCATCGCCGTCACGGGCAGCGAGGACTCCACGGCACGCGTGTGGGACCTGACGACCCAACGCCCCATCGGCGAGCCGCTCCCGGTCGCCATCCCGGTCAACGCCCTGGCCATCGGCGAACTCGGCGACTACTCGGTCGCCCTGACCGGCGGACACGACGGCACGGTCCGGATCTGGGACCTCTCGGCCGGTCAGGAGTACGGCGAGCCGCTCACCGGCCACACCAACAAGATCCTGTCGATCGCGATCGGCGAGGTGCTCGGCAGACCTCTCGCCCTGACCGGGAGCGCGGACGGCACCGCACGCCTGTGGGACCTGACGGACCGGCGCCAACTGGGTCAGGAGCTCGTCGTCCACCGCAGTGCGGTGCACGGCGTGGCTCTCGGCAGGCTGGACGGCCGGCCGATCGCCCTCACCGGCGGCGACGACAAGGCCGTGTACGTATGGGACGTGCGCGACGCGCTGGACGGAGGGAACGCCCAGGTCCACGGCCGGCCGTTGATCGGCACGGTCAGCTCGGTACAAGCGGTGTGCGCCGTGGAACTGGACGGACGCTCGCTGGCGCTGGTGTGTGACGCGGTGGGGATGCTCGGCTGCTGGGACCTCGCTGACCGACGCCAGATCGGAGAACCGGTCCCGGCGCACAACGACAGGCTGGCGGGCCCGTATTCGGTGGTGACCGGTGACATCGCCGGCCGGCCCGTCGTGCTGACCTGCGCTTCGAGCTCCGCGAAGCTCTGGGACCTGCGGACGCTCCGCCCGCTCGGCCATCCCCTGCGCGGACACCTGAACACCATGACCGCCGCCGCCCTCGCGGTGTACGGGGACACGGCGCTCGCCGTCACCGTGGGCGCGGACCACACCGCACGGATCTGGGACCTCGCGGCCGATCGGCCCGACGACGGGCTGACCAGGTCGATGGCCACCACCGCGTACTGCGAGTGGGACGGGCGCCCCGTCGTCGTGACCGGTGGGGAGGACGGCGCCGTTCGGGCCTGGGACCTGCGGACCCGGCAACAGCTGGGCCCGGCCTTCGAGGGGCGTTCCGCCAGGGCGACGACCCTGGCCGCCACGGTGGTCAAAGGCCGGCTGACCGTGGCGACCGGCGGAGCCGACACCGTGGTCCGGGTGTGGAGCACGACCGGGGACCGTGCCGTTCACCTGGACTTGGAGGGGCATACGAACGCCGTCGAATGCACCGCCTTCGGTGCCCTGGCGGGCAGGACGGTCCTGGCCAGCGGAGGGGCCGACGGCACGGTCCGCGTCTGGGACGTGGAATCCGGCACGATGATCGGCCGTCCGCTCGCCGGCCATGTGGGGGACGTCGAGCACCTCGCCCTGCGCTCGGACGGAGGCGCGCTGGAGGTCGTCCTCGCGACGGACGCGGACCACGCGTACGTGTGGCGGATCGAGCAGGGCGAGGACGGGCCCCGGGTACGCCGCTGCGGGCACCGCGCCGTGCGGGACGTGGACCAGTTCGCCTCGGTCGCGAGCGTGGCGTTCCACCGGGGCAGGGCGGTGGTGCTCACCGTCGCCGGCACCGGCAACCTCAAAGTCCGGGAAGTGATCAGCGGTGCCGTGGTGGCCGGACCCTTCCCCATGCTCGGATCGGTGCTGGCGGCGACCCTCGCGCAGGTGGGCGGCGAATCCGTCGTGGCGGCCGGCGGCCGCAACCAGCTCCGGATCTGGCGCCTGGATCCCCGCGAAGCACCGGGGACGCGCACGGAACCGAGGTGGTGCCTGGAGCCGGCGACGGTGCACACACCCCCGCTCTTCGGCCGGTCGGACGGCATGCCGGTGGTCGTGACCACCGGCAGTTCGGACGTGCTGATCTGGGACCTGAACGGAGGTCACGTGGTCGGCGAGCCCCTGGGCGGTGGCACGAAGAGGCTGGTGTCAGCGGAGATCATGGAGGGCCGAGACGGCCGGGCGCTGGTCGTGACGGGTGCCAGCAACGGGGTCGTCCGCCAGCACGACCTCGGCGACGGCAGTCAGGTGGCGCCACACCTGACGCACGACGGCTCCTTCCAGCCCGTCACCACGGTACAGATGGGCGGCCAGGTCCTGGTGGTACGCAGCAGTTGGGCGGCGACTTCCGTCTGGGACCTGGAGACCCGTCGCCAGCTGGCGAGGCGGCAGGGCAGCGGAGACATCAGTCGCGTCCTGCGCGTCGGCGACCGCCGGATCGTCGTGTCGGCGACGGGTGAGAACGTGCTGGAGGCCTGGGAGCTGGACACCCAAGGGGCCCTCTGCGCACCGATGTTGGGCCATGTGGGTCCGGTGTCGGCCCTGCGCGACCTGCTCGTCGACGGCGTCCACACCCTCGTGAGCGCCTCGCGCGACGGCACCGTGCGGCTCTGGGACCTGCTGACCGGAAGCCCGGTGTGCGATCCGCTGGGCGGCTACGCGCTGGGGGTGACCGCCTTGGAGGCGGTGCGGCTCGAAGGAGCCCCGCTCGCCGTCGTCGGATCGGGTGACGGCCACGTCCACGTCCGCAGACTGGACGCCGACCGGTCGGTCGTGGGGGAGTTCCCGCGCTTCGCCTCAGGCGTCAGTGAGATCCGCTTCGCCGAAGTCAGGGGCCTGCCCACCCTCGTCGCCGCCGACCGGCACGGCCTGCTGCGCGTCGGCCGGATGAACACCTTCACCTGGACGTCCGAGATCGACATCGGCAGCACCGTCAACGGCTTCTCCATCGACCGCGAAGGCCACATCTGCGTGGCCACCGACATGGGCGTCGTCGCCCTCACCCTGGCGGAGGTGCGGCCGTGAGCCGGATCGTGTTCGTGCACGGCATCGCGCAGGAGGTGGTGGGCCCCGAGTCGCTGCTCGCCGAGTGGTACCCCGCGCTCTGCGACGGGCTCGCCCTCGCCGGCGGGGAGGTGCCCGCGCGGGACGAGGTCGCGATGGCCTGCTACGGGGACCTCTTCCGCCAGGCCGGGCACCGGGGCATCGGGACGCCCGAGCTCGACGCCTCCGACGTGGAGGCGGGGCTGGAAGAGGAACTCCTGCTCCAGTGGTGGGAGTACGCCGCCCGGATCGACCCCCGGCTGCCCGGGCCGCGGGACCGGGCCCGGCTGCGGACCCCGTACCCGGTGCAGCGGGCGCTGGACGCGCTCAGCCACTCGGCGTTCTTCGCCGGGGCGGGGGAGCGGCTGATGATCGGCGCGGCCCGGCAGGTGCGGCGGTACTTCACCGAGCCCCGCACGCGGGCCGCCGTCCTCGGCCGGTTCGAGCGGGCCCTGACCGACCGCACCCGGGTGGTCGTCGCGCACTCGCTCGGCTCGGTCGTCGCGTACGAGGCCCTGTGCGCGGCCCCCGACCGGCCGGACGTGGTGCTGGTGACGCTGGGGTCCCCGCTCGGGGTGCGCAACCTGGTCTTCGACCGGCTGGTCCCCCCCCCGCACGCGGGGCGCGGCCGCTGGCCCGCGTCCGTGCGGCAGTGGGTGAACATCGCCGACCGGGGTGACCTGGTGGCGCTGGCCAAGGGGCTGGCGCCGCTGTTCGGGGAACGGGTGCGGGACGTGCCGGTGCACAACGGGGCCAGGGCGCACGACGTACGGCCCTACCTGACGGCCCGTGAGTGCGGCGCGGCGATCGGCGAGGCGCTGGCGCACCGGAGCGGCTGAGCGGCCACCGGCTCCGGCGCCCGTCAGGCGGCGACGGGGGACAGGGCCCGGAGCCGCTCCAGGCCCCGGCGGGACTCCTCGTCCACCGGGACGAAGGTCGTCAGCCGCGACCCGGAGGCCGGGCCCAGCCACATGCTGGTGTGTTCCAGGCGCAGCGGCCCCACGTGGGCGTTGCGGATGTGCTTGGTGTTGCCGCCCGCCGAGACCACCTCGTGCCGGGCCCAGATCTCCCGGAACTCCGGCGAGGCCGCCTCCAGCCGGGCCAGCAGCGTCTTCCACGCGGGCTCGGCCAGGTGCCCGGCCATCGAGGCCCGGAACTTCGCCGCGAGCAGCCGGTTCACGCCCGGCGTGTCGACGAGGGAGGCCCGCCAGTCGGCGTTGGTGAACGCCAGCCACACGCAGTTGCGGTCCTCGGGCGGCACCGTCTCCAGGTCGCACAGCAGCCGCCCGTACGTCCGGTTGTGGGCGAGGATGTCGTAGCGGCTGTTCTGCACGCACGCCGGGATCGGGTCCAGCTGGTCGAGGACGGCCCGCAGCGCCGGCGTCACGCTCGGGCAGCGGGTGTTCGGCGCCGGGTCGGTGGTGCCCGCCAGCGCGAACAGGTGCGCGCGCTCGCTGGAGTCCAGCAGCAGGGCCCGCGCCAGCGCGTCCAGCACCTGGGGGGACACCTGGATCTCGCGGGCCTGCTCCAGCCAGGTGTACCAGGTGACGCCGACGGCGGAGAGCTGCGCGACCTCCTCGCGGCGCAGCCCGGGGGTGCGCCGGCGCGGACCCCTGACCAGTCCGACCCGCTCGGGCGTGATCCGCTCGCGGCGGCTGCGCAGGAAGTCGGCGAGCTCGTGGCGGCGCAGGTCGCTCGCCGGGGCAACGGTGGTCATGGCACCAGGATGCGGTACCGCCCATCCCGTTGCCAGGTACTCCTGGTACCAGGATGAGGAGACTCTGGTACCAGGCTGAACGGCGGCGGATCGTTCCTTCCGTGAGCGAAACGACCGTACGCACGACCCACCCGTCCCCGTCCGCCCCCGCGTCCCCGCCCGTCCCGGCCACCGCCGGGCCCAAGGCCGCGGAGCCCACCGTCCTCACCCCGCTCGGGCTGTTCACCGTACTGCTGGGCGCGGCCCTCCCTCTGATCGACTTCTTCATCGTCAACGTGGCGCTGCCCGCCATCGACGCCGACCTCGCCGCCGGCCCGGCCATGCTGGAACTGGTCGTCGGCGGCTACGGGGTCGCGTACTCGGTGCTGCTGGTGCTGGGCGGCCGGATCGGCGACACGGTCGGCCGGCGCCGGCTCTTCCTGGCCGGCATGGCCGCCTTCGGGCTGACCTCCCTGGCCTGCGGCCTGGCGCCCACCGCCTGGACGCTGGTCGGTGCCCGGGTCGCCCAGGGCGCGGCGGCGGCGCTGATGCTGCCGCAGGTCCTCGCCACCATCCAGGCCACCACCCGGGGCCCGCGCCGGGCCCGCGCGATGAGCCTGTACGGAGCCACCGCGGGCCTGTCCATGGTGGCCGGGCAGATCCTCGGCGGGGTGCTGGTCGCCGCCGACGTGGCCGGGTCCGGCTGGCGCTCGGTGTTCCTCGTCAACGTGCCCGTGGTGGTGGCGGGGCTGTTCCTCGCCGTCCGTGCCGTACCGGAGACCCGCTCGGACCGTCCGGCGTCGGTGGACGTCCCCGGCACCCTGCTGCTCGCCCTCACCCTGGTGTCCCTGCTGCTGCCCCTGACCGAGGGCCGGGCGGCCGGCTGGCCGCTGTGGACGTGGGTGGCGCTGGCCGTGTTCCCCTTCGCGGCCTCGGCCTTCTACCTGACCGAGCGGCGCGCCGACCGGCTCGGGCGCACCCCGCTGGTGCCGCCGAGCCTGCTGCGCCTGGCCTCGCTGCGGCGCGGGCTGGTCATGCTGGTGCCGTTCTCGATCGGCTTCAGCGGCTTCATGTTCGCCGTCGCCGTGGCGCTCCAGCAGGGCCTGCGCATGGGCCCGGTGGCGGCGGGACTCGCCCTGGTGCCGCTGGCCGTGGCCTTCTTCGCCGCCTCGCTCGCCGGACCCCGGCTGGTCGGCCGGTTCGGCAGCCGGGTCGTCACCGCCGGCGGGGTGGTCCAGGCCCTCGGCATCGCCCTGGTGCTGGCGGCCGCCTGGTACGGATGGCCGGACCTCGGGCTCGCCGGCCTGGCCCCGGGCGTCGCCGTCGCGGGCCTCGGCCAGGGACTCCAGCTGCCGGTGCTGATGCGGCTGATGCTCTCGGACGTCCCGGCGGACAGGGCCGGCGTGGGCAGCGGCGTCATGATCACCACGCAGCAGTCCTCGCTGGCCCTGGGCGTGGCGACCCTCGGCACCCTCTTCCTCGCGCTGTCCGACTCGCTGGGGATGCGCGACGCGCTCGCGGTGACCCTGCTGGTGCAGCTGGGCCTGATCGTCGTCACGGTGGGGCTGAGCCTGCGCCTCCCGCGCGCGATCCGCTGAACGGGCCCCGGGGAGCGCGCCGCCCCCTGACCGCGCCGCCCAGGAACGCGAGGTCCCCGGGAGCCCCGCGCCCCGGGAGCGCGCCGCCCCCGGCGGCCCGGCGCTCACCGGCCGCCGTCAGGCGCGGGCGGCGCTCCCGCCCGCGAACAGCCACTCCTCGGCGGCGTCCGCGTCGAACTCCCGCTGGCCGCCGGCGAAGAGCAGCCCGGCCGCCGCGAACGCCGGATCGCCGGCGGTCTCCGCCACGTACGGGACGGCCACGCAGCGCATCCCGGCGGCGCGTGCGGCCAGTGCCCCGGGCGCCGCGTCCTCGACCACCACGCAGTCCGCGGGCCGGGCGCCGAGCCGGCGGGCCGCCTCCAGGAACACGTCCGGCGCGGGCTTGCCCCGTTCGACCTCCTCGGCGGAGACGGCCGTCCTCAGCAGCGCGCCCAGCCCGGTGCCCTCCAGCACGGCGTCGATCGCCTCCCGCGAGGAACCGGAGGCCACCGCCATGGGCACGCCCCGCGCGTGCAGCCGTTCCACGAAGGTCCGCATCCGGGGGAAGGCCTCGGTGCGGGTGCGGGCCAGCTCCAGGTAGGCGGCGTTCTGCTCGGCCAGCAGCTGTTCGACCGGGGGCCGCAGGCCGTAGCGGTCCTTGAGGACCTCCAGGGTCTCCAGCGTGCCGATGCCGATGAACCGGGCGTGCTGCTCCCACGTGAAGTCGGGCACGCCGTGCCGCTCCAGGGTGAGGCGCCCCGACTCGTAGTAGTTCGGTTCGCTGTCCACGAGAGTGCCGTCGAGATCGAATATGACGGAGATCATCCGCTTTGGCCCGTCCTGCCGGTCGTGTACCTGTCCCGGCCATCCTGTCAGGATGTGCGAGCCGCCCGCCCCACGGACTCCACCAGCGGCAGCAGCCGGTGCGCCACCCGCTCCCGCAGGGCGACCTCCGTCCGCGTGCGGACCACCCCCGGAAGCCGGATCAGCCGCTGGATCACGTCCTCCAGATGCCCCGCGTCCCGCGCCACCACCCGCGTCAGCAGGTCCCCGCCCCCGGTGATCGAGAAGGCCTCGACGATCTCCGGAACGGTCGCCAGCGCGTCCCCGACCTCGTCCAGGTGCCCCTGGGTGACCTCGATGTGCACGAACGCCAGCACCGGATGCCCCAGCGCGGCGGGGGAGAGGACCGGCCCCGAGCCGGTGATCACCCCGGTGCGCTCCAGCCGGTCGAGCCTGGCCTGGAGGGTGCCGCGCGCCACCCCGAGGATCCGGGCGTACTCGCGGACACTGGTGCGCGGCTGCTCGATCAGCAGGCGCAGGATCCGGGTGTCGAGCTCGTCCACCGCCATGTCAGGACTGTACCAATCGCCCGGAATATCCCGCCGCCCGGAACGACCGCACCCGATCACGGGGGACCACCGCATCCGATCACACCCCCGGCGCCGAAGGACAGGGTGACAGCCGAGCAGGGTGACAGCCGCCCCCAAGCCCCCGACACGGAGCCGAGCGCATGAACACCGCAGTGGTCCTGTACACATCCGACCTGCGCGTGCACGACCACCCGCCGCTGCGCGCCGCCCTCTCGTCCTGCGACCGGATCGTCCCGCTCTTCGTCCGCGACCGGGCCATCGCGGACTCCGGCTTCGCCGCGCCCAACCGGCTGGCCTTCCTCGCCGACTGCCTCACCGACCTCGACGCGGCCCTGCGCGAGCGCGGCGGCCGCCTCGTCCTGCGCTCCGGCGACGCCGTCGCCGAGGTCTGCGCGCTCGTCCAGGAGGCCGACGCCGACGAGGTGCACATGGCCGCGGGCGTCAGCCGCTACGCCCGGGCCCGCGAGGAACGGCTGCGCGAGGCACTGGAGGCACAGGGCCGCCGTCTCTACACCCACGACACGGTGGTCACGGCGGTCGCCCCCGGAGCGGTCGTCCCCTCCGGCTCGGGCGCCGACCACTTCTCCGTCTTCACCCCCTACCTGCGCCGCTGGACGGAACTGCCCCCGCGGCCCGTGGCCGCCGCGCCCCGCCACGTACGCGTCCCCGAGGACATCGGCTCCGAGGAGCTGCCCCGCCGCGCGGCCGTCACCGGAACCTCCCCCGGCCTCGCCCGCGGCGGCGAACGCGAGGCCCGCCGGCTGCTGGCCGACTGGCTGCGCTCCGGCATCACCCGTTACGAGGACGTCCACGACGACCTCGCCGCCGACGCCACCTCCCGGCTCTCCCCGCACCTCCACTTCGGCACCCTCTCGCCCACCGAAGCCGTGCACCGCTCCACCGCCGTCGGCGGCGCCGGAGCCGAGGCCT
Source organism: Streptomyces racemochromogenes (assembly GCF_039535215.1). Classification (GTDB taxonomy): domain Bacteria; phylum Actinomycetota; class Actinomycetes; order Streptomycetales; family Streptomycetaceae; genus Streptomyces; species Streptomyces racemochromogenes. The sequence continues at coordinate 6,322,352 of NZ_BAAAWT010000001.1, forward strand.
TCGTCCGGCAGCTGTGCTGGCGCGACTTCCACCACCAGGTCCTCGCCGCCCGCCCCGGGGCCGCCACCGCCGACTACCGCACCCGGCACGACCACTGGCGCACCGGACCGGCCGCCGAGGAGGAGCTCCAGGCCTGGAAGGACGGCCGCACCGGCTACCCGGTGGTCGACGCGGCCATGCGCCAGCTGCACCACGAGGGCTGGATCCACAACCGCGGCCGCCTGCTGGCCGCGAGCTTCCTCGCCAAGAGCCTCTACGTCGACTGGCGCGCCGGCGCCCGCCACTTCCTCGACCTCCTCGTGGACGGGGACGTCGCCAACAACCAGCTCAACTGGCAGTGGGTGGCCGGAACCGGCACCGACACCCGCCCCAACCGGGTCCTCAACCCCGTCCGCCAGGGCCTCAAGTACGACCCCGACGGCCGCTACGTCCACCGCTGGGTGCCCGAGCTGGCCGGACTGCCCGCGCCCCGCGTCCACGAACCCTGGCGGCTGCCCGGCACCGAGCGGGCCCGGTACGACTACCCGCCGCCGCTCGTCGAACTCGCCGACGCCCTCGACCGCTTCCGCCAGGCGCGGCCCGGCACCGGGACGGGCGGCGTACCGTAGGCCGGTGGACCCCGAACCCGCCCTGAGCACCGGCGCCGTCGCCCGCCGCCTCGGGGTCTCCCCGACCACGCTGCGTTCCTGGGAGCGCCGCTACGCCATCGGCCCGGCCCACCGCGAGGACGGCCGGCACCGCCGCTGGACGCCCCGGGACATCGCCCGTCTGGAGGAGATGTGCCGGCTCACCGCACGGGGCGTGCCCCCGTCCGAGGCGGCGCGGGCCGCGCTCGGCGCAGCACCCGCCGCCCGCGCGGGCGGGACGGCGGCGGCCGTGGCGCCGGGCGGGCCCGGTGCCCTCCCCCTCGGGGAGGCGCGGCCGGAGGGACGGGGGCTCGCACGGGCCGCCGTACGCCTGGACCAGCCGGCGGTGGCGGAACTCCTGGAGGCCGCCCTGGCGGAACACGGCCTGGTCACGGCGTGGGAGGAGGTCATCGCGCCCACCCTGCACGCGGTCGGCCGCAAGTGGGCCTCGGCGGGGGAGCGTTACGTCGAGGTGGAGCACCTGCTGTCCTGGCAGGTCTCCGCCGCCCTGCACCGGATCCGCCCCGCGCGGGACCAGGCACGGGTGCCCCCGGTGCTCCTCGCGTGCGTGCCCGGGGAGCTGCACTGCCTGGCCATCGAGGCCCTGGCGGCGGCCCTCGGCGAACGGGGCGTGCCGGTGCGGATGTTCGGCGCCGCCCTGCCCGCCGGGGCGCTGTGCGACGCGGTACGGCGTACGGGTCCGCGTGCCGCCGTGCTCTGGGCGCACTCCCGCACCACCGCGGACCGGGCCCTGGCCCGCTCGGTCGCCGGCATCGAGTGGGGGCTGCGGGGCGCCCGCGGCCACTCGGCGCTCCTGCTCGCCGGACCCGGCTGGGGCCCGGAGTCCCAGGGGCCGCGCACCGGGCGGCTGTTCGGGCTGCGCTCCGGCCTCGGGGTCATCGCCGACCTGGTGGCCGGGCAGGCTCCAGCGACCGACGCAGGGCGTGCAGGGCCCGTCGCATGAGGCTCTTGACGGTCCCCAGCGGGAGCCCGGTGCGCTCCGCGATCTGGCTCTGGCTCAGATCGGCGTAGAAGGCCAGGCACAGCACCCGCCGCTGGGCCGGGGGCAGCAGGGCCAGCTCCCCGAGGACCAGCACCCGGTCCACGGCCTGGTCCGGCGGCGGCCCCTGCACCGCCTCCCGCGACTCGCCGGCGCGCCGCGCGGCGGCCCGCACCACCCGCGCCAGCCGGACCCGGACCTCCCGGGCGTCGGCCACCTTGTGCCGGGTGATGCCGGCCAGCCAGGCACCCATCCCGCCGGGCCCCGGACGGTACCCGGCCCGGCCGCGCCAGGCGGCGAGGAACACCTGCTGGGTGACGTCCTCGGCCTCGCACGGATCGGCCAGGGCGCGCAGGGCCAGGGCGTGCACCATGGGCCGCCAGCGCCGGTAGACGGCCTCCACGCAGGCCTCGTCGCCGACGGCGAACCGGGCCGCGAACCCGGGCTCCGTCGAGGGTTCGGCGGCGCCGGCGGGGGCGTCGCCCTGCGGGCGGGAGCCCTGCCCGGGAACGGTGTCCATACGAGGAGCCTCCCGAGCCCCCGCCCCCACCCTCCACCCGCACCGTTTCCGCACCGATTCCCCGGGCCCCGCTCCCGCCCCGCCCGGGCCTGCCCCCCTTCAGCAGGTGCCGGGGCGTAGCTCCGGCTGTCGGACGTAGGCCAGGCCGACCGCGCACACCACCGCCGACGCCGGCAGCAGCAGCCAGTTCACCGTCCACCCGGCCCGCACCAGCAGGGCCCCCGTCAGCCCGCCCGCGAACATCGCGGCGACCGCCCACGCCCGCCGCCCCCACGCGCCCGTGCCGTAGCCGAAGGCGCTGTCGTGCCCCAGCGCCGAGCCGCCCAGCAGGGCCGTCATCGACCGGGTCACCAGGGTCGTCGGCACCCCCGGCATGTTGACCCGCATGCTGGTGACGTTGCGGAAACCCATCGCGCCCGCGAGGACGGCGGCCGTCATCAGGTGCCGCGCGGCCGGGTTGCCGTACCGGGGCGGCACGCCCCACCCGACGCAGGCGGCGGCCAGGACCAGCGCCGCCTCCACCGCCAGGCCGATCACGAACCAGTGCCGCCCCCGGGCCTGCGCGGCCCCCTCCAGCCGGGCCGCGCACACCGCGCCGACCGCGAACGACAGCAGCGACACCCCCGACGCCAGGGCGGGCAGGCTCCCCTGATGGGCCGTGCCGAAGGCGAGGAACAGCACGTTGCCGGTCTGCATGGCGGTGAACACCGGCCCCAGGGCCAGCAGGCTGACGGCCTCGATCAGCCCCGTCACCCAGGTCAGCACCAGCAGCAGGACCGTCAGCCGCCTGCACTCACGCACGTCCATGACGCCCGACAGTGACACGCCCGCCCGCCTCCGGCGACCCGACATGCCGGGCCCCGGCCCGCCGCCGTAGGGTCCGGACATGAGTGAACTGCTGCTGGTGAGGCACGGGGAGACGGCGTGGAGCGCGAACGGGCGCCACACGGGGCTGACCGACGTGCCGCTGACCGCGCGGGGCGCCGACGAGGCCCTCTCGCTGGCCCCCTACTTCCGCGACCGCGAACCCGCCCTGGTGCTGACCAGCCCGCTCAGCCGGGCCGTCGCCACGGCCGAACTCGCCGGGCTCACCGGCGGGATCCCCGAACCCGACCTCCACGAATGGGACTACGGCGGCTACGAGGGCGTCACCACCGCCGAGATCCAGCGCACCCGCCCCGACTGGTCGCTGTGGACCGACGGCGTCCCGCCGGGCGACGACCGGCACCCGGGCGAGCAGGCCGCTCAGGTGGGCGTCCGCGCCGACCGGGTCCTCGCCCGCGTCGCGCAGACGCTGCGAGCCGGCCGGGGCGACGTCGTACTCGTCGCCCACGGCCACTTCCTGCGCGTCCTGACCGCCCGCTACCTCGGCCTGCCCCCACAGGACGGCCGGCTCTTCCTGCTGCGCACCGGTACCGTCAGCGTGCTGTCCACGGAGCACGGGCTCCCGGTCATCGCCGGCTGGAACACCCGTCCCTGACCACCCCTCAGACCGCCTGCGGCGGCTCGGGCAGGGCCAGGCACAGCGCGTCGAGTGCCGCCGCGAACGCGTGCTCGGGCGGGGTGCCGTAGCCCAGCACCAGACCGTCCCGCGGGGCCATGGCGCTGGCCGGGTGCAGGTACGGGCCCAGCCCGTCCAGCGCCAGCCCCGCCCGGCGCGCCGCGCGCAGGGCGGCCGCCTCCGTGCCCGGCGGCAGCTCCAGCACCGCGTGCAGCCCGGCCGCGACCCCGCTGACCCGGACGTGCGGGGCCTCGGCCGCGAGCCGCGCCGCCAGCAGGTCCCGGCGGCGCCGGTAGACCTGCCGCATCCGGCGCAGGTGGCGGTCGTAGCCGCCCGAGGAGACGAACTCGGCCAGGGTGAGCTGGTCCGTCACCCCCGACCACATCTCGCGCTCCCCCTTCGCCTCCAGGACCTCGTCCACCAGCCGGCCCGGCAGCACCATCCAGCCCATCCGCAGCGCGGGCGACAGGCTCTTGCTGACGGAGCCGACGTACACGATCCGCTCCGGGTCCAGGCCCTGCACGGCGCCGACCGGCTGGCGGTCGTAGCGGAACTCCCCGTCGTAGTCGTCCTCCACGACGAGCCCGCCGCGGGCCCGCGCCCAGTCCACCACCGCCGCCCGCCGCTCGGGGTGCAGCGGCCCGCCCGTCGGGAACTGGTGCGCCGGCGTGAGCAGCACGGCCCGCGCCCCCGTCCCCGCGAGCTCCCCGACCCGCGTGCCCCGGCCGTCCACGGTCAGCGGCACCGTCGCCCTCCCGGCCCGCTCCAGCACCTCCCGGTGGAACGGCAGCCCGTACGACTCGACGGCGACCGGGCCCGTCAGGACCGGCCCCAGCAGTTCCAGGGCGTGCGCGAACCCGGAGCAGAGCACGATCCGGTCGGGGGAGGTCCGTACGCCCCGGGCCCGCGCGAGGTACTCCGTCAGGGTGCGCCGCAGCTCGATCCGGCCGCGCGGGTCCCCCACCCCGAAGGCGTCGTGCGGGGCGGCGGCCAGCGCCCGCCGGGCTGCGCCCAGCCAGGCCGTACGGGGGAAGGCCGAGGCGTCGGGGGAGCTGGGCGCCAGATCGTGGACGGTACGCCGCCGCGCGGGCCGGGCCGGACCGCGCGGCCGCTCGGGCTCCAGCGGGACGGCCCGCTCCGCGACCCGGGTGCCCGACCCTTGGCGCGCCGACAGCCAGCCCTCCTCGACCAGCTCCGCGTAGGCGTCGGCGACGGTGTTGCGGGCGATCCCCAGGTCGGCGGCGAGCGTCCGGTAGGGCGGCAGCCGGGTCCCCGGCGCCAGCCGCCCCGAGTGCACCGCCTCCCGCAGGGCGCGCATCAGCCGGGCGCGCAGGCTGCCCCCGCCGCTCAGGTCCAGGTCCAGGTACAGATCGCTGCCGCTGCCGCTGCCGCTGCCGCTGCCGTCGCCGCTGCCGCCGCCGCTGCCGTCGCCATCGCCGGAGGGATGCTCCTCCGCCGGATTGACCCAAGATCCCCGCATGGAAATGCACCCTACGCCCGGTCGATCACCCCCGTAGGTTCTTCACATGACAACTTTTCAGGTTCCCGAACGCATGAACTTCTCCGCCGTCGCCCCCCGTGTCTTCAAGGCCGTCCTCGCCCTCGACGCCGCCGCCCGCAAGGGACTGGACCCCGTCCTGCTGGAACTGGTCCAGATCCGCGCCTCGCAGATCAACCGCTGCGCGTACTGCATCGACTACCACACCGGCGACGCCCGCAAGGCCGGCGAGTCGCAGGAGCGCATGCACCAGCTCTCCGCCTGGCACGACTCCAGCCTGTTCACCGAGAAGGAACGCGCGGCCCTCGCCCTGACCGAGGAGATCACCCTGCTCCCCGGCGGCGTCTCGGACGCCGTCTACGACGAGGCCGCACGCCACTTCGGCGAGGAGGAGCTCGCCCAGCTGATCGCGCTCGTCTTCACCGTCAACACCTGGAACCGGATGAACGTCACCACCCGCAAGACCCCCGGCACCGAGTGACCCGGCCCGCCCCGCCCGCCTCGCGCGCGGCCGCCGTGTGCGTGACGATGCGTACATGAACGACGGCGACCGCGCCGGGGCGGGCAGCACCATCGGCGACGCCGGCCCCGAGGAGGGCCTGAAGGCCAATGCGATCGGCTTCCTCGACGCCCTCGTCATCGGCCTGAACTCCACCTCGCCGGCCTACTCGCTGGCCGCCGTCATCGGCCCGATCGTCGCCCTGGCCGGCATCTACGCCCCGGGCGTGATGCTGGCCTCGTTCGTGCCGATGCTGCTCATCGCCGCCGCCTTCTACTACCTCAACAAGGTCGACCAGGACTGCGGCACCACCTTCTCGTGGGTGACCCGGGCCATGGGCCCCTGGGCGGGCTGGCTCGGCGGCTGGGCCATCACCATGACCGGGGTGCTCGTCATCGGCTCCCTCGCCGACGTCGCCGTCCACTTCGGACTGCTCGCCGTCGGCCTCGACGACTGGGCCGCCAACCAGGTCGTCCGCCAGACGCTCACCGTCCTGGTCATCCTCGCCATGACCGCCGTCTGCGTCATCGGCACCGAGATCTCCGCCCACCTCCAGGACGTCCTGATCCTCGCCCAGGTCCTCTTCCTGCTGGTCTTCGCCTTCGTCGCCATCTACCGCGTGTACGCCGGCACCAGCACCCTCGACGCGATCGAGCCCTCACTCACCTGGCTCAACCCCTTCGGGGCGGGCGGCGCGGCCCTCACCGGCGGACTGCTGCTCGGCGTGTTCATCTACTGGGGCTGGGAGTCGGCCGTGAACCTCACCGAGGAGGTCGAGGACTCCGCCACCGCCCCCGGCAAGGCCGGCATCTGGTCCACCCTGGTGCTGCTGGTCACCTACCTGTCCGTCGGCTTCGCCATCGTCGCCTACGCCGGGACCGAGTTCCTCGCGAAGAACGCCGCCGAGGAGGAGGCGGTCTTCGCCGTCCTCGCGCACGAGGTGATGGGCGGCTGGGACTGGATGGTGCTCCTCGCCGTCTGCACCTCCGCCCTCGCCTCCACCCAGACGACGATCATCCCCGCCTCCCGGACCGCCCTGTCCATGGCCCGGCGCCACGCCCTGCCCCCGCACCTGGCCCACATCCACCCGCGCTTCCACACCCCCGAGGTCAGCACCTGGTGGGTGGCCGGCATCGCCATCGCCTGGTACCTGATCGTCAACCGGATCAGCGAGAACGCCCTCCTGGACTCCCTCACCGCGCTCTCCCTGCTGATCGCCTTCTACTACGCGCTCACCGGTGTGGCCTGCGCCGTCTACTACCGCCGCCACCTGCTGGAGAACGCCCACAACTTCTTCCTCATCGGCGTGGGCCCGCTGGTCGGCGCCGGACTGCTGACCTGGCTGCTGGTGGAGTCCGTCGTCGACATGTCCGACCCGCGCAACTCCGCCGGCGGGACCTCGTGGTTCGGTCTCGGCCCGCCGCTGGTCATCGGCATCGGCATCGCGGCCCTCGGCGTGGTCCTCATGTGCTTCTGGCGGGTCCGTGACGGCAGGTTCTGGCAGGAGCGCCGCGGCGTGGTCGACCCGGCCCTCGTGCGCGGCGCCAAGGGCTGAGGAGGCCGGATGTCCGTGGTCCTCGGTTACGACGAATCCCCCGGCGCGGAGCGGGCCCTGCGGGTGGCGCTGGAGGTGGCCACCGCCTTCGGGGAACCCCTGGTCCTCGTCTACGGGGCCGCGGCGCCCGGAGCCACCGGGGAGGAGTACCGCGCCCACCGCGAGGCCGTCCTCCAGGCCGGCCGGGCCGCGCTCGCCCGGGCCGTCGAGGCCGCCGACGAGGCCGGCGTCCCCTCGACGGTGGAGGTGGTGGACGACAAGCCGGCCCAGGCCCTGCTCGCCGCCGCCGAACGCCACCGCGCGCGGGTCATCATCGTCGGCAGCTGGGGCGACAGCCCGATCCGGGGCGCCCTGCTCGGCTCCACCCCGCACAAGCTGCTGCACCTCTCGCCCGTCCCGGTGCTGTGCGTGCCGACCGAGGACCCCTGACCCTGCCGGGACCGGCGGACCGGCGTCGGTCCGGCCGTGGACCGCCCGGTCCGTTGGCCTCACGGTGGCCGGAAGAAGCGCTCCGGAACTGTGCCAACGGTCCAACGTGACGGACGTCGCTTGAGCCAATGCCCCTGCGGATGCTTATCTGTGTCATATCCATGTACTTTCGGCGCCGCGCAGCGCCGGACGGCAACGAGGCCGGTCCGGAGCGCGGTGCCTTCGCCGTGCCCGTGCGCCGCCCACCACCCCCGGGCGGATCCGGGCCGGCGCGCTTGACTCCGAGGGGGGCGGCACACCGCCATGAAGAGGATGTTCGTGGCTCCGGATCCGGGGCGCACCAGACTGCGGAACTCGCTCCGTGCGGTGATCGGCACCGGCGCGGCCGTCGCCGTCGCCGAACTGGCGGGGCTCTCGCTCACCGCCTCCATCACCGGCGGGCTCGCGGCGCTGCTCGCGCTGTTCACCGTCCTCGACGCGGACGTCCGCGCCCAGCGGGTGACCACCGCCCTGCTGCCGGCCACCGGCTTCCCCGTCCTGGTGCTGGCCACCGGACTGCACGGGATGCCGGCCGCCCGCGACGCGGCCTTCCTCGCCGTCGTCTTCGCCGGGGTCTACGCACGCCGCTGGGGGCCGCGCGGCCACGCCCTCGGCATCTTCGGTTTCATGATGTTCTTCGTCACCCAGTTCCTGCACGCCCGGCCCGCCCAGCTGCCCGAGCTGTTCGCCGCCGTCGCCCTGGCGCTCGTATCGGCCGGGGCCGTGCGGTTCGTGCTCTGGCCCATCGAGCGCCGCACGCCCCCCGCCGCGCCGCCGCCGCCGCTGCCCGGCACCGGCCTGGCCCGGCCCACCACCCGCCAGGCCTTCCAGGCCACCGCCGCCTGCGCCTTCGCCCTCGCCGTCGGACAGGTGCTGTCCGAGGACCGCTGGTACTGGGCCGTCGGCACCGCCTGGTGGATCTTCGTGAACACCGCCTCGCGCGGCGAGACCCTGGTCCGCGGCTTCCGCCGGGTCCTGGGCACCGTCGTCGGCATCGCCGCCGGCCTGCTGATCGCCGTACCGCTGCACGGCGCGCCCGCGCCGACCGCCGCCCTCGTGGCCGTCTGCGTCTTCGGCATCTTCTACACGGCGGCGCCCTCGTACTCCTGGATGATGTTCTTCGTCACCGTCATGGCCGGGCTGCTCTACGGCCTCCTCGGCGTGCTCCACCCCGGACTGCTGCTGCTGCGCTTCGAGGAGACCGCCGTCGGCGCCCTCGGTGCGGCCCTCGCCGTGGTGCTGATCCTCCCCGTGACCACCCACGGCGCCAACGACGCCTGGATCCAGCGCGCCCTGCACTGCGTACGGGCCGCCACCGCGGCCTCCCTGGACCGCCTGGCCGGGGACCCCGCGGCCGACCCCGCCCCGCACGCCGCCGAGCTGGAACTCCTGCTGGTCCGCGCCCGCGTCGCCCTCGCGCCGCTCGTCCACCCGCTGAGCCCGCTGCGCGCACGCAAGGCCCGCGCCCGGCAGGTCATGGCGCTGCTCGACGACTGCGCCCGCGAGGTGCGCGGGCTCGTGGCGGTCGCCGCCGACCCGCAGGCCTCCCACGACGCCCGGCTCGCCGCCGCCTGCTGGCGCGTGGAGGCGGCCGTCGAGGCCCTCACCGCCCCCGAGGGGTCCCCGGAGCCCGCCGCACCGCGCGCCGCGGCCCGGGAGTCCGGCACCGAACCGGCCCTGGCCCATCTGCACGGGCTGGAAGAGGCGCTGGTCGCCCTGGCCACCCCGCTGCGCACGGACCCGCGCGCCCCGCTGGTCATCACCGCCTGAACCGCCAGGACCGCCTGGCTGCCCGGACCGCCCAGCCGGCCTGGCCGCCCCCCTCCCCAACTATCCGTAATGCGGCGGATGATAGGCCCGCGGAGCGCCTCGCCGCAGGCCGTTGCGCCCACATCACCCGGAGGGGTGTTCCGGGCGCTCCATCCCCGCCGGGCTGACCTGCGCCGTGTACAACGGGTGATTGTTCACTGCACATTCATCCGGCACGTACAGGGTGGATCTGGCCGGACAGGGGGTAACCGCCCGGAATGGAAATTCTGCAGAAGCACTCGAGCGCCGCTCAGGTGTGGGAGGAAGCCGAGGAGTTCATCCGGCTCTTCCACCGGGAGAATCCGCAGGCCGGTGATCCGCGCGCCCGGCTCGCCGCCGTACGGGCCGAGCTCGCGGAGAGCGGCACCTACCGCCACACCCCGCAGGAGCTGGTCCACGGCGCCCGCGTCGCCTGGCGCAACAGCAACCGCTGCATAGGCAGGCTCTACTGGAACTCCCTGCGGGTCCGCGACCGGCGCGGGCTGACCGGGGCCGAGGACATCGCCGCCGAGTGCTTCGAGCACCTGCGCGAGGCGACCAACGGCGGCCGGGTCCGGCCCACCATCACGGTCTTCGCCCCCGACACCCCGGACCGCCCCGGTCCGCTGATCTGGAGCGAGCAGCTGGTGCGCTACGCCGGCTACGGGGACCACCACTCCATAACGGTCGGCGACGCCCGCAACGCGCCGCTCACCGAGGCCCTGCTAGCCCTGGGCTGGTCCGGCGGTGCCGGTACCCCCTTCGACCTCCTCCCGCTGGTCGTGCAGGGCGTCGACGACAAGCCCCGCTGGTTCGACACCCCCGCGGACGCCGTGCTGGAGGTCCCGATCCGGCACCCCGACGAGCGCGACGACTGGAGCGACTGGGGGCTGCGCTGGCACGCCGTGCCCGCCATCTCCAACATGTGCCTGGAGATCGGCGGCATCCACTACCCGGCCGCCCCGTTCAACGGCTGGTACATGGGCACCGAGATCGGCGCCCGCAACCTCGCCGACACCGACCGCTACAACCTCCTCCCGGCCGTCGCCCGCAGACTCGGCCTGGACACCTCCAGCGAGCGCTCGCTGTGGCGGGACCGGGCCCTGGTCGAGCTCAACCGCGCCGTGCTGGACTCCTTCGACCGGGCAGGCGTCACCATCGCCGACCACCACACCGAGTCCCGGCGGTTCCTCTCGCACCTGGAGCGCGAGGAGCGCAAGGGCCGCGAGGTGGGGGCGGACTGGTCGTGGATCGTCCCGCCGATCTCCGGCGCCGCCACGCCCGTCTTCCACCGGACCTACGAGGACCGGCCGAGCTCCACGGCGTACGTCCACCACCCCGGCGCCCAGGAACGGGCCAGGGGACGGGGCTTGGTCTAGACCTTCTGTTACCGTCGGCTCCGGAGACGGATCCGGGACGGCGGAAAGAGGCACCAGTGGGCGGCGCGCACAGTACGGACCAGGGCGGCGGACACCGGGCCTACATCGGCTCGTTCACCTCGGGGGGCGGCCGCGGTGTCACCACCGCGGCCGTGGATCCGGCCACCGGAGCGCTGACCCCGCTCTCCCGCGCGGACTCCCTGGCCGACCCCTCGTTCCTCACCGTCGACCGGAACTCCGGCGTGGTGTACGCGGTGAGCGAGACCGGCCGGGGAGCCGTCGGCGCCTTCCGCGCCACCGCCGCGGGGCTCTCCCCGCTGGGAGCCCCCGTACCCGTTGACGGCTCGGGACCCACCCACCTCAGCCTGGCCGGAGGCCGGCTGCTCACCGCCAACTACGGCTCCGGCAGCGTCAGCAGCCTGCCGCTCGCCCCCGACGGCAGCGTCGCCGGCCCGGCCGCGGTCCTCGCTCACACCGGCTCCGGCCCCGACGCCGAACGGCAGGCCGGCCCGCACGCCCACCAGGTGCTCCCCGATCCCACCGGTCGCTGGGTGCTCACCGTGGACCTCGGAGGCGACGCCGTACGCGTCCTCGCGCTCGACCCGGACACCGGAGCACCCCGGGAGCACGCGAAGGCCGTCCTGCGCGCCGGGACCGGGCCGCGCCACCTCGCCTTCCATCCGGCGGCCGAGCTGGTCTACGTACTCCACGAGCTGGAGCCGCAGCTGACCGTCTGCCGCTGGAACGCGGCCGAGGGGCTCCTGGAACCCGTCGGCGAGGTCCCCGTCGCCTCCGGGACCGCCCCGGGCGGCGCACGGGCCTACCCGTCGGCGGTCGCGGTCTCGCCCGACGGCCGCTTCCTGTGGGCCGCCGTCCGCGGGGCCGACACCCTGGTGACCTTCTCCCTGGCCGGCGGCCCCGAGGAGCCCCGGCACACCGGGACCACCGGATGCGGCGGCCACTGGCCGCGCGACCTGGCCGCCGACCCCTCGGGCCGCCGCCTCTACGCGGCCAACGAGCGCTCGGGGGACGTCACCTGGTTCGACGTGGATCCGCTGACCGGCCACCCGCGCCGGGCCGGATCCCTGGCCGTCCCCGCGGCCTCCTGCGTCGTCTTCGGCTAGGCCGTGCCCGCGGCGCCCACGGCACGGCGAAGGGCCCGCCCGGAACGGGTTCCGGGCGGGCCCTTCGTCACACGTGCGGGTGGTCCTACTGCGCGGCGGCGCCCAGCTGGAGGCCCAGGGCGGCGCTGTACGCCGCCACGGCCAGCTTGCCGAGCGCCGGGTAGGCCCCGAGCACTTCGGCGGCCGAGCAGTCGGCCTCCTTGCAGGCGGTGTCCAGCAGCCCCTCGGCCGCTTCCGGGCCGATCAGGTACGGGGCCAGCGCCAGCTGGGCCGAACCGGAACCGCGCAGCTCGGCGGCGACCGCCGCCACCGAGCCCTCCTGGTCCAGCGCGGCGGCGATCACGGGCACCGCGAGCCGGGCGGCCAGCAGCATGCCGGTGATCCCGGCCGCCTGGACGGCCTCCTCGCCGCCGGTGGTGGCCAGGATGATGCCGTCGGCGGCGGTGGCCACCGTGAAGAGCCGGGCCCGGTCGGCGCGGGCCAGGCCGGCCTCCGAGAGCCGGACGTGCAGGCCCTCGGCGAGCAGCGGGTGCGGGCCGAGCACGTCGGCCAGCTCGGCGGCGGCCGAGGAGTCCATCAGCGCCTGGCGCATGCGGCGCAGCAGGTCCCCGTCGGGACCGGCCAGCAGGGGCACGACCACGGCGTCGGGGCCGGTCGGCGCGGGCACCTCCAGACCGGCGGCGCGGGCGAACTCCGCGCGCGCGGTCCGCTCCTGCGCGACGGCGTTCAGGACGCCGGACAGCGAGGGGAACTCGCTCTCCTGGCCGTCCTCGCCCTCGAGGTAGCCGATCCGGGCGTCCAGCCCCGGCAGCTCGGAGCGGCCGATGCTGATGACCTCTTCGGCCAGCCCCCGCGAGGCGGCCGAGGGGACACCGGGCACGGCGAGCACCAGCGCGGGCGCGCCCTCGGGCGCCACCGCGGGCTCGGGCCGGCGGTGCCGTCCGGTCTGGCGGGGTCGCGGCATTCGTACGGGCAGGCCGTTTGCGGGCCCAGTGGGGGAGCTCATGGCGCCGCATGCTACTGGTTTATCGGAACCACGTGTTCGGGCAGGGCCCGCTCGAGCGGCATCTGTCCGTATTTATCCATTGAATGTCGTAGTTCAATGTCATATACGGTTCAACTGACGGTCGGCAGCCGCCAGTCGACGGGCTCCGCTCCCTGCCCGGCCAGCAGCTCGTTGGTCCGGCTGAACGGGCGGGATCCGAAGAAGCCGTTGCTCGCGGACATGGGCGAGGGGTGGACGGACTCCACGGCCGGCAGGTCCCCCAGCAGGGGCCGCAGGTTGCGGGCGTCGCGGCCCCACAGGATGGACACCAGCGGCTTCCCGCGCGCGGCCAGTGCCCGGATGGCCTGTTCGGTGACGGCCTCCCAGCCCTTGCCCCGGTGGCCGCCGGTCTTGCGGGGGGCGGTGGTGAGCGCCCGGTTCAGCAGGAGCACGCCCTGCCGGGTCCACGGCGTCAGGTCGCCGTTGAGCGGCTTGCCCGTGCCGATGTCGGCGTGCATCTCGCGGAAGATGTTGTCCAGGCTCGGCGGCCACGGGCTCACCTCGGGCGCGACCGAGAAGGACAGGCCCATGGCGTGCCCCGGTGTCGGGTAGGGGTCCTGCCCGACGATCAGTACCTTCACCTCGTCGAAGGGCTGCTGGAACGCGCGCAGCACGTTCGCCCCCGCCGGGACGTACGTCCTGCCCGCCGCGATCTCGGCGCGCAGGAAGTCGCCCATGGCGGCGATCTGCCCCGCCACCGGCTCCAGAGCACGGGCCCAGCCCGGCTCGACGATCTCGTTCAACGGTCGTGCTGCCATGGGTGATCACTCTACTGGCCCACACCGACAGCCGGTCCCGTCCGCGGCCTCAGGGCAGCACGGCCGCCCGTACGCAGAGCACGTCCGGCAGGTGGCCGGCGAGGAGCTGCCAGCTGTCGCCGTCGTCGTGGCTGGCGTACAGCTCGCCGTTGCGGTTGCCGAAGTAGACGCCCGCCGGGTCGGCGTCGTCGGTGCACAGGGCGTCGCGCAGGACGGTGCCGTAGTGGTCGCCGGCCGGCAGCCCCTTGGTGAGGGGTTCCCAGCTGGCGCCCGCGTCCCGGGTGCGGAAGACCCGGCAGCGGTGTTCCGCCGGGACCCGGTCGGAGTCGGCGTTCAGCGGGAAGACGTAGGCGGTGTCCGGGCGGTGCGGGTGGGCGGCCACCGCGAAGCCGAAGTCGGAGGGCAGGCCGGAGCCGATGTCGGTCCACGCGGCGCCCGCGTCGTCGCTGCGGTAGACCCCCCAGTGGTTCTGGAGGTAGAGCCGGGAGGGGTCCCCGGCGTCCTGCGCGATCTTGTGGACGCACTGGCCGAACTCCGGGTCCGGGTCCGGCAGGAACACGGCCGAGACCCCGCGGTTGGACGGTGCCCAGCTCGCCCCGCCGTCCCTGGTGCGGAACACCCCGGCGGTGGAGACCGCCACCGTCACGGCGTCCGCGTCCGCCGGGTCGGTGATCACCGTGTGCAGCCCCTCACCGCCGCCGCCCGGCACCCACTGTGAACGGGTCGGGTGCTCCCACAGCGGCCGGACCAGCTCGAAGGACTCGCCCCGGTCGGTGGAGCGGAAGAGCGCGGCCGGCTCCGTCCCGGCGTAGACCACGTCCGGGGCCTCCGGGCCGGCCGGGTGCAGCTGCCAGACCCGTTCCAGCGAGGCGCCGGTGTCCTTGGGGAACTTCACGGCGGGCGCGGCGGGCTCCCGCCAGGTCGCGCCCAGGTCGTCCGAGCTGAAGACGGACGGCCCCCAGTGCGAGCTGTCCCCGCCCGCCAGCAGCCGTGGCCGCGGCCCCCGGGTGTCGACGGCCACCGCCGAGACGGCCTGGGCGTTGAAGTGCGGTCCGTCGAACTCCCAGGGGTCCTCGCCCCGGCGGCGGCCGATGAAGAGGCCCTTGCGGGTCCCCGCGAGCAGTACCACGTCGGTCATGGCCGACACCTCCGGACGTCGTTGTCCCTCACGGCAGCTTCCGGCCAGTCTGCACCCGACCGCCGACGGCGGTCGGGCAGGCCGGGCCGCCGAAGACCCGTTCGACCCTTCGGCCTCGTTGTACGAGGGGGCTCGTACTACGGGAGTTTTCGTAGTACGGTGTTTCTCGTACTTAGCGCCGTCCCCGGTGCGCGTCCGGTCACGTCTGGAGAGCCCCATGAGTGCTGCACCCGCTGCCTTCGCCGCCCTGTTCCAGCCCTACACCCTGCGTTCGGTCACCATCCCGAACCGCGTCTGGATGGCCCCGATGTGCCAGTACAGCGCCGAGGCCTTCGGCCCGAACGCGGGCGTGGCCCTGGACTGGCACTTCGCGCACTACGCGGCCCGCGCCACCGGCGGCACCGGCCTGATCATCCAGGAGGCCACCGCCGTCGCGCCGGAAGGCCGCATCAGCCCCTACGACCTCGGCATCTGGAATGACACCCAGGTCGAGGCCCTCCGCCGGATCACCGCCTTCGTCAAGTCCCAGGGCTCCGTCCCCGGCATCCAGATCGCCCACGCCGGCCGCAAGGCCTCCACCGAGCGCACCTGGAAGGGCGGCCGCCCCGTCGGCCCCGAGGGCCACGGCTGGCAGCCGGTCGCCCCGAGCGCCGTACCGTTCGACGAGGGGTACCAGGTGCCCCACGAGCTCACCACCGAGGAGATCCACGAGATCACCGCCCGGTTCGCGGCCGCCGCGGGGCGCGCCCTCGACGCGGGCTACGAGGTCCTGGAGATCCACGGCGCCCACGGCTACCTCATCGGCGAGTTCCTCTCCCCGCACAGCAACCGGCGCACCGACGCGTACGGCGGCTCCTTCGAGAACCGCACCCGCCTCGCCCTCGAAGTCGTCGACGCCGTACGGGCGGTGTGGCCCGAGGAACTGCCCCTGTTCTTCCGGATCTCCGCCACCGACTGGCTGGAGGAGAACGGCTGGACCGCAGACGAGACCGTCCGGCTGGCCCGGCTGCTCCAGGAGCACGGCGTGGACCTCCTCGACGTCTCCACCGGCGGGCTCGCCCCGCACGTGAAGATCCCGCTCGGCCCCGGCTACCAGGTGCCCTTCGCCGCCCGGGTCAAGGCCGAGACCACACTCCCGGTCGCCGCCGTCGGCCTGATCACCGAGCCGGAGCACGCCGAGAAGATCATCGCCAACGGCGAGGCGGACGCCGTCCTGCTCGGCCGCGAGCTGCTGCGCGACCCGTACTGGGCCCGCCGCGCGGCCGCCGAGCTGGGCGCGGAGATCCCCACGCCGGACCAGTACCACCGCAGCTGGTGACCCGGTGCGGCGCCGCCGTGAGCGGCGCCGCACCCACCCCCTTCACGCGGCCTTCCTACGACGTTTCTCGTACGATGGGACCCGAAGCCGAGCCGAACGAGTGGAGCAGGACATGACGGAACGCGACACGGCCCGCGCCCTCGCCCACCCCGAGCCCGGCGAGATCCGGCTGGAGGGCGTCCTGCACGCCCTCTCCGACCCCATGCGGCTGTCCATCGTCCGCGAACTCGCCTCCACGGACGCCGAACTGGCCTGCTCCGACTTCGTCCTGCCGGTCACCAAGTCCACGACCACCCACCACTTCCGCGTCCTGCGCGAGAGCGGCGTCGTACGCCAGACCTACCGCGGCACGGCCAAGATGAACGGCCTGCGCCGCGAAGACCTCCAGACCCGCTTCCCGGGCCTCCTCGACAGCATCCTGACCGCCGCCACGGCCGACGAGGACCACCACCCCGCGGACGGCTCCGCCGGGGAAGCCCCCGCGGGTGGCTGCTAGGAGCCGGCCGGGCCCGCCGCCGTGCGCAGGCCGGTCCAGTCGGGGATCTTCACCGAGCGGCGGCCCAGGGAGCGGCCCAGGGCCTGCTCGGCCGCCTCGATGGACAGCCAGCCCGGCCACTCCACCGGGTGCAGGCCCGCCGCCCGCAGGGCGTCCAGCGGGTCCGCGGGCAGGTCGCGGCGGGCCAGCGCGCCCGCGTCCTGGAGCAGCGAGGACACCGTCTCCTTGGCGCACGGCCGGTTGGTGCCGATGACCCCCGTCGGCCCGCGCTTGATCCAGCCCGCCACGTACTCGCCCACCGAGGCCCGGCCCTCGCGCAGCACTCGGCCCGCCGCGTGCGGCACGGTCCCGGTCGCCGCGTCGAACGGCAGGCCGGGCAGCGGCACGCCCAGGTAGCCCACCGAGCGCAGCACCAGCTCGGCCTCGACGTCCTCGTACGCGCCCGTCCCGCTCACCCCGCCCCGCCCGTCCGGGGCCGTCCGCTCGAAGCGGAGCCCGCGGACCCGGCCGTCGGGCCCGCCCAGCACCTCCACCGGCCGCAGGTAGAACCGCAGCCGGATGTCCCGGGCCGCGGCCGCGCCGTCCGGGAGGGCCCCGGACCAGCCGCGCAGCACCTCCAGGTTGCGCCGGACCGCCGCGGGCAGCGCCGCCGCCGCGCCCTGGTCCTCGTACGCCGGGTCTAGGGCCAGCTCCGCGGGGTCCACCCGGGTGCCGACGCCGGGCAGCGTGCCCAGTTCGCGGAGCTCCTTGGTGGTGAACTTGGCCTGGGAGGGGCCGCGCCGGGCCACCATCGACACCGTGCGCACCCCGCTGGCGGCCAGCACGCCCAGCGCGGGCTGGGGCATGTCGGTCGGCTCCAGCTCGGGCACGCCCCGGGCCAGGATCCGCGTCACGTCCACGGCCACGTTGCCGGCGCCGACCACCACCGCCGAGCGGACCCCGCCCAGGTCGAAGGGGCCGGCGTCCGGGTGGCCGCTGTACCAGGACACGAAGGCCGTCGCGGAGTGCACCCCGGCCAGATCCTCGCCGGGGATGCCGAGCATCCGGTCGCGGGCGGCGCCCACGCAGTACACCACCGCGTGGTACAGCTCCAGCAGCCGGGCGGTCGGCAGGCCCGCGCCGCCGACCTCCACGTCGCCGAGGAAGCGGATCCGCTCGTCCTCCAGGACCGACCGCAGATTTCCGGTCAGCGATTTGATCTTCTCGTGGTCGGGGGCCACCCCGTACCGCACGAGGCCGTAGGGGGCCGGCAGCCGGTCCAGGACGTCGACCCGTACGCCCGGCACCTCCCGCTGCTGGACCAGCGTCTGGGCGGCGTAGACCCCGCTGGGGCCCGAACCGACGACGGCGACACGAAGCACGGCGGTACTCCTCCCGCAGGTGCTCCCAGGATGCCACCGGCCCCCGGACCCGTCAGCCCAACGCGCGCATCCGTTCGATCTCGGCGCTCTGGGTGGCCACGACCTCGTTCGCCATCTCCTCCACGGCGACGTTGTTGCCCTGGGCGAGGGCCTCCCCGGCCATCTTCAGCGCCCCCTGGTGGTGGGCGGTCATCAGCCGCAGGAACAGCCGGTCGAAGTCGGCCCCCTTGGCCGCGGCCAGCTCCGCCAGCTGCTGTCCGGTCGCCATGCCGGGCATCGCGGCGTGGTCGTGGCCGCCGGAGTCACCGCCCGGCGCCGGGTACCGGGAGAGCCACTTCTCCATGGCCCCGATCTCGGGCCCCTGCGCGGCCGCGATCCGCTCCGCGAGCCGTTTCACCCCGTCCGCCGAGGCCCGGTCGGGGGCCAGGGCGCTCATCGCGAGGGCTTGGCGGTGGTGTTCGGCCATGTGGCGCACGTAGGCGTGGTCGGCCGCGTTGGGGCTGTCGTCGGGGCGTTCCCTCGCGGCCTGTTCGGGGGTGAGGGTGCGGGCCGGGCCGCCCGGTTTCCCGGGGGCGACGACCACCGGCGAGCCGTCGCCCGCCGCCCGGGAGCCCGCGTCGTCGTCCTGGCATCCGGTGGCGGTCAGGAGGAGGCCGGCGGTCAGGGCCGCCCCCAGGAATCGGCCGAGTAATGCGTTTGCCATGTCCATGAAAAGCAAGATACTGCCGGGGTCCAGGTTCCGTTCCCAGGAGGAGCGAAACGTACGGGCCCCCACGGGAGGCACAGTGACCTCGCACCGCAGCGTCAGAGCGCGCCACCGGAGTCTGGGGGCGGCCCTGGCCGCCGCCGGACTCCTCGCCACGCTCCTGGCCACCGCCGGACCGGCGGCCGCCACCCCCGACCCGGGCGACCTGACCCCGGGCGCCGGATCCCCGCAGAGCGCCGCCCCCGCCCAGGGCCGCGAACTCGCCCCCGGGGAGATCCCCGGCAAGGACGAGATCGTGCACAGCGCCAACATCAAACCCCTGGCCAACATCCCCAGCGCCAACCCGGCCGGGATCAACTCCGACCTGGCGTTCCAGGGCGACTACGCCTACGCCGGCAACTACGACGGCTTCACCATCTACGACATCGCCAACCCCAAGGCGCCCAAGGTCCTCACCCGGGTCCTGTGCCCGGGCGGACAGAACGACATCTCCGTCTCCGGCGACCTGCTCTTCCTCTCCACCGACTCCTCCCGCAGCGACGACTCCTGCAACAGCGTCTCGCAGCCCGCGACGGAGAAGTCCTCGTGGGAGGGCATCAAGATCTTCGACATCAAGGACAAGAAGAACCCCAAGTACATCAAGTCCGTCGAGACCGCCTGCGGATCCCACACCCACACCCTGGTGCCCGGCGGCCGCGACATCTACCTCTACGTCTCCTCGTACTCGCCCAACGAGGCCTTCCCGGACTGCAAGCCGCCGCACGACGGCATCTCCGTGGTCAAGGTCCCGAAGAAGGCCCCGACCCAGGCCGCCGTCGTCGGCTTCCCGGTGCTCTTCCCGGACGGCGGCAACCCGGGCGCGCCGACCAACCCCGGCGTCTCCAAGACCACCGGCTGCCACGACATCACCGTGCTGCCGTCCAAGAACCTGGCCGCGGGTGCCTGCATGGGCGACGGCATCCTCTTCGACATCAGCAAGCCGGAGCAGCCGAAGGTCATCGACCGCGTCCAGGACAACGTCAACTTCGCGTTCTGGCACTCGGCGACCTTCAACGAGCGGGCGAACAAGGTGGTGTTCACCGACGAACTCGGCGGCGGTGGCGGCGCCACCTGCAACGAGGCCACCGGACCCAACCGGGGCGCCGACGGGATCTACGACATCACCGGCCGGGGCGACCAGCGCAAACTGGTCTTCAAGGGCTACTTCAAGATCCCGCGCCACCAGGCCGACACCGAGAACTGCGTCGCCCACAACGGCTCGCTGATCCCGGTCGGCGGCGGCCGCGACATCATGGTCCAGGCCTGGTACCAGGGCGGCGTCTCGGTCTGGGACTTCACCGACTCCGCGGCCCCCAAGGAGATCGGCTACTTCGAGCGCGGACCGCTCACCACCGACCAGCTGGGCCTCGGCGGCTCGTGGTCGGCGTACTACTACAACGGGCACATCTACTCGAACGACATCGTCAAGGGCCTCGACGTGCTGAGGCTCGACGACTGGCGCACCGAGAGCGCCAAGTGGGTGCGGCTGGACCGGCTCAACGTGCAGAGCCAGCCCGAGTACCACTGACGGCCCTCACCCCGCACGAGGGGGAAACGTTCCGCCGGGCGGCCCCCCGTCCGGCGGGACACCCAGCTCCCAGTCCAGTCCGTACCGCTGGAACAGCTCCGCCCGCAGCCGGGACGCGGGCATCGGCGCCCCCGGCAGCAGCACCGCGACCACCGCCCCCATCAGCAGCGCCCGCAGCAGCGGGTAGTCGGCGTCCACGTCCGCCGAGCCGTACGCCGCGACGGCCCCCCGCAGCAGCTCCGCCAGGCGCTGCTGCTCCGGACACCGGATGAACCCCTCCGCCTGGAGGATGCCCGCCATGTGCGTGCGCATCAGCCGGGGCTGGTCCCGGGCCAGCCCGAGGACCGCGTCGATCGCCCGGGCCAGCAGCTCCCGCCCGTCGTCCGAGCGGGGCTCGCGCTCCAGGGCCGCCTCCAGCGTCAGGTGCATCAGCCGGTGCACGGCGGACTGGAGCAGCTGGCGCTTGCCGGGGAAGTAGTACGAGACCAGGCCGCGCGCCGCGCCCGCCCGGTCGGCGATGTCGCCCAGCTTGGTCGCCTCGTACCCGCGCTCCGCCACCAGTTCGACCGTAGCCTGCAGCAGCCGCTCCCGGGAACGTCTGCGCAATTCTTCATTGACCGACGGGCTGCGCGGGACCATGCTTACTCCTGCGTTGACTGGCTCCGAGCCAATATACTCAGCGCGCGGGACCGTCTGCTCGGGGCGACGCGGGGGATCGCCCCGGGCAGGCATGCCTTCCGCAGGTCAGAGGCCTGATCGGTGCGCCTGGAGGAACTTCTGGGAGAATTTCGGGAGAGCGTCTCCGGGTTGCTCGGCCCTTTTCCGCCTGGGCCTCGGCGGCACCAGCTCACGTGAGTCCACGTTGACCCCAAGGGACCCCTCCCACAGCTCCTGCAGGTAGGCCGCGATGGCCTTCTCCATGACCAGCGTCGTGTGGGAGTAGGTCCCCTCCACGCCCGGCAGGACGTGCCGCATTCGCTCCTCCACCGCCACCCGCGGATGCCGTCCCTCATCGAGCCAGACCTTGTGGGAGTGCCTCAAGCCGTGCGGGACGATGTTCTCCACGCCAGCGACGCCCGGGAAGTCCGGCAGCCGCGACCGTCGCCCCAGCCGGTCGTGCACTACGGGCCGGCCGTCTACGAACACCCGCCATTCGTCGCTGTAGAAGCTCGCGTTCGGAACCAGCTTGCCTCCCCGGGCGGCTGTGAACACCCAGGGGGATGAGTGGGAGTCAAGGAGCTCCCGCAACAGCTCTGCGTGAAACGGCGCCAGGATGATGCTCCCGGACGACCCGTACTTGGGTGGCACCTGGGACTGCTTGCCACCGACGTACTGATGCTGCTCCTGGACGAGGAGGCGGGCTCCCGAGCCGTGGTCATCCAGAAGCAGGTGTTCCCGGCGAAGGCCAGCCGCCTCGGAGATCCGAAGGGCGGCGTAGGCGATCGTGATGACCAGCGCGTAGCCCGGCAGGCCGCGCATGGTGCGGGCGTTCTCGGCGATCAGACGCGCCTGACGTGGCGTGGCAAGGACGGTGGTGTCCTCCTTGCGCTTGCCCTCGTACTTCCCGCGCCGCTGCGCCTTGCGCGTCGGAACCGGGTTGGAGCCAATCAGTCTCGAAGTGACGGCGTCGTCCAGCATTAGCCGGAAGACCGACACGATCGACTTGACGTAGGCCGGCGCGTAGCGGGTGCGTAGGTCCTTCTCCCACGTGTTGAACGCGACGGTCGTGATGTCCGCGAGCGCGGCATGCTCCCACTCCGGAAGAATCACCGACCGCAGCCGCTGCCGGTAGGTCTTGTCGCTGCGGTTCGCGACGTCCATGGAGTTGATCCATGTGTCAGCCCAGTCGCCCACGTGGATGCGCCCGGATCGCGGGTTGACAAACGTCTTCCTGTCTACGTCGGTCTCGAGGCCGCTCGCGTACTTCTTCGCAGAGGCCTTGGTGAAGAACGGCTGCCCCAGTTCGTCCTTCGTTACGGACCCGTAAGTGCCGTTGGGCAACTTGTACCGCCCGCGGTACCGGTACTTGCCGGCGGCTTTGTCCCAGCCGCGCTTCTCGGCGAAGGCCATGATCACCTCATTGCTGTGCGGCGCTGCCTGGCGGCTCATGCCATCCCAACAGGCAGTGCTGTCCGGGTTGATGACTACCTACAGGGCGTCGGCGATGGCCGCGCAGAGTCTGGCGAGACCTGCTTCGCCGAGCTCGGCCGCCAAGGCGTCGACGATGTAGAGAACTGTGCAGGCTGGGGTTCTCGTCACCCAAATCTGCACATCAAGCGGCATGACGGACACGCGCTGAACCTGGACCGGCATTGGTCCCCCAACCATTCGAGCGTGGCCCCCTCGACGGTGTAACGCCATGAAAGCACATGGCTACCGGTGTTGTGAGGGGTTCGTGGGGGATTAGTGAGGTGTTTGTTGGGTACCGGGGGCTACTGCTTGCCGCTTTGGTCGCCGCGCAGCTGAGCCTCGGTCCGCTCCCAAGCCTTCAGGGCTCGCTCGATCTCCTCGGGCGTTGCATTTTGCTTGCCCTTGACCACCACGATCATGCGCGCGCCTGAATCGTCCTCAAGGTCAAGGATCTTCGTGTCCAGCAGTGGGCCGTCGCCTAGCGCCTGGACGATGCGGAGGGGGAGTCCAGCGGCGGCCGCACCTTCCGTAGCGATCGGAGCGCCGTCGGCCGGCCCAGCCGCCCCGGTGAGGATTGCGAGACCGGTCCCGGCGGCCCATCCCAGCGCCTGCTCAACCTTGGCGAGGGAGGGCGGGGTGCGGCGGCGGGTGGCGCCTGACTCGAGGTTCTGCACGGTTGATTCGCTGACTCCAGCGGCCTCGGCGAGCGCGACCTGAGTCAGCCCCATGGCATCGCGTGCCGCCTCGATGGCGCGCGCAAGCTGCTCCCAATCCCTGCTCATGGGGTCATCATGCCTCACGCCTAGGCAACACGCACCCATCGTTCACCGGATTTGACCAGTAACGATCGACGTATGGGGGCGCATTTTTGTTGCCTTTTGAAGTGCAGGGGGCGCGCGTTTCGGGGCTGCTGCACTAGTGGCACCCAATGAACACCCAACGAAGCGCTTGCCAACACCCAAGCAATGGGTCTAGGTTTTGGGTGTGACACCGAACGGAGCCGCAATCAGGGCCTTCCGCAGGAAGAGCGGTATGTCCCTGCGCCGGCTTGCTCACCTCATCGACCGCGACCCCGGATATCTCTCCCACGTGGAGCGAGATCTGCAGGGCGCGGGAGTCGAGACCCTCAGGCGCATAGCCGAGGAACTCGACGTGCCCATGAACGCCATCACAAGGGAGAAGCCCCGTGACCAGGACTGACCTGGCCCCGCCGAGCGTCGACTCGGCCCTGATCGAGCGGCTGACGGCCGCCGTGGAGTCCCTCGTCCGTGCGGCGAGCCCCGTTTCGGACCTCCGCTGCTACACGCCGGCCGAGGCCGGAGCGCTGCTCGGCAAGACGGAGAACTGGGTGATCGAGGCGATCCACGCCCGGCGGATCCCCTTCACCTACGTCGGCAAGTCGCCGCGACTGACCGCCGATCACATCAGGTCGGTGCAGTCCGCTGGCGAAGTGCTGCCGAACAAGTACACGCTTCGCGCCGCCTAAGACGGCAGACGGCCCCACCGCCGGCATCTCACCTCCGGCAGCAGGGCCTACCGCAATCCCACCTCCACCGCACCAGTCCGTGCGGAGAGAGCGAGATCCCGATGTCCAACATCATGCCCGATCGGGTCGCCGACCTGATCCCCTCCCAGCGCCCGAAGCCGGCGCCCGCCGAGGCCCCGCTGGCCGTGAGTCGCCTCTCGGCAAAGCAGCGCCCTCTCGCCCAGATCGAGGCTGCGGCCGAGCTCGACAGCATCGAGTCACGACTCAAGGGGCGCGACTGCCCGAGCCTGGCCGACCCGGCCCGCGAAACGCTGCTGGCCCGCTGGTCGGCGGCCGACAAGGCCCTGTCCGGCGTGGCGCTGCGCCAGGCAACGGAGGTGCTGTCATGAGCGCCCGTGAGCGGCTGCTGGCCGAGCTGGCGAACCCGACCGAGTGGGTCAGCCTCGCGGCCGGAGCTGACGAGGAGCACTCCCTCCAGCTGCTCGACGACTACCGCACCGAGGAGCTGCAGAAGGCCGCCGACTGGCTGATGTCGCAGGGCCACACGATCGCTGCCCGCGCCCTCGACAGCTACATCACGGCCGCGGCCGACGCGATGGCCGAGGGCACCCGCCGCGCCGTCGCCTGGAACACGGCGAACCCGATCGGCACCCCGGTGACGGCCTACCCCGGCACCCGTGACGACGAGGGGCTCGAGACCCGGACCCGCAGCCTGGCCTGGAACCTGGGTCACGGCGAGCCGGTGGTGCAGGTCGAGGGCTACCCGGGCGGAATCCCCCTGGGTCACGTCGACGTGATCGAGGAGCCGTGGCTTCCGAACGGCGGCCACGAGGACTCCTGCGGCTACGTCGGCGGCATCACCCGGCGCTGCACCTGCGGAGGTGCCCGATGAGCGCCCCGACGCCCGAGATCGCCCGCCTGGACGGCGACCTGCAGATGCTCGCCCTGAAGCGTGCCGCCGACGAGCGGATGCGCCTCATGACGGTGGCCGCCCACCAGTACGACGTGGACCACCTGGACCTCGACTCGCAGGCCACGCTCCCCGGCTCGTACCCCGTCAGCTACCTGCGCCTCGGAGGTGCGTCATGAAGTGTGGCGAGACCAACCCGGACGAGACCTACCAGGAGT
This sequence comes from Streptomyces racemochromogenes, assembly GCF_039535215.1. Lineage (GTDB taxonomy): Bacteria > Actinomycetota > Actinomycetes > Streptomycetales > Streptomycetaceae > Streptomyces > Streptomyces racemochromogenes. Next base: position 6,347,443 of record NZ_BAAAWT010000001.1, read on the forward strand.
GCCAGCGCGAGCTCTGCCACTCCGGTGACCACGAGTACTACAGCTACCGCTGGCCGCGTCCGAAGCCGGCCATGCCGGACCCGGACGTCGAGGACTTCCTCCTCGAAGCCGAGCAGGCTATGGAGCGGCACAAGGTATGGGACCTGCACGAGCGCGAGTTCAACATCGCGTTCGAGGTGACGACCACCTACCTGGTGAGGGTCTCGGCGGAGACCGAGGACGACGCGCTCAAGCAGTTCGCGGACTACTGCGAGTTCCCCGACTTCGCCAGGGAGACGGCTACGGACTGCTCGGTCGAGGTCCGGAGGCCCACCGAGTGGGAGCGCCGCGACCACGAGTGCAACGAGGAGCTGGGTCCGAGGATCGCCTGCCCCGGATGCGGGCGGCTGTCCATGCATCCCCGCTGGGTCCACGACCCGTACAAGAAGTGCCACGGACCGATCCAGTGGCGGCAGGGCTACAGCGGGCGGCCGTTCCGGGAGTACGTGGAGGCGCCGGTCTACGCAGCCCCGAAGGCGGTGGCGTCATGAGCGCGAAGGTGTCTGACTGGCTCCTCGAACAGATCCAGGTCGAGCTTGACGCCAACGACGGCGGCGAGGTCCCGAACGAGCTGACGGTGGTGAGGTCGTACTGCACGATGCGCCGGCTGCTCGAGGCTGTCGTCGCCGGCGCGGACCTGGAGCGTGCCGCGTGAACACGAAGGCCATCGGTGCTGCTGCCGAGGTGATCTGCCGGGCGATGACGCGGTCGAAGAACGGCGTGGTGCCCGCGACGATCGCGGTCGCCCTGGAGGCGAACGGGTTGCTGGCCGGTCCGGAGGCTACCGCCGAGACGGCCATGCTGCGGGCGACGATCGAGGAACTCCAGGTCCAGCTGGAGATCTGCGAACGGCACAACGCCGACCTGGACGAGCGTCTCGCCGAGCGAGACCACCAACTCGACACCCTCCTCCAGGGCGCCGGCTTCGACGAGAGGGCGGTACCGGAGTGAGCCTCCTCGGCATAGCCCGCCCCTCGGGCCGGCACCGGGTCCTCGACCGGCTGCTCCAGCTGGAGCACCTGCTGGCCCGGGAGCGAGCGGCAACGGGCGAACTCCGGCGCCGCCTCGTCGAGGCCACGGAAGCGAGGGACGCGGCGAACGCGAAGGCCAGCCGACTCGGAGACGCAGTCATCCGGGAGGCCGAGGCCACGCAGCGAGCCACCGCCCTCGAGGCCGAGGTGACTGCGCTCCGGTCCCAGCTCGCCAACCACCGCAAGACCGGCACCCTGGCCGCCCACCCGGCGGTCGCGGAGACGCAGCCGATTCCGGTCCTGCCGCTCCACCTCTCGCCGCTCGCCGGCACCAGCCCGACGCACATCCCGGGCGCCTGATCCCGTCGGGGCCGCCGTGCACCGGCCGGCCGCCCCGACGCACCAACCCATAGGAGCCACCGTGAACACCCTCACGCACACGCTCGCCGACGGCACCACCGTCACCGCCACCGAACCCGCCCCCGGCCTCCGCGTCTACCCGGTCGACCCGAACAAGGGCAGCTACGACTACACCTGGGCCGTCGGCCACCACTCCGGGCGTCTCCTCGTCGCCTGCGACGCCCAGGACGAAGCCGAGGCGACCGCTCGCGAGATCGCCGACTTCACCGACTGGACCCGAACCGCCGAGGAACTGCGCGGTGACAAGACGCTGGACCGGCACGCCCTCAGGAATCTCATCAACCACCGCACCTACGGCGTGTTCCAGTACGGGTCGGAGCTTCCGGCGCCGATCAGGACCAGCTTCACCGACGAAGACATCGTCCGGATGGCCGAAGGCCACGAGAGCGACGACACGGACGGCCTCGCGATCATCTCCGACATGGCGATCACCGAGCCGTTCATGTACTTCGACACCTCGACGTTCAACGACGCGTTCGGCGAGGTCATGCGTCGGATCCACCCCGAGCGCTACGCCGCCTGATCTGGCGGCCGTCGAGGGCTCTCTCCGGCCGCACCCACCACCCACCTCAGGGCCCTGCACTGCCAGGGCCCTACCCCGCCACACCCTGAACCAGGAGAAGACCGTGATCCCTCCGCAGACCGCGCAGCACGTCCTGCACTTCTTCGGACGCGCCGGCGGCACAGAGCCCGGCAGCTTCACCAGCCACCTCATCGCCGCGATCTCGGCCGCCGACCTCGCCAACTTCGACCGCCTCGCCGGGCTGTACCCCGAGTACGCCACCGCGGTCCAGGTCGCCAAGCACGACCAGGACGGCATCACCAAGCTCCAGATGATCGCGGTGGGGCGGGAAGCCGCGTGATCACCACCCCAACCGGCGTGCTCCTCGGGACATTCACCCCGGGCACCACAGAGTGGGACGCGGCCCGCAGCGGGCTCTGCATCACCGCCACCGAGATCGCCGCAGTCATGGGCGTCTCACCCTGGTCCGACCAGTTCACTCTCTGGCACAAGAAGAGCGGCCTGCGCACCACACCCTTCGTCGTCACTCCGCAGGTCGAGTGGGGCAGCCGCCTGGAGCCCGCCGTCGGCGCCAAATTCCAGGACGAGCACCCCGAGCTGAGCCTCGCCACCACCGGAACCTGGTGCCACCGGGACCGGTCGTGGCAGCGAGCCACCCCCGACCTGCTCGGCCGCGAGGAGCTCGTCGAAATCAAGACCAGCCCCGTCGCCCACGAGTGGGACCAGGGTGTGCCCATCCACTACTACTGCCAGATCCAGTGGCAACTGGACACGCTCGGCCTGCCGGTCTGCCACGTAGCGGTCCTGATCTCCGGCCACGACTACCGCGAGTACACCGTCGAGTACGACGAAGCCGACGCCGCCACCATGAGGACCGCAGCCGAGCAGTTCCTCGACGACGTCCGCCACGGCCGGCGCCCCGAGATCGGCAACTCCCAGGCCACCTACGACACGATCCGCGTCCAGCCCAACCGCTACGACGAGATCGACGTCGAGATCCCCTGCGAGATCGCCGCCCGCTACGAGATCTGCCGCGCCACCCGCGCCGATGCCGATGCCGAGTACACCGCGGCGAAGTCGTTCCTCCTCGACGCGCTCGGCAACGGCCGCAACGCCGTCCACCTCGGCCGACGGATCGCCTACCGAACCGCCCGCGAGGACGGCACCACCATCGCCCTCCAGCCCGCCCGATAGGAGCACACATGTCCCGCCTTCAGGGCGCCAGCAACCGCTCCATGCCCGACAAGTACGACGACGGCTTCGACTTCGTCCCGGCCACCAAGGACGGCCACAAGGCCCGGCTGTCCCTGCAGGGCCCCTCCGGCTCCGGCAAGACGTGGACCGGCCTGCAGATCGCCGCTGGACTCTCTGAGGGGCGCGAGTTCGGCGTCATCGACACCGAGCGCCGAGCGGCCTCCCTGTACATCGACGACCTCGGCATCCCGTTCAAGACCCTCGCGATGCACCGCTACAACCCGCGCGACCTGCGGAAGGCGCTCGCTGCCGCAGCCCACAGGGGATTTCCCGTCGTGATGGTCGACTCCCTGTCCCACTTCTGGCACGGCGCCGACGGCACCCTCGACCAGGTCGACCGCGCCGCCAGCAAGTACGGCGGCAACAAGTTCGCCGGCTGGAAGGACGGCGGCGAGCTGCAGAACGAGATGATCGAGGCGCTCATGGCCTACCCCGGTCACGTCGTCGTCACCATGCGGTCCTCGAAGAAGTGGGTGCTCGAGGAGAACGAGCGCGGTCAGAAGGCGCCCGTCGACAAGGGCATGAAGGCGCAGCAGCGCGACGGGATCGAGTTCGAGTTCGGTGTCGCCGCAGAGATGGACCGCGAGAACAACCTCTGGTTCATCAAGACCCGCTGCCCCGCCTTCCAGGGCGCGCGGATGAAGAAGCCTCACGGGGCTCGCGACATCGCCAAGCCCTACCTCGACTGGCTCCGCGCCGGCGCCAAGGAAGTCGACAGCTCGGCCTGGATCGACAGGGCCAGCGCCGACGACGCCACCCCGGACAGCCTCCTCGCCCTGTACCGCGAGGTCGAAGCCGCCAGCGCGCTCGCCACCCCGCTGATGCACCCGGAGTCCGGCCAGCCGACCAGCCTCGGCGACTACATCCGGGCCCGCGGCACCGCCCTCAAGGCCGGTGGCCAGCAGTAGCAGCACCCGGGCGGGCCGCGGGGAATGCGGCCCGCCCACCCCAGGACAGCAGATTCGGAAGGACACCGCCATGACCCGTCGCCTCACCGTCGCCGAGCGCCACGCCTCCGCCGAGAAGGGCCTCCTCCTCGAGGAGATAGCCAACCAGTCCAGCTGGGACCGGTTCCTCGTCGAGCAGGCCGTCCTCGCCGCCCTCCGCGCCTACGGAACCTGCACCGCCAACGACATCCGCGACCTCCTCCCCGAACTGGCCCACGGCTTCCTCGGAGCCGCCATCAACGCCATGCAGAAGGGCGGACTCATCCAGCACACCGGCCAGGTCGTCCCCTCCACGCTCGAGAGCACGCACGGCCATCGGATCGCGGTCTGGCAGTTCACCGACAAGGGGATCGCCGTCGCCACCCGCAGTGCCGCTGCCCGGAGGGCCGCATGAACCCGGACACGGCCTGGCTCTGCCTCGTCCTCGCCGCGTGTCTTCTCTTCGCCTGGGCCTGGTACGGAGCCACCCGCGACAAACGCCGCTGGCAGCGCAGCACCCGAACCCCGAGCCAGGTCGCCCGAGACCTCGCCGCAGCCAAGGCCGCACGAACCCGCGCCGAACGCCAGATCTTCGACCAGATCATCGCCGCCGAGTTCCCGGCCGGCATCCCCCACCAGACCCGCCGGACGGAGGAAGACCAGTGACCACCACTCTCGCTGTGCGTGCAGCGCGCAACCGCCGCCAGAACTACCGCAGGGCACTCAGGGCACGCGGCGAATGGAACCCCTTCATCGACGCCGACATCGTCCGCGAGCACATCACGAACCTCCGCAGCCAGGGTGTCACCCTCCATCGGATCTGCGAACTGTCCGACACCCCTCGAGGCGACCTGACACACCTCCTCTACGGCAGCAGCGGATACCCGCCGGCCCGCAAGATGAGGACAGAGATCGCCGAACGGATCCTGGCCGTCCAGCCCACGTGGGACAACATCCCCGACCGCGCCCTCATGCCGTCGACAGCCGCGGTCCGCCGACTGCAGGCGCTCGTCGCCGTCGGCTGGCCCCCGCCGTATCTCGCGGCCGAGCTGGGCAAGTACCTCACCTACCTGAACCGTCTCCTCCGTGAGGTGAACCCCCGGATCACCGGCCAGGGGAACCGGGCCATCGCATCCCTCTACGGCCGCCTCTGGAACAAGGATCCCCTCGACCACGGCGTAGACCGGCAGGCCAAGTCTCGGGCTCAGTCCCGCGCCCGCCGCCACGGCTGGGCACTGCCTGCCGCATGGGACGACGACCGGATCAGCGACCCAAAGGCCCAGCCCGACCACGGCCAGCAGACCCCCCGCTACATCGCGCTCGCCGAGGACTGCGCCGAGCTCGAACGCCTCGGACACACCCGGGAGCAGATCGCCGCGCGGCTGGGTGTAACCCGCGACGGACTCCAGCGCGCCCTCTCCTTGTACCGCAAGGCGGGACTTGGGGAGGCGGCGTGAGCATCCGGACCCGCTCCTGGGAGGCCGAAGCGCCCTGCCGTGAGATCGGCCCGGACATCTTCCACCCGGTCGGCCGCGGCCGTGAGCTGACGGAAGCGATCACCGCCGCGAAGGCCATCTGCGGCAGCTGCCCCTTCCAGCCGGCCTGCCTGGCTGACGCCCTCGACTGGGAGGGCACCGCAGACCAGTACTCCCGCGACGGCATCTGGGGCGGACTCACCGGCCCCGAACGCGCCGCACTCGCCACCCAGCCCGCCGCCGCGGCCTAAGACCCCACCCGCACCAGCCAGAGAGAAGACGCCCGTGGGAATCCGCCTGATCGTCGAGGTGCTCGCCAGCGCACCGATGGTGCTCACGCACCGCGAGAAGCTGCTCCTCGTCGCCCTGGCGGAGGACGCGAGCGACGACACCCGCGTCACCTGGAACAGCGTCGAGCACCCCAAGTTCCGGACCGGCGCCAAGCTCAGCAGCCGCGCCCAGCTGTACGCGGTCATCAAGACGCTGGTCGCGAAGGGCGTTCTGACCCGTGCGGCTGCAGGTCAGAAGAACGCCGTCGCGAAGTACAAGCTGGCCCCTCTCGAGCCCGCTCAGTGTCAGGGATTTGCTGACACTGAGACCGGCTCTCAGCGTCCCGGAATCCCTGACACTGACGCCGCTCAGGGTCCCGGAACTCCTGACACTGAGGAAAAGGGTCAGTGTCAGGAAAACGCTGACACTGAGACGTCTCAGTGTCAGGAAATCCGGGACGTCAGTGTCAGGAAATCCGGGACCCCTACTCCTCTCTCCCCTCAAGAGGAGGAAGAAGAAGCTTCCTCCTCCCCGGTCGGCGAGCACCTCGAAGCCTTCGGCGCCTTCTGGGCGAACTACCCGAAGAAGCTCGACCGCGAGACGGCCATGACCGAGTGGCTCGCCGCGATGCGCGCCGGCGTGGACCCGGCCCTCATCGTCAAGGCCGCCCAGGGATACGCCCGATCCGTCGTCGGTGAGACCAACCCGCGCTGGATCGCCTACCCGGCCAACTGGCTCGCCAAGAAGCGCTACCACGACGAATACCCCGAGCCCCCCGCTGGCCGCCCCCATCTGCGCGCCGTCTCCGGCGGCTGGACGCCCTTCCAGAACCCCGACAACCACGACGTCTACGACGAGGACCTGTAATGACCGACGCCTGGACCCCACCCAGCAAGCGCAACCCCCTCCGCGCCGACCTCGCCGGCCTCGGAATCCCCGAAGGCCAGTACCGGCTCCCCAGCCCCGACGCCTACCTCGACGCCGGCGGAAGCCGCGACGGTGCCGCACGCATCGACGCCCACTTCCACAACGAGATCCCCCTCACCGACCTCCAGCCCGCCGAGATCGCCTTCCTCCGCACCTACTTCAACCGCCAGATCGAAGAACAGCTCGCCAAGACCCTGGCCCACTTCAACGCCGCCGTACCCCGCCGCTACGCCAAGGTCGAACCCGACGACACCGCCCACATCTGGGCCAAGGCAGTTGCCGCAGACGCCGACGACGTCCAGTCCCTGCTGATCGTCGGCCCCACCGGCACCGGCAAGACCCACTACGCCTACGCCGTCCTCAAGGCCGTCGCCGAGACCGGCCGCGGCCTCAGCTGGGCCGCCCTCACCGCAGCGGACCTCTACGCGAGCCTCCGCCCCCGCCCCAACGGCGACAGCGAAGCCGAGTTCACCCGGCTCGCCAACATCGACGTCCTGTTCCTCGACGACCTTGGCGCGGCCAAGGTCACCGAGTGGACCGAGGAAGTCACCTACCGGCTTATCAACCGCCGGTACGAGCAGTGCAAGCCCAGCCTCTTCACCAGCAACGTCCCGCCCGCCCAGCTTCGCGACGCCCTCGGTGAGCGCATCTCGTCCCGCCTCGTCGAAATGTGCGAGCGGGTCGTCCTCAAGGGCCACGACCGCCGGCGGGGTGCCGCATGAGCGAAGACCTGGCCCGCGAAGACGTCGCCGCCATGCGGAAGGACGGCGACCTCACCGCGTACATCAAGCACCACATGGCCGCGGCCCGCCTTGAGAACGCCCGCCGCCGCGGCCTGGTCCTCCGCTACCCCGACCTCGCCGCCCGTTTGACCGAGAGGCCGTTCAGGTTCCCGAAGCCCGAGTTCTGGACGGGATTCGTTCCGCCGGCCCACTGGGGCCAATCGATCAACACGGACCCGACCCGGCGTGTCCTCCTCGAGCTGATTGCCGAGGCCGAGCGTCGACAAGCAGCTCCCAGCCACACCCCCCTCGAGGAGGCCGCGTGACCTTCACCCACCGGCGGGCGGAACAGCTCCGAGCCGAAGCCGCCCACGCCCAGCAGACCGCCGTCTGCCCCACCTGCCAAGTCGCCCCCGGCACCCCCTGCCACGACAACGGCATCCAACGCCCCGACAACAGCCCCGTACACGCCCGCCGCTACGAAGAAGCCACGGAGACCGCCGCATGACTGCCGAGATCCCCGAAGCCCTCGCCAACTACATGATCAAGCGAGACCAGGACCACGCCGACCGGATCGCGGCCGTCTGGTCCGAGTTCACCGAACGGGAACAGGGCCTGATCAAGGACGCCGCCGTCATGGGCTACGTCCAGGGAATGAGGCAGGCCCGCGCCGGAGGGGACTGGCCCGGCGACTGGGTGGCCGTCCCGACCGTGATCGGCGCCTGCCTCGCCCACGCCCAGCTGTACCCGACTATCACCGGCTGGACACCGCCCGAAGACGACGAGGCCGACCGGTGAGCCTTCCGACCGCCGCCGAGCGTGCAGCTCAGATCCAAGCCGACCTCGCCGCCGCCCTCCTGCGCCCCCGTCGGCCCCGCTGGACCACCGCCGAGAAGGCCCGCCACTACGCCGACCTCGAGGCCGCCCTCAACGGCACCGAATGGCAGCAGCCCATCCCCGCCCGACCCACCCGAAAGGCCAACCGATGACCGCCACCCAGCCCACCCCGACCGCGCGTCGGACCAGCGGCAGCCCGGACGAACTCGACCACCTCTACTGCTGCGACCCGGACATCGCCCTCTGCGGCACCGACATCAGCGACCACGAAGACAACGGTGCCGACGGCAGCTGCATCGTCTGCCTCGACCTCGAGGACAACCCCTGCGACTGCGCCTGACCTGCACCGCAGCGACAACAACCGCCTAAGCAACCGGAGGACCCCATGACCGACTACCCGCTCCGCGTCCGGCTCCACGGCGGCCGGAACACCCACGCCGCCCGCAAGCGGGCCGAGACGCACCCGGACGACCGGATCACCGCGTGCGGCGTGTTCCTCGCCGCCTACAGCACGAACAACTGGCTGGCCGACGACAAGCCGATCACCTGCCGGGCCTGCACCCGGCAGACCGACCGCGCCTGACACGCAACGGCCGCCCCCTCAGGCAGCGAGGGGGCGGCACCCCGACAGCATCCCAAACCGGAGGAGATCCCGATGACTCACCGCCCGATCCCGTTCTACGCCGAGGCCGGCACTGGCGACTGCCCCCACGGCACCGACGGCCACCACCTCCGCCACCAGCCGGCAGGGGACATCTGGATCTGCCTCGACCTGCCGGTGGGTGACGGCTGCGACACCCACACAGACGACTTCGGCTACGGCGTGCTGTGGGCCGACTGCCGTGAGGGCGCCGAGTCGTGACGCGGGCCAGTCGCCCTGGTGCCGCGCTCAGCGACCTCGAGGCAACCGTCCTGCGGCTCGCAGCTGAGGGGCACAGCTACCCAGCGATCGGGCGCATCCTCGGTCGCAGCACGGCGGCGGTCCAGGACAGCCGGCAGCGGGCGATCATCAAGCTCGGCGCCGCAAGCTCCGCCCACGCTGTCCTAATCGCATGCCGCGCCGGCCTGATCGACGGCCGGCCCCAGCGGCACGGCGACCACGCCGGGTACGAAGCCCACCGGCGCCGCGGCGAACAGCCCTGCGACGCCTGCCGGATGGGCGAGCGAGCGCACCGGCAGCGACAGCGGGACGCGGCAAGCGCCCGCCAGGGCCCCTGAGTGCCCGCGAGAGCGCCCCGCAGGGCCTCAAGGCTTCCCGCTAAGGGGGGCCGCCTGAAAGGGGCGCAGAGCGCCACTGAACGATCCGCCGAACCAACCGAAGATTAGGAGACCCGATGACCGAGATCCGCATCCCCATTCAGCCGATCCACCTGTCCACCGGCCCGATCACCGAACTCGTCATCCTCGACCCCGACCGTCCGCACACCACGCCCGACGAACGCGGCTGCCCCGACTGCGACGGTGACGTTTACGACTCCGGATGCCCCGCCCCGGGCTGCACCGGCTACGCCTGCCCCGACTGCGGGAGTGGCTGTGACCTCGACTTCGTGTCCGCCGACGGCGGGGGACGCTGCGCCCAAGCCCTCGACTCCGACGCCTGACCCCGCCGCTCTCCGGCCGCCCGCGCCACCGCGGGCGGCCCTCACCTGCCGCCGCCCGAACCGACACCCGAAAGGCCCGACATGACCGCCATCCAGCCCGGCCAGACCTGGCAGCACCGCAACCAGCCGACCATCACCATCACCATCGACGCCGTGAGCGGCTCGTGGACCCGCTTCACCCGCGACGGCGAGCTCACCCACGACGGGAAGGCCGTGCACGGGCAGATCCCGACCCGCGACCTGCCCCGGCACTACCAGCCGGCGGAGTCGTGACCGGCCAGCTGTTCCTGCCCGGCTGGGAGATCGAGCCCTGCGACACCGCCGACCCCGACGAGCTGCCGCACCCCGACCGCCGGCCCCGCACCCGCGCCGCCGACCGGCTCCGGGAACTACGTGAACGACGGCTCGAGCCCGAAGCCGGACGGGCCGCCGGCGGACCACGGCTCTGGACACCCGGCGGCGACGACATCCGCATCACCACCATCCGAATCCGAGGAGACCTGCTCTGATGCCACTCCCCAACTTCGTCACCGTCACCACCTACCGCACCGACGACAACCGCCCCGCCTGGGCCTGGCGCTGCTGGGGCTCCGGCGACTGCGACGGCTGGCTGCACCTCGACTGCGGATCCGAGCAGAGGGCCCAGCGCCTCGCCGAACGCCACCTCGCCGACCACCACTCTGAGTGCGACAGGAGCCAGACGTGACCGCCGACGAACTCCGCGCCGCCATCGCCCGCGACTGCCCCCACCGACTCGTCGACTACGACGCCCACCTCGCCAACTTCGCGCGCCACGGCTGGCCCATCACCAAAGCCTTCTGCGAGTTCTGGCGGCAGGAACACGCCATCAGCAGCCAGCCCCGCGTCGAAGCCCGGATCGACCGGCTCTACCGGCGAGCCCAGAAAAGCCGCTACCGCTGGCAAGTCCGACGCCTCACCGCCAAGGCCAGCCGCATCCGCCACGAGATCACCAAGGGACTGAAGGGACCGAAATGACCGCCATCCACCAGCGCGCCCTCGAGGCCGTCGACAACGCCCTCGAAGAGCGCGGCTACTGGCTCCCCATCGAAGGCCGAAACGCCGTCGCCGAGGCCATCGCCGACTACTGCCAGGCCGAACTCGACGCCGCCCAACGACGCACCGTGCGCTTCGTCGAGCGCATCGGTGACGCCCGAGCCTGGGCCCGCACCCTGCCGGCCGAACAGCAGCACCAGCTCCTCACCATCCTCGCCGGACGGGAGACGCGCCATGTCTGAGCCCCGCCACATCGACTGCATCGAGCAGTGCGAGATCCCGGACGGTGCGGACCTTCACGAAATCCCCCGCCCCCGAAACAGCTGGCCGGACATCCTCAACTGCCCCAACCAGGGCTGCGGGAAGTCCTTCCTGCTCATCGAGGAGCCGAACGGGGAGGCCCAACCGTGAGCTGGGAGCGCAAGCCGTACACCGGTAACTGCGACAACTGCCGCGCCTACTGGGAAGTCGGCCAGGACCTCGGCGAAGCGTGGCACGCCGCAGGCCTCGCCGACAGGCCGTCGATCAGCCAGCAGATCGCCCGCAACCTCGCCCTGTACTGCGAACACGTTGCCGCGCACATCCCCGCCTGACTCACCCGTAGCGCCGCACGAGGAGCACCAGTGATCGAGCCCGTCGCCTACTGCGAGACCTGCCTCAAGCCCTCCCGCGACCGCGTCCACCACGGCTGCCGGGAACGCCTCGCCGACCAACTCCGCCGCATCCCAACCCTCTACCGGGCCCTCGCCGACGAACTCACCCCTGGCCGCAGCAGCGACGGCGGCCGGGCCGGATCCCGCACCGCCCCCCTCCCCGTCCGGCTCGACATCCTCGACCTCCGAGCCCGCGGCGGCATCGAAGGCATCCTCGCCAGCTGGGTCCGCGACCTCTGCGAACGAGAGCAGTGGGAGTTCCCCCAGTACGGCACCGTCGAGGCCGCCGTCGACTCCTACGCCGCGATCCTCATCGGCAACCTCGGCATGCTCTGCGACGAACACCCTGCTATACGGGAGATCGCGCACGAGATCGCGGCCGTCGTCCGCCAGTGCGAGGCGCTCACCACCGGCGAGAAGCCGGCCCGGCGGATCCCCGTCGCCTGCCCCTGCGGGACCATCCTCCGCGTCACCCTCGACACCCCCGGTGCGCGGTGCACCGGATGCGACACCCAGTACGGGCACGCCGAGGTACTGCAGCTGCCCATGGCCCAGCGGACTGCGGCATGACGAAAGAGAGCCCCGACGTGCGATACCGTGCCGACTAGGAGCCGAGGCAGCCATCCCGGGATCGCTACCCGTGCCACCCCAACGCCGCGCGGAGGGTCATTAATATCCGCGGCACGCGAAGGCCCCGCCGACGTCAGTTGGCGGGGTCGTTCTTCGAGGCCAGCCGGGACCCGATCCGGAACCGCAGGTCACCAGCGGCCCGGCGGACATCCTCCGACCGGGCCTCATCCTCCAGCACGCCCAGCAGCACCATCAGGGCCCGCGCCTCGTCCTCGCTCACCAGCCCGCGACGAGGCTCAGGCGCCCCGTCCAGCAGCGCGTCCAGCAGGTCCAGCACACCCTCGTCCATGCCGGGGACAACGCGAGCCGGCGGCCAAGGTCACCGGCCCGCACACATGTCCCGGGCAGATGGCAGGCCAACGATCCGAGGGCTAAAGTGCTAGCGTTTTCAGAACCCACCGTGGAGGCGGTCATGAGCGACACCCCGTGGACCATCGACTCGATCGCCCACGCGCTCCCGCACCCCGTGATCAGGCAAAAGTTCCTCGGCGAGGTCAACCTGGCGCCCGTCGACCAGCTCCAAGCCGTGATCGACAAATGGGTGCGATTCGTGACCGAGTGGGAAGCCGGCCGCCCCCGCATCGAAGAGCTCCGGGACTACTTCATCAAGCACGGGCACCTGCCGCCCGAGTACGAAGCTACCCTCATCGACGTGACCGACCGCATCCAGACCGACGCGGAACGTGCCCGTCGAGGCGCCGCGTGACCTACAGGCTCCGCCTCGACCCCACCGTCCACGCGATCTACGCGGCACTCCCCGAGCAAGCCCGACGCGACATCGCCATCATCCTCCTCGACGCCCTCGAGGACCCCCTCGCCCACTCCACTCCCTACGGCGAAGACGACGGGATCATGCGGACCCTCGCCCACGGGCACGTCGCGCTCGCCGTCCTCATCGGGCACGAGAGCCGGACGATCACCGTCGTGCAGATCGGCTACGCCGGCTGAACGCCGCCGCCAGTGGGTCTACGCTCCACGCCGTGCCCAACTCAATGCCACCCCGAGCCCGCGCCAAGCTCGCCGCCGTCGGAACCGCCGCAGCCGCCGCCATCATCGCGCTGTTCCCCGTGAGCTTCACCAGCCAGACGGACGACGCCACCTACCAATGCGGCCCCGCCATCAGCGCAGCATTCCACCAATGGCCCGGATGCCGAGAGGTCGCTCCGGCCCCACTCATCGCGGCGGTCATCATCGCCGCAGTCGGCGCAGCGCTGGCGATCAAGATTGCGAACGAAGAGGCGTAGCCCATCGCGCGAGCACGACGAAGCCCCCGCCGCCACAGGCGACGGGGGCTTCAGGCTGTCCGGGGTCAGGCGCTGAGCGCGATCTGGCCCCCATGCTCGAACGCGGCGATCAGGTCGGCCATCCCCGCGTACACCTCCTCGAGAAGGGGGCGGTCGTCCTCGGTGTACACGGCCACCTTGTCGATGCGGGAGCCGGCCGGACCGGCGATCTTCTCCGGCCGCCGGCCGTGGCGCTTGAAGAACGCGTTCGACACGCGGGCGCCGAAGCCGGACTGGAACTTGGCCACCGTCTTCGCCTTGTGGCCCTTCTCCGCGAGGAACGTCGCCGCGTACAGCGGCGTCTCGGACGAGTCCAGCTCAGGCCGCTCACCCATCGCGCGGGCCAGGATCACCTTCGCCGTGGCCGTCGCGTAGGGCTCCGGCAGGGCCGGGCGAAGGATGGCCAGGATCTCCGCCTGATCCCGGTAGGGGACCGGGCCGGCGGCTGCGGTGATCTCCTTCGCTGGCGCTGGGGCGGGGGCCGCATCGAACCGCCCGGTCTTGCGGATCTGCGGGAGCACGTCCTCCGCGAGCCAGTCCTGGAACCGCTCGGCGGCCGGGAGGCTGCTCCGCATTACGAGACGGTAGACGCCAGGCTCGGAGACGATTACGCGGTTCGGGTTGCCGCGCTTTCCGTCGGCGAGGGCGACGGTATTCCGCATCCGGTCCGGGATGGAGGACAGCGCGTCCCTGCCATTGGCGTATCCGAGGATGGCGGTGACGTCGGCGCCGACGAACCACGGCTCGCCGTCGACCAGAACGGTGCGCACCTCGGAGCCCTCGTAGGCGAACACCTGCAGCGCGCTCACGCGGCCTGCTCCACGTCGGCGAAGGAGACCTGCATCGGCCAGTCGGTGATCTCGACGCCGAACCAGTGGGCGAGGAGCCCGCGGGTGGACAGGTCCTTCTCGAGTTCGTTCATGCGTTGCGGGAGAACGACGACGATCTCCGAGTCGCGCTTCATGCAGCCTCCGAAGAAGTGCTCTTCGTCGGTGGCGATCTCGACGATGCGGGCGCCGAGTCGATCGAGCAGCTCGTTCAGCGGGGCGGAGAGGAAGCCCCACTGGGAGAAGTCAAGCAAGGGCATGGCAGGTACACTCACGGTGTATCCCTTTCTTGGCGTTTGGGATCGCGGATCAGCGGGTTGCACCCCGCGTTGATCACCGGCCGGACGGTTGCACCCGTCCGGCCGTTCTGCGTTTCACGTTAGGCCTATCTAGGCTTTCACGGCAAGTCTCTTAGGCTTTTTTATGCGAGGACTGGCGTTCCTGAGCCTCGCCCTGCACAATGCCCCCATGATGGAGAGGATTCTGGAAGTAGGAAGGATCGCCCGCGAAGCTCGCGCGCAGCTAGGCCTGACTCAGGAGCAGCTTGCGGAGCGCGCGGGGATTTCGCGCGCCACGCTTCAGAATCTTGAGCGGGACGGCCGCGCGAGGGACACCACACTCGCGAAGGTTGAGCAGGCCCTCGGGCTGCCCCCTGGCGCAGTGGTCAAGGCGGCCAAGGGCCTCCAGCCTCTGCCAGCTCTCAGTCCTGTGCCCAGTGAGGGCCTCACCCATATCTCGGCCGGCGCCCTGGGTGAGGCGGTGTCGTCTGCTCTCCTCTTGACGGCGGACAGTCTGACGGCTGCGGAAATCCGCGAGGTGACGCGCCTTGTTGTCGAGGATCTTCGAGCGCGCGGCGTTGTGGCTGCCCCCTAGGAACCGATGACCTCGTCCAGGTGCGCCTGCACCTTGTCGAAGAGCCCCCACGGCACGTACTCGGGGATCTGACCGTGCTCGAGCCACGCCACCTCGGCGAGCTCCTCCTCGTCGACGACCGTGGCTTCGCCGCTGACGACCGTGCAGGCGACGTAGGTCATGTGCACCCCAGACTGCGGGTGCACCCGGTCGCCCAGCACCTTGCTGGCCTTGACCTCGAGGCCGACCTCCTCGGCGACCTCCCGCACGGCCGCCTCTTCGGGCGTCTCGCCGGCTTCGATGCCGCCGCCAGGGAAGGCCCACAGGAGCTTCCCCTCCTGCTGACGGCGCCTGGCCATGAGGACTCGCCCGTCGTGGACGATGATCGCGGTCGAGACGGGCGGCTGCTCGGTGCTCTCGGTCATGCGTGCGCCTCCAGGGCGGTAAGGACCGGCGGGTAGATCCGCTCGGCCGCGATGAATCGGGTCAGGCTGTTGATCGGTACCCAGGTGGCGTCGGCGTTCTCCTCGACGTCCCGGTTCTCCGGCTCGCCCATGAGGTGATCGCACAGCCAGTAGGTGGCGAGGACGCCGGTCGTCGGGTGCTGCCGGGCGCCGAGGGGTTCCCGGACTGAGCAGTGCACGCCGGTTTCGGCGAGGGTCTCCCGGACCGCGACGACCTCCGCAGTCGCACCCGGCTTAACCACGCCAGCCGGGAACTGCCACGACAGGGCCCCGTCGTCGCGCCGGCAGACCAGCAGCACTTCGCTGGCCCGGACCACCACCGCGATGGAGACCCGAAGGGCCTGAGCGGTGGCGGCTTCGGCCTGGGCGGCGAAACGTGCGAAGCGGGCATGCACGGCGTTGGGGGCCTTCTCGTAGACGGTGTCGAGCGCGGACTGGATGTCGTGTCGCGGCACCAGGTCGGGCTGTGCGTGCCAGCCAGCCACCGTCCTCAGGGCCACCCCAAGATGGTCGGCGAAGGCCTGATTGCCGAGACGGAGGGAGGCTTGGAGCCAGCAGGCCATGCGGCCCGTCCAGGTGTCGATGACGTCCACTTTGTAGCCCCCACCTGCTCATGTCCCGCCACCTGCACAGCTACTGCATGATCCCTGCACTGCTGGTGCATCGGCAGTGCATCGTCGGCCAGCCCTCGCGCGGGTTGACTGGAACCATGCCGATCAGCTCCTTACCGACGTCGGGCAATCGCCTCTGCACGCGATCCGCTGAAACCGAGGATCCGTCCGACCTCAGCCCAGCTGCGTCCCTCATGAAGGCCCCAGACCATGGCCTCCTCAATCTGCTTCTGCACGCGATCTTCTTCCGCGAGTTCGGCGCGTCGAAGGCGGGCGGCCCTGAAGCGGGCGGCCATCTCTTCGGCGGAGAGGGGCTCGGCTTGCTCCTCGGAGGGAGGGGTCGGGGAGTCGGTCATGGCCTCAGGTTAGGGGTCAATCCAGACACGTTCAATGGGGTGGTTGGAACGTGTTGACAGCACCCCTCGAGCGGGTCTTCAATAGAGGTGTTGAAGCAAACGGCGCTCCACCGCCGGAAGCCTCAAGGTGCCGCTCCACCGGCACGCCACAACCGAAAACAGAACGGCCCCGGCGCGGGACTCCACTCCCAGGCCAGGGCCTAACCACGAGGTTTCTTTGAGAGGACCCCTCATGGCTCAGATCACTGTATCCCGGCCCGCTCCGGAGCAGATCACCCCGCCCCGCCTGCGTATCGCTGTGGGGCACAAGTCCGGCGCCGGCCGTCTCGTGATGGACCCGCCGCTGTCCCCGGCCGACGTGGCCGCCCACCGTGCCGCGTCCTACGTCCGCCCGGCTCGTCCGGCGGTGGCGTGATGAGGGGCTTCACCCCGTCCCAGCAGCGGACCGCCGACTCCGCCCGCGAGGTTCTCGCAGAGTCGCGGGAGATGGACGTCCGCGACGCATCGGACACGGACCTGTCCAAGATGATCGGCCGGCTCGAGGTCTCGCTCGAGCAGGTGCTCCGTCTCGTCGACGAGCTGCGGGGGGCGTGATGGCCGACCAGCAGCAGCACTCGATCGTGGACCAGCCGGCGACGCCCGCCGCCTGCGCCCAGGACTACCGGCCGCCGGCCGAGGCCGCGCAGGCCCAGGCCGATGCCCGCAACAACCTGGGCCAGCTCGGCACCGGCCAGCAGCACACCCACCGCAGCTGACGTGGACGACGACTACCACCCCGACTGGCACTGCGTGCTCTGCGGATCGTCCGGCATGTACGCCGACGGCCCGGCCGAGTGCGACTGCGCTGACGGGACCCCACGCAGCTGAACCCCATTCCTCCCGGAACGACCAACCGAGGAGCACCGTCATGCCCGAAACCCAGCCCGCCACGATCGCCGAGGCCATCCGTAGCCGCCGCTCGTACATGGCCAGCCGCGCCACGTACTACGTCGGAACCGAGACGGACCGGCAGCCCGTCGGCCGCTTCCTCACCCTCGCGGATGCCGTCGTGAACGTGGACATCCGCATCAAGTTCAGCGCCCGCCGCGTCGGCTACGCCGGCGAGGAGCAGATCGTCCAGTTCTCCGTCGTCGCCGAGTGCGGCGGCATGGGCTGCACCGACCCGCGCCACGAGGTGTCCGGTGGCGAGACCTACCTGCTGGCCGACGACGCCGACGAGACCGGCAAGGCCGCGTTCCCGCGGGTGCCGGACGCCCTGAAGTGGGCCCAGACCCACGCCGAGACCTGCCGCGCCATGCCCCGCCCGACCCGCTGACCTAGGAGCCCGCCATGCCCCAGCACGAGTCCGTC
Organism: Streptomyces racemochromogenes; assembly: GCF_039535215.1. GTDB lineage: Bacteria > Actinomycetota > Actinomycetes > Streptomycetales > Streptomycetaceae > Streptomyces > Streptomyces racemochromogenes. Next base: position 6,365,448 of record NZ_BAAAWT010000001.1, read on the forward strand.
GAGCGCTACATCGCCGCTCGTAACGCCGGCCACGGCGACGCCGCGTCCCGCATCGTCGCCGAGGTCACCGCCCGCTTCAACACCCGCACCACCGACGGCAGCGAGCTCGCCGAGCTGCTCGACGCGAACCTGACCACCCCGCTCGCCGCCAAGGAGTAGCCGTGCCCGACATCGACGACATCAGCCCCGGCGACGAACTCCCCGCCGGCACCCACGTCCTCTGCTGCGGCGACGCCATGGACATCGGCGACGACACCTGGACGTGCGGCAGCTGCAACACCGTCATCGAGACCCGCCACGGACTCGTCTTCACCATCCGCGACTGACCATCCACCCGCCTGACCACCGGAAGGACCACCGTCATGAACGCCAGCATCGCCGCCATCAAGCAGCCCACCCAGGCCGAGCCGCCCACCGAGTTCCAGATCGAGACCGCCTGGGCCGAGCGCGACCTCCGAGAGCAGCTCATCAACGCCTACGAGCAGGCCACCACCCGTGTCGGCCGGGCCGCCGCCCGCTGGGACATCCTCGCCTACGACATGGCCAACCCCGGCGTGACCAAGCTCGCCGACCAGCTCGACGACCACCGCAGCCTGGCCGCGTAGGTCTCCCGCCTCTGAGAGGAGGACCCGTGAAGTCCATCGACAAGATCAAGTCCGTGTCGTCCGGTGTCGCACTCGTCGCGGTGATCGAGAAGCTCCTCACCCTGGGAGCCCTCGTCCTGGTGGCCGCGACCCTTGGGAACAAGCTCGGCCCGGTCCTCGGCCTCCCTGGGGAACTTGGGATGATCGTCGGCTGGTCCATCGCCATCGTCTACGACGCCCTGTGGATCGGATCGCTGCGCATGTCGGAGCTGGCGATCCGCCAGCGGTCCGTCATCGGCATGGTGGTGACCCTTGGCCTGTCGGTCGTTGCGATCGGCGTCTCGACCGCGGCGCTGTTCGTCCTCGGCCACGCCCAGGTGTTCGCCTTCGTCCCGGCTGCTGCCGCCGCCTTCATGGGTCTGAGGCTGTTCGCCGGCAACGTACTCGCGGACCCTACGACTGCGGCCCAGATCGCGAAGCGGTCGGCCGCCGACCGGAACGCCCGAGCCCTCGCCGCAGCCGACGCCCGCCACCTGCAGTCGGAAGCCCGCACCGAAGTCCTAACCGAGACAGCCGGGCACCTCGCCGAGCTGCACCGTCAAACCGCTCGCGCTGAGGTTCTGACCATGGCGCAGGCGCAGATCGACAAGGCCCGCGCCAAGGCTGAGAAGACCCTCGCCGAGGCGGACAAGAAGCACGGAGCGGCCGCCCGAGCCTTCATGACCCGCGACCTGGCGCTGACCGTGTCACGCCCTGCCGTGACGCAGCAGAGTGTCACGGGTGTCACACAGGTCAGGCCACAAATCGAGGGTGTGACACCACAGCCCGTGACTGAGGACGAACCGGACATCGAAGTCGAGGTTCGGCAGGCCCCGTCACAGCACGCGATGACACTCGAAGAGCTCGCCGCCGCTGCCCGCGTCGAGACGCCACAGAGGGGCGTCACGCTCACCGATGAGCAGCTCGACGTCGTCCTCCGCTGGCTCCGCTACTCCATGGAGCCGCCCCGTTCCTATCGCCAAGCGCAGGAAGCGTTCCGCGGTGAGGGCTTCCAGGGCGGCGAGCATCGGGTCCGCCGGATTTGGGGCGAGATCGAGACCCGCGAAGCCGAAGCCGTACCCGCCTGACCCCTTCTCCGGCACCACCAGTGAGGCCCAGCGGCCCACCGCTGGACCTTGCTGCGACTGCCGGAGCAGTCGGAACCACAAACCCCTAGGCCAGCCGACGAGTAACCCCGGTGAGCGGAACCCTCGCAGACCCGGCAAGCAGACCCGGAAGGCCTACGACGATGGGCCACCTCGAGAAGGAGATTCCCATGGACCTGTCCCGCCTGCTGACTCCCGAGGAGCTCGGCCAGTTTGTGCAGCTCCGCCGCAAGTCACACGGCACCGACCATGAGGTGTACGACGACCTGCTGGCCGCGATCCGCGCGAAGTACCGCGCCGAGCACGTCCCGGGTGACCGATTCAAGGCCGGTGCCCGCCGCTCGCTGAAGATGGAGAAGCACGCCAAGCGGCTCGTGCGGGGCGCCCGGATGCAGTACGAGGCGCTGGAGGCCTTGCTCATCGCCCACGCCGACCACACCGCGCTGATCCAGCAGCTGCCCGAGCAGCGCCAGGCCAAGCAGCTGGCCCGGGCGCAGCGCAGCGCCGCTCTCGGGGAGATCGCCGCCAAGTCCCTGCACAAGACCGCGCAGTCCCTGAGCAGGAAGGACGGCGAGGGCCTGGAGGGCGGCGAGCCGGTCGCCGGCTCGCTGTACGACCTGGGCAAGAAGCGGGGCGTGGCGTGAGCGCACGGCCGATGACGCGGGCGGAGGCGCGGCGCCTTCGCCAGGACGCCCACCGCGAGCGGCGGATGGCGGACTTCGCGGCCCGGCTCGGCGGGTGGGGCGTGATCCTCGCCTGGGTCGAGGAGGCCAAGTCGGTCGCCAAGCAGGCCCAGCAGAGGGGCGATCAGGCGCCGCTGGTGGAGCTCGCGCGGACCTTGGAGAACTTCTGCGCCCGCCACCGGGAGTAGTCACGGCGCGGAGCGTCAGGGCCGCCACTTCCTCGGAGGGCCGCCCTGACGGCACCCCAACCGGACGCGCGGACACGCGGACGCGCGGACACGCGCGCGCGTACACGAGACGGTCACTTTCTGTCAATAGGAGCAAAGGTCATGACAGACGACTCGGACGGCGGGGAGCTGATCCAACTCCCTGGCCGGGACGAGGGACTGGAGAGAATGCCGGGCCTTCCCCCGCCCCGCCGCAGTGCTCCTCCGGAGTCCCCGGAGGAGACCACGATGGAGCTGCCGATCATCCCGGCCAGGGAGTCGGCGGCCGAGTCGGCGGCCGCGATCCCGGCCGCCGCGCCGGCAGCAGCGCCGCTTCCCGCCTTACCCGGCCGGGGAAGTGGCGCGCCGGGAGGCGGAGCCGGGGCCCTGATGATCGCGGCCCCGCTCGCCGTGGCCCTGGCCGCGCTGCGCGGGATGGCGATGGTGGTCTCGGACTGGCGTACACGGCGGATGGCCGAGCACGCCGAGGCCGCCCCGCTGCGCGAGGCGCGGATGAAGGCCAAGGTTGCCCGGCTGGAGGCCCAGTCCGAACACGCCCTGGCGATGAAGAAGCTCGGCAACCAGGGCCGCGAGGCCCACGCGAAGGCCTCCGTCCCCACGAGCCAGGAGTACGGCCGCAAGGCGGCCGGTGGCGGCTCCGGAGCGGGGGGCTCGGGACGCGGCTCCGGCTCCGGTGCTGGCTCGGGCGGCGGTAGGGGCAAGCCCGGGGGCACCCCGAACGGCTCACCGGCGTCCGGAGCCGGCGGCAAGGGGCAGGGCTCCAAGTCCTCGGGCCCGGGCGGGTCCGGGAAGGACTCCGGCAAGAAGGGAACTGGTAGCTCCGGCTCGGGTTCTTCACCGGGGTCCAACGAGCACGCGAAGAAGGACTCGAAGGGCTCCGGGGTCCAGGCACCGACGGGCGGCAAGACGCCGGGCCCGTCGGCCGCGAGCCCGGCGCTGGAGCGGGCGCGCGGCCGCCAGGAGCGGCGCGCGGCCCGGCAGGCGGCGGATCTGGCCGACCGGACCAAGGACCGGGACCAGGCCCGCGACAGCAAGCACAAGGCCCGCGAGGCGCGCCGGGAGGCGAAGGAGGCCGCCCGTGCCAGGAAGGAGAAGGAGAAGGAGGAGAAGTCCGGGAAGGAGGGCCGCACCACCCTCGGCCAAGCCCTGGCGGAGACCGCCGAGCGCCGGCTGCGCAAGCGACGCGAGAAGGGAATGCCCCCGCCGGTCCTGAGCAAGACCGGGCACGAGAAGTCGCCCAAGGACGAGGGGGAAGGCCAGCCCAAGCCGGAGGATCCGCAACCGCCGAAGGAGGGCGGGAAGGGCACGCCCGCCCCGCAGGGCCCGAAGCGGAAGCGGCTCCGGCTGAAGACGATCCGGATCCGCAAGCCCAAGCCGGAGAAGACCACCCCGGCCGCAGAGCCCGAGCCCCCTGCCGCTCCCGAACCCGATGGGGGGAAGGACAAGAGGAAGTCCACCCGCCGCCGGAGGCAGGGCAGCCGCAAGGAGGCCGGGGCGAGGAGAAGGCCCTGGACCCGGGACAAGAAGTCCAAGCCCCGGGTGAAGCGCAAGGGTCGCAAGAAGAAGTCCGCAGCAGGACCGGATCCAGAGCCGACGGCCGAGGACTTCACCGGTCCCGGCGGCCGGCGGGACGCGCACGGCCGGGAGGACGCCTGGGCCTCCGCGCAAAGCGCCACCGGCCCGATCCGGGACCCGTGGCTGTGGATGCGTGACGACGCGCCGCGCCCGAAGCCGACGACCCCGCCGGCCGTCACCACCGGCCGGCGGGGCCTGCCCCGCGCACCGGAGCCCCACACCAAACGGCCCGGCACCTCGCGTCCCCCGCGGGCGGCCGCCACCACCCCCAGGAAGGGGACCGTGAGCACTCCCGTGACCCGACAGACTGCCGCCCCGGTCAGTCTCAGGAAAGAGCACCGCACCGAGCTCACTCTCGACACCTTCGTCCGGACCATGACTGGCATCGCGATGGGGGTCGGTGAGACGGCCGAGGAAGCCATCAGGATCTCCCGCGTGATGCGCAAGGCCGCAGCCACCCTCAAGGAGTTCCACCAGGACCTCCAGGACGGCCACAACATCACCGACCCGGCGGTCCTGGACCGCCTGGACAAACTCGTCGCGGCCGCCGAGCGGATGGCGGCGCGGGCCGAGCGGATGGCCGAGCGGTGTGAGCGCGCCGCCGGCGGCTCGGTGTTCACCGCTCGGATCGTCCACGCCGACTACCGCCGCGACCGGGAGGCCATGCAGGACTCCGGCCTGCGCCACGCCTCCGCCGCGGCCCACCACGAGGGATGAGCATGACCGAGATCGCACTCACCTCCGACCAGAACAACTACCGGGCCGTGCAGCGCAAGCTGCACATCTTCACCCAGGCCATGGACGCCGCCAGCAGCGAGCTGTCCGTGGTGGTGCGGCGGATGTACCAGCATGCCAAGACCGTCTCGGCGACCGCCGACCAGCTCGGTGACGCGGACGGCGACGAGAAGTACGTGGACCTCACCAACCTGGTCGCCCAGGCGCTCACGGAGGCGGCCGTGGCCACCGCCCGGACGCGGAACGCGGCCATGGAGGCCGCCGAGGCGTCCAAGGCCGCCCGGGAGTCCCACCGCAACAAGTACGCGGCCCTGGACGACGTCCGTACCACCCGCACGACGAAGACCCCCAAGCCCGGCTTCTGGGCGTACTAGCCGCACCCCGCCCCAGCAAGAAGGGGAGGGCCGCCGCGCCCGGCGGCCCTCCCCTTCTCATTCCCGAACCGACCAAGAAGGAGACACCTCCGATGTCGACCGCCGCTCTCGGGCACGCCATCGCCCGCCGTGTCCACCTGGAGCGCGCCGTCTACGGAGCGGCCGCGCTCGGCCTGACCGTCGCCCCCAACGCGGCTCCCTGGGGCACGGCCAACCTCGCCATGCTCGCCACCGCCGCCCTGCCCGCCGGCGTCGCCGCGGTCCGCGCCTGGAAGAAGGCCGAGAATCCGGACGCCGGTCTGCTGACCACGCTCATGCGGGCCCTCCCCTGCGCCTCCGCCGCCGCGGTCGACATCACCGCCCTGTGCACCACCGGATGGGCCACCGACGCCGCCCTCGCAGGAGGGTGGGCGATCTCGATGGCCGTCCTCGCCCCGTTCTCCCGCACCGGGAACCTCCGCCTCGCCCACGAAGCCCTCCGCCAGCTCGAAGCCCCCGCGCCCGAGCACCAGGCGGACCCCGCGGACGAGTTCACCCGGCAGATCGCCGCCATGTGGGAGCGGGCCGGAAGCCCCGGCGAGACCGAGCTGCGCCGCATCGAGCACCACCCCGGCAGCAGCATCGACTTCTCCGCGCTCCTGAAGGCCCCGGACGGCAAGGCGGTCCCGAGGCTGGACGAGCGGACGATCGGCGCCGCCTTCGGCGTCCCGCCCGAGACTGTCACCTTCATTGCCGCCGTCCACGGAGCCGACGGCACCCCCTGGGGCCCCGGCTGGGGCGAGATCATCGTCACCCCCGACGCACACCGCCGGGCGACCGCGGCCGGCCCCAGCGACGCCGACTGGTGGGCGAAGAACATCGCCCGCCCGGGCAAGGCGATCCCCGGCGCCTTCTTCGACTACAAGACGCGCGACGCCGAGCGCGGGGTGACCCACTGGGTCGCGCAGATGGAGGACGAGACCGAAGCCCCCCGCCCCGACCTCGCCAAGCTGTGCACCGCCTTGGGCGCCGACCCCGACGAGCTGAGGGTGTTCGCGCACGTCGAGGGGCACCGGGTCCACGTCATGGTCTGCGACGAGCCCCCGCTCGTCGCCGTCCGCCACGCCACCCGCGCCGACGTCACCCCCGACCCGCAGGGCTTCTGGCGCCTCGGCGTCGCCTACGACGGCTCCTACGTCCGCGGCCGCGTCCACCGCCCCGAAGGCATCGCGCTCGGGCTGACCGCCGGCGCCTCCGGCTCCGGCAAGTCCCAGCTGATCGTCCTCAACGTGGCCGCCGCCGCCAACGCGGGCATGATCAACTGGGTCGCCACCGAGGCCCCCGACGGCAAGATCGCCCTCCTTGCCCCGCACGTCGACCGCCACGGTGTAGGACCCCTGTTCATGTACCGGATGCTGCGGGCCGCCGTCGCCCTGATGGACATCCGCGGCGCCATGCCCCGCGCCGACGGCACCGTCCGCGACTGGAAGCCGAACGACCCCGGCTGCCCCTACAGCGCCCTCACCGTCGAAGCCGACGAGTACCTGGCCGCGACCAAGGACGAGAAGTACGGCGAGCGGATCACCATCCTCGGCGAACTTCTCAGCGTGAAAGGCCGCAAGTACGCGATGGCCTTCAAGCCCGCCGGCCAGGACATGAAGGTCGAGGACGGCTTCACCTCCACGATGCGCAACCAGCTCAAGGCCAACTCGCGGCCGGTCATCCTCAACATGGGCGACGCCGCCGCCACCCGCCGCGCCTTCGACGGCCTGGTCGCCTCCGAATGGATCCCCGACCCCCTGCCCGGCGAATACGGCGGCACCCGCCTGACCATCGAGCAGCGCATCGCCGGCGAGGAGGCCCCGGAGGACGCCTCTGGCATCGGCGGCGTCGGCTGGATCGTCATCAAGGGCCGCCCGATCCTCATGCGCGCCCTCTACGTCGACCTCTCCGGCCACGACGCCGAGCGCAACCTCGCCGCCCTCTTCCCCGACACCGTCCAGCACCTGACCCCCTACGAGATCCAGAAACTCGACGAGCTCGGCCTCCTCGGCGACTGGAACGCCCCCGACCTCGACGACGAGGACGAGGGCAGCGACGAGGACTGGGACGGCGACTCCGGCACCCGCCGCAGGAAGCCCAAGGCGGCCAAGGCCGGCGCCAAAACGGGTACGCAGCGCAAGGTCCCGACAGCGGCGGACCGGGTCGCCTCCTTCCTCGACATGCTCCCGGACGCCGACCGGCAGATGGTCATCGACGCCGTCACCGGCGACGGTGTCACAGCCGAGGCCGCGGCCGCCGCCTACGCCGCCCACACCCACACCTGACACCCCGCAACCGCCCCCAGGGCCCCTGGTACCTCCCAGGGCCCTCCCTCACCCGCAGGAGCCACTCATGGACCACGACCGCCCCCAGCCCGCTGCGATGCCGCTCAGCGACGAGCAGGCCGCCATCGCGGCGTACCGTCTCATCCAGGACGCCTACACCCCCGCCGCCGTCACTTCCTATCGGGACACCAGCCCCCTGCAGACCGTCGGCTCCGCCTCGCCCGTCGCCCAGCCCGGCCGGCCCCCGATGTCCCAGCGCGCCACGGACGCGAGCGCTCTCATGCTCACTGCGGGCATCGTCTCGATCCCCATCGGAGGGTCGCTGTCCCTGGTGCTCTACACCCTGGGCGGCGTCGACCCCGCCGTGATCGGCCTCTGCGTCGCCGGCGGCGTGCTCGTACTGGGAGGCATTGCGAAGGTCGTCAGCGCCCTCAAGGCCGTCGTCGAGGCGGCACCCCCGGCCGAGCAGCACCACCACTACAACGCCCCCGTGCACCAGGAGCACCACAGCGTCAGCACCGAGACCCGCGGGCTGATCGCCAAGACCGTCAACCGCGCCAGCTGAAGGAGCCGAAGTGTTCGCCACGATTTTCGTCCTGCTGTACGTCGGCCACCTCCTGGCCGACTACCCCTTCCAGACCGACCACCAGGCCAAGCACAAGGCAGGCTGCGACCGGACCGGGTGGACCGCCAACATCGCCCACGCCGCCACCCACGTGCTGCTGTGCGGTGCCGCCCTCGGCCTCGGCGCCCTCCTCCTGGACGACGTGACGCTCTCCGCCTCGCCGACCGCCGCAGCCCTCCTCTGGATCGGGGCCACCCACGGGTTCATCGATCGGCGCTGGCCCGTGGCCCGCTGGATGAAGCTGGCCCGACAGGAGGGCTGGGCCCAGCACGGGGGCGCAGCCCATGTCGACCAGACCGCACACGTATCCGCCCTGCTGCTGGCCGCCCTTGCGCTCGCCGCCTGACCTACTGCTCGACCGCCAGGCCCTCGCCCAGCACGGCGGGGGCCTGAGTCTTGACCGCCCGCGCCATCCACCCCGGGCCGGCCGCCTGCATCGGCGCCGTCGTCGGCGTCGCACCCAGCAGCCGGCACAGCCGGTCCAGCTCCCGCTGGCACTCCTCGCGAGAGCGACCGCGGACCATGTAGGAGACCATGACGGCATTCTGGCGGACTAGTGATCCCTTGACCGCCCGAACAGGCATATGTCACAGTGCCCTCAGCGAGATACTCGTGTGTCCGCATCCTCCAAGCCCCCAGCCTCGCCGGGGGCTTTTCGTGTCCCTGGGGGTGGCATGGAGCTGCACGAGCTGTATCCCGACGACCTGGTCTTCGAGAACGAGGCCAGCGAAGCGACCGGAGTGCCGGGAACCGTCATCCGGCAGTGGGCGCGCCGCGGCAAGATCCGGCGGTTTCAGGGCCGGGCTAGCGAGTACGCGGGCAACGGGCGCGAACACAAAACCATGTATGCCCTCCCTGAGATACGCGAACGGGCCGCGGCGTATAGGCCGATGCCCCAGCGGAGCCCCAAGGCGGCCTGACCGACGAGGAGGTGCCCCATGGCCTTCCCCGCCGGTACCCCCACCGTGACCCTCGTCGGCACCATCCCGTCCGCCGTCGCTGGCACCCCGTTCAAGGGGAAGTTGGTCTGCAAGCCGTCGGCCTACCTCGTCGACGCGGGACGGAACGCCGTCTACCCGGGCGGCGGATCGGTCACCTTCGACAGCAACGGCAGCTTCTCCGTGGTCCTCCTCCCGTGCGACGCGGCCGGCGTCGAGCCGGTTGGGTGGCGTTGGTATCTCGACCTGCAGCCCTCGGGCGGCACCCGGGTTGCCTTCTACGCCAACATCACCGGCACCGGGACAGTTCACTTCGACGACCTCGCACCAGTACCAGCGCCCGGTGGCGGCCCTTCCAGCGGCAGCGCGGTCACGTCGGTCAACGGCGAAACGGGCGCGGTCGTCCTCTCGGCCGCGGATGTTGGCGCGGACGTGGCAGGGGCGGCCTCCGCCACCGTTGCGGCCCACGCGGCTGCCTCCGACCCGCACGGCGACCGGGCCGCCGCAGCCGCAGCCCTCGCGGCGCACGAGGCCGACACCACCCTCGTCCACGGGATCGCGGACACCGCAGTCCTGGAGACCCAGTCGGGAGCCCAGGCCAAGGCCGATACCGCTGGAGTTGCCGCCATATCCGCCGCGGCATCCGATGCCACGGCCAAGGTCGCCGCACACTCCGCTGCCTCCGACCCGCACGGTGACCGAGTGGCAGCAGCGTCAGCCCTGGCCGCTCATGAGGCTGACACGACCGCCGTGCACGGGATCGCGGACACCAGTGCCCTCGAGACGTCCACCGGGGCCGCGGCCAAGGTCACCGCCCACAAGGACGCCCTCGACCCCCACGGGGACCGGGCCTGGGCGGACGGCAAGTTCGCCACCCAGGCCGCACTCAGCACGGTCGACGGGTACGTGAACAACGCGCTGACGCGGGTGACCGCGATAGAGCAGGGCACCGCCTGGCTATCCGGACTCCAGGTCGCGGGCAACGCGGTCGTTTCCGCTGGCGACCTCACCGTCTCCGACACCAGCAAGGGGTACCGCTTCAGGCGAGGCGGCAGTGCGCTGGACTTCGAGGCCACCGGCGCGGACATGATCCTCAGCAACTGGTCCGGAACCGGCTTCAATGGCACCCAGCACGCCTATCTGCGACTGTCGGCTGACGCTCAGAACGTGCAGGTCGCAGGCAAGATCGAATTTGTCGACGCCCTGTACGGAGCAACGAAACACACCCTCGACCCGTCGACTGGCGTCGCTGCCCTCGGTGCGAAGAACGGACTCACCAGCATCCGATTGTGCGGCAGGCGCGCCAGCGCCGGATCGCCTACGACAGGTGCGTGGGCCGCAGGTGACGCGGTGCAGGACTCTGCGGGTACGTGGTGGCTGTGCACCGCGGACGGCACACCCGGCACCTGGACCAGCCCACCCGCCACACCGACCGCGCACGCGTCCACGCACGTATCCGGCGGCACCGACCCGATCACCGTGGCGCAGTCCCAGGTCACCGGGCTTACCGCCGCGCTTGCCGCTCTGCTGCCGCTCACGGGCGGCACCATGACTGGCACCCTCACCAACAACGTGGCCTCCGGAACTACGCCCGCATTCGGGGGCGGGGTAAGTGGCGACACATTCGACCGGTGGCGTGTCCTCGCCAATGGCACCCTGGAGCTGGGCCCCGGCAACGCAGCCCGCGACACCAACCTGCGGCGCTCCGCGGCAAACGAGCTCACCACGGACGACGCACTCATCGTCAGTCTCATGTTCCGGCACCTCGGCACGACGGCCGGCTTCTACGGGGCAACAGCGGTCACGAAACCGTCCGTCACCGGTAGCCGAGGCGGGAACGCGGCGCTCGCCTCATTGCTCACCGCGCTGGCTACCCTCGGCCTCATCACCGACAGCACCACCGCCTGATGGGCGTCACGACCAGGGAACAGGCGGCTGGCAGAGGGCTTCCACGCTGCGCTAGCCCAGAGGGCCGGGGCTGAAGCACCCCCCCAGGTGCACCTCGGGAACGTGACCCCCGCCCCTGCAAGCCCCCCCGGTGAGCACCCCACCCCACATGACCCCGGGTCTGCCCACCCCAAGGTGTCCACCTGCCGGGCTTCGAGCCCGTCAGTACCGAAGCCGTGGAGGTGAGCCCATGCCTATGTCGCCTCCGTCTCGATGCAGCGACACGGGATGCGCAGCACTCGCCACCAAGCGTGGCCGCTGCGAGGATCATCAGCCGCCAGCTTGGATGAACCGAGCACGCAAGCAAGACAGGTACGGCATGAGCTCGGGCACGATGCGCTCGCTCAAGAAGCGCGTGACTGCACGTGACAATGACAGCTGTTACGTGTGTGGCCGAGAACGCGACGAGGGTGAGATCTACGACCTCGAGCACAAGCGGCCCATCAGCCAGGGCGGAGCAGCGCGGGACATGGAGAACCTGGGGCTCATCTGCGCCGACTGCCACGCGATCAAGTCCAAGGCTGAAGCGGCCGAGGCCAACAGGATCAAGATCGAACGAAGGCGGCAAGCCGAGGGGTAGGGGAGTTCAGATCCCAAAACCCCAGGTCAGGGGGCCCGCCGCGGTCAGAGAAAAAGACGGCTGCACAGATCTGGGGATAGGGGGTCTGGATCATGGCCACAGCCCAGCCTGCCGCCCTGAAGCTGATCAAGGGGCGGGCGCCCGGCAAGGACACGGCCGGCCGGGAGGTCAACCTGGGCCCGGCCTTCCGGCGGATCGCCCCCGAGCCTCCCGACTGGCTGTCGGAGGAGGCGGCGGCCGAGTGGCGGCGCGTCGTCCCGGGCCTGACCCGCCTGGACATCCTCAAGGAGGAGGACCGGGCCGTCCTGGTCGCCTACTGCGAGACATGGTCCACCTACGTGGGCGCCATCCGGCAGCAGCACAGCGAGGGCCTGACCATCGAGGCGCGGCAGGGCACCCTCGCGCACCCGGCGGTGGGGATCGCCCGCAACGCGGGCCGTGAGCTCCGGAGCTTCGCGGCCCACTTCGGCCTGACCCCCTCGTCGGAGCAGGCGCTCGCGAGGGGGGCCGACGATGCCGGCGAGGACGACAACCCGTTCGCGTAAGGGCGCGGCCCGGCCGGGGCCCGACCTGGAGCGGCTGAAGCTCTCGCCCGAGGTGGCCTGGTACCTCGAGGACCGCGGAATCCCGCTTCCGGACTGCCCACCGCTCATTCAGACCCCATCACCGGGTGAGGCGCCGGGCGCGGTCTTCGACCCGGACCGCGTCGACAAGGTGATCCGCGCCTTCTCCCTGCTGCGGCACACGCAGGGCCAGTGGGCTGGCCAGCCTCTGAAGCCGGACCCGTGGCAGGTCGCGTACATCCTGGCGCCGGTGTTCGGCTGGGTCCGCTGGGACGAGGACGCCCAGTCCTATGTGCGGATCGTTCGCGAGCTGTACGTGGACGTGCCCAGAAAGAACGGCAAATCCACCCTGGCCGGCGGCCTCGCTATCTACATGACGTGCGCGGACGGCGAGCAGGGCGCGCAGGTCATCACCGCGGCCACCACCAAGGAGCAGGCTGGCTTCGTCTTCGAGCCGGTCCGGAAGCTCGCCGAGGCGGCGCCGTCGCTGAAGAAGCATGTGCTGCCGCTGAAGGACAAGATCCTGCACAAGCGCTCCGGCTCGTACTTCAAGCCGATCGCGTCCGTGGCCGGTGCCCAGCACGGCGCCAACATCCACTGCGCGATCGTCGACGAGCTGCACGAGCACAAGACGCCTGAGTTGGTCGAGACGATCGAGACGGGCACGGGCTCCCGCCGGCAGCCGCTGGTGTGCATCATCACCACCGCGGACTCGGGCAAGCGGGAGTCGGTGTACGACCGGAAGCGCAAGCGGGTGGAGCAGCTGGCCCGCCGGGTGTTCACGGCGCCGTCGGTGTACGGGGTGGTGTGGGCGGCCGAGCGGGATGACGACCCGCATGTAGAGGCGACCTGGCGGAAGGCCAACCCCGGTTACGGCGTTTCGCCGACCCGCTCCTACCTGCAGGCCAAGTCCGACGAGGCCAAGCAGTCTCCGGCCGACCTTGCGAAGTTCCTGCGCCTGCATCTGGGGCGGCGGACGAAGCAGGAGACGAAGTTCCTGACCATGGAGTCCTGGCTCGCCAACGCCGGCATGGTCGACGAGGCAGCCTTGGTCGGCCGGGAGGCCTACGGAGGCCTGGACCTGGCAGCCACGTCCGACCTCCTGGCGCTGTGCTGGCTCTTCCCGGACGACGAGCGCGGCGGCTACGACGCGATCTGGCGGCTGTGGACGCCGGAGGACAACGTTGACCGGCTCGACCAGCGGACCGCCGGCGCCGCATCGGTGTGGGTCCGCGAGGGGCTGCTCGTCGCGACGCCGGGGAACGTGGCCGACTACGACTACATCCAGCAGCAGATCGAGCGGGATCTCGTCGCCTTCGATGTGCGCAGCCTGGGCTTCGACCCGTGGTCGGCGGTGCCGTTGACTAATGAGCTGGCCAAGGTGGACGCGCCGATGGTCAAGGTCCGCCAGGGTTTCGTGACGATGTCCCCGCCGCTGAAGGAGTTGCAGCGGCTGCTCCTCAAGGGCACGCCCGAGACGCCGCAGGTACGGCACGGAGGCAATCCGGCAGTCACGTGGATGGTCGACAACCTGGCCGTCGCCATGGACCCGGCCGGCAACGTGAAGCCGGACAAGGCCCGGTCGGCGGAGAAGATCGACGCCGTGTCGGCCCTGGTGACCGCGCTGTCCGAGGCGATGACGCGCGAGGCGCCGCAGGCGAGTGCCTACGACGACGGCGACCTGATGGTCCTGTGACAGGAGGTCTGCCGTGTGGGGTTGGTTCCCGTGGCGCCGTACAGCGGTCCGTAAGCGGATCGTGGTCAACCTGGCCGACAAGGCGTTCGCCGGCGTGCTGTGGGCCAAGCGGGGCCCGCTCCTGATCCTCAAGGACGCGGTCCTGATGCAGCACGGGGCAGCTGATACGCCGATGGACGGGGAAGTGCTCATCGAGCGGGTCAAGGTCGAGTTCATCCAGGTGGCGGGAGGCGGCTGATGGCCTTTGTCGTCTCCCAGGGGCAGCTGTCTGGGGTGTCGGTGGCACCGCTGACGGCGGCGCCGGCCTACGTGAGGCTCGCGGACGGGGTCTACAGCGAGTACGGGCAGCTGTACCGCTGCCAGCCGCAGGTGCGGACCGTGATCTCGTTCCTGGCGCGGAACATCGCCCAGCTCGGCCTGCACTGCTACCGGCGTGTGTCGGACACCGACCGCGAGCGCCTCACGGACCACCCGCTGGCACGAATCCTCGCGGCACCGGGCGCCAGGCTCACCCGCTACCGGCTGATCGAGCGCCTGGTGTCGGACTGTGCCATCTACGACACGGCGTTCTGGGTCAAGGTGCGCATGGACTCGGGGGAACTGCTCGGGGTCATCCCGGTGCCGGCGCCGAGGATGGAGATCCGTGGGGACTCCTGGCTGGAGCCCGAGGAGTTCGTCGTGCATGGCTCTCGAGGCGAGCTGAAACTCACGCCCGACGACGTGGTCCATTTCCACGGCTACGACCCGGACGACCTGCGGTCGGGATCGTCGCCGATGGACGCCCTGCGGGCCCTGTTGCAGGAGGAGTTCGAGGCGACGCGGTCGCGCGAGCAGATGTGGCGGAACGGCGGCCGGATGTCGGGAGTCCTGACCCGCCCGGCCGACGCCCCGAAGTGGGATCCAACCTCTCGTGCACGCTTCGGGGAGTCCTGGAAGGCGTACACGGCCGGCGGCGGATCTGCTGGCGGCACGCCGATCCTCGAGGACGGCATGCAGTATGAGCAGCTGGCGCTCGATCCAGCGAAGGCCCAGTACATCGAGGCCCGCAAGCTCACCCGCGAAGAAGTGGCGGCGGCCTACCACATCCCGCTTCCCATGGTCGGGATCCTGGATCATGCGACGTTCTCCAACATCAAAGAGCAGCACCAGCAGCTCTACCAGGACACCCTCGGCCCCTGGCTGACGATGATCCAGGAAGAGATTGGCCTGCAGCTCATCCCGGACCTGCCGGACTCCGACGGCGTCTACGTCGAGTTCAACTTGCAGGAGAAGCTGCGCGGCTCCTTCGAGGAGCAGGCCTCGATGCTGCAGACCGCGGTCGGCGCGCCCTGGCTGCTGCGGAACGAGGCGCGGGCCCGCATGAACCTGCCCGCGATCGACGGCGGTGACGACCTCGTCACTCCGATGAACGTCTTGGTGGGCGGCATGGCGTCGCCAACGGACACGGCTCCGGAGCCGGCGGACCTCCCAAAAGCGCGGGGCCGCCTGGTGCTGATGAAGGCAGCCCCGGAGCGGCCGGACCTCGGCTCCTTCGACGAGGAGCGTGACGAGTTCACCGCCGCGTTGGAGCGCTGGACCAAGCGGCAGTTCACCGCGCTGGAGCGACGGGCGTCCGGCAAGGCGGGCGGCGTCCCGGACCTGGAAGGCTGGTGGGCCGAAGGGGCGGAGAACCGGCTGACCGAGCTGTCCTCGCTGATCGCGGACCACGGATACCGGATCGCCCAGCTCGCCGCCTGGGGTGTGCTCGCCGACTTCAACCCGGAGGCGGCCGGCTGGGACCCCGAGGTCATGCTGCCGTGGCTCCTGGCCGCCGCCGAGACGCACGCCTCGCAGCACGAGGACGCTGGCAAGAAGGCTGTTGCCGCGGTCGACGACGAAGGCGACGGCTGGCAGGCGAACCTCGCCCATGCCGGTCAGGTGTGGACGTCGGCGGCCACTGTCCGCGCGCTGACGGCATCCGCGGAGGCCTGCGGGTTCGGCTCGCACGATGCCGCTGGCGCGTCCGGACTGAAGAAGAAGGTTTGGCGTACCGGCGGCACGAACCCGCGCCCTTCTCACCGCGCACAGGACGGCGAGGCGGTCAGCCTCGACGACGTCTTCAGCAACGGCCTCCGGTGGCCCGGCGACGGCCAGGGCAAAGCGGAAGAAACAGCAGGCTGCAAGTGCCGTCTCGACTACGCAACGGAGTGACGATGCGAATCAAGAGCTGCCCCGTGCGCATCAAGGCGGCGGGCGAGAACGAAGGCACCGACGACGGCGTGTTCGAGGCGATCGTCGCCGCGTACAACGTCGACTCCGTCGGCGACAAGATCATGCCTGGCGCCTTCGGGGAAACCCTCAACGAATGGAAGAGCAGCGGGAACCCGATCCCGGTCCTCTGGTCCCACATGTCCCACGACCCGGACTACCACATCGGCGAAGTCCTGGAGGCCGAGGAGCGCCCGGAAGGGCTCTGGGTGAAGGCCCGCATCGACCTGGACTCGCCGAAGGCCGCCCAGGTCTACAAGCTCCTCAAGGGGCGGCGGGTAACCCAGTTCAGCTTCGCCTACGACGTCCTGGACGGCGGTCCTGCCAAGGGCAAGGCCGACGAGGGGGAAGAGGGCGAGGCCTTCGAGCTGCGGAAGCTCAAGTTGTACGAGGTCGGGCCGACCCTGATCGGCGCCAACCAGGCCACCGAGCTGCTGGACGTGAAGTCCGCCGACGGGGCCACCATGCGCGTCGCGGTCGAGGGTTCCGTGGCGCAGGCCGAAGAACTTCGCCAGGCCCTGACGGGGGCCATGGCGGCGAAGGCTGGGCGCACGCTCAGCCAGAAGAACGAGCAGCGCGTGAAGGAGATTGCGCGCCTCGCCAAGGAGCTGCTGGACTCCCTGACTTCCAGCAACGATGACGATGAGAAGGCCACGCCGACCCCGCCCGAGACCTCCTCGCCCCAGGTGACACCTGCGGCCAAGAAGGCTCCGGCCGGCCCGAGCCCCGCCTCGCTCCGTCAGCTCGCCGACCTCCAGGCCCTCGAGGCCGAGGTCTCCACGCTTACGGGATGAGGACCCCATGACCGTCAAGACCGAGGAGCTCACCGACGAGCTCGTCCACCACCTGAAGGAAGCCCGCGAGATCGCGGCCAAGGCTGAGGCCGAGGACCGCGACTTCACGGACACCGAGCGCACCCAGCTCAACGAGCACATGGCCAAGGCCAAGGAAGCCAAGGTCGGCCTGGAGAAGGCCAAGGCGACCAACACCATGCGCCAGGCCCTCGCGGACCTCGGCGACGGCGTCGAGCTGAACGAGAAGAGCGGCGAGCGCCGCACCCCCTCGGGCCTGATCGTGCCGCCCGCGGGCAAGTCGCTCGGCGAGACGTTCACCGAGTCCCCGGAGTTCGCCGGGCTCATGGCGCAGGCCCCACGTGGCGGGTTCGGCCAGAAGTCCCGCGTCCAGTCCCTGCCCGTCGGCTACAAGAGTCTGGTCACCGGAGCCTCGGACACCTCCGCCGGCGCCTGGGTGACCAACGACTACCTCGGCCAGCGCGTCGGCCTCGACCTCTTCCAGCGCCCACTGCGCCTGCGCGACGTCGTCACCAACGGGCGCACCAGCTCGGACACCGTCGAGTACGTGCGGATCACCTCAACGACCAACAACGCGGCCCCGGTCGCCGAAGCGACATCCTCGGCGGCACCCACGGCTCCGGGTGGAGCCGGCGCGCTGGTACTCAACGCAGGTGGCGGCTACAAGCCCGAGTCCGCACTCGCTGCGGCCAAGGTCACGACCCCGGTCCGGACGATCGCGCACTGGATCCCGATCACCAAGCGGGCCCTGTCCGACGCCAGCCAGATCCGCACTCTCATCGACTCCTTCCTGAGGTACGGCCTCGAGGAGGAGCTCGAGGACCAGATGATCTCCGGCGACGGCACCGGGGAGAACTTCGACGGCCTCGGCAACGTGTCCGGCGTGCAGGCACAGGCCTGGGACACCAACGTGCTCACCACCCTGCGCAAGGCCAAGACGAAGGTCAGGACCGTGGGGCGCAGCGTCGCGAACGCCTACCTGCTCAACCCGGCCGACCTCGAGACGGTTGACCTGCTGCAGGACAACGAGGGGCGCTTCTACTTCGGCGGCCCCTCGGGCGTCGGCTCGGCGTCCGTGCTGTGGGGCCTGCCGGTCATCGAGACGGAAGCCGTCCCGGCCGGCACCGGCTACGTGGGCGACTTCCGCAAGGCCATCCTCTGGGACCGCGAGCAGGCCTCGATCACCGTCACGGACACCCACGCGGACTTCTTCATCCGCAACCTCGTCGCGATCCTCGCCGAGATGCGCGCGGCCTTCGGGATCATCCAGCCGTCCGCGTTCGTCGAGGTCGACCTGACCGCCTGAGGAGGCTGACATGGCATACCTGAACGCTGGCGCGGGCGCGGCTCGCGAGGGCAAGCAGACCGCCGCCGTCGCCAACGCGGGCGCGGCCACCGCAGCAGCAGCGGCTGGCGGGACGCCGACCAAGGCCGAGTACGACGCGCTCCTGACCGACGTGAACGCGCTCCGGACCAAGGTCAACGCGCTTCTCGCGGCGATGAGGACGTCCGGACAGCTCGCGTCGTGAGCTACTCCCGACTGGTGCGAGGGCGGTGCCCGTGCGGCGCACCACACGCCGCATGCGGCCCGCCCTCTGCCAGCACCCCGGCTGACGAGAACCTGGAGGTGGCGGTCGTGGCCGGCCCGCTCAAGCTGTACGACGTCGTCATGCACGGCGTCCCCACCCGCATGAAGCTCAACGAGGCCGACGCCGAGAGGTACGGCGCCACGCCTGTAGAGGCGCCGGCACCCGAACCGGCGGAGCCCGAGCAGCCAGAGGCCAAGGCCCGCACCGCAGGGAACAAGGCCCGCCAGGCCCGCGGCAAGGCCGCGCCCGGTGACGGCTGACTACCTCGCCGACCCTGAAGAGCTCGCCGTTTGGCTTCCGGTCGGCGCGGACGACCCCAAGCTCCTCGTTGCGCTGAGTGCTGCCTCACGCCGCTTCCGTGGCGCGGTCCGGCATCCGGTGTCCCTGGTCGCTGCCGAGACGATCGTCCTCGACGGCAGCGGCGCCCTGTCCCTGCTCCTGCCGGCCGCCCCCGTCACGGACGTGGCGTCCGTGACGGTCGACGGGCAGACCCTGACGGCCGGCACGGACTACACCTGGTCCGCCGACGGATACCTGCACCGCATGGGCTGCGCGTGGCCGTCGACCCTGCGGTCGGTGACCGTCGTCTACAGCCACGGCTACGCCGACATCCCTGGCGACATCCAGGAGGTGGTCATCGACCAGGCGCGCGCCATGTACGCGATCCTGCCCGGGGTTCAGCAGCAGACGGTCGGTGCCCAGTCGGTCACGTTCGGAGTGCAGGCCGCAACCGGCGTGACCGCCCAGTGGGCGGCTGCGGTCGAGCGGTACCAGCTCAACCGAGGTGAACGCCCGTGATGTTCAACCAGAGCGCCGTCCGGGTGCGCGCGGGCACCCGGCCTGACCGCGGCGGCAACACCGCCATGGACTGGTCTCCTGGCGCGGTGAACCGCTTGACCGTGACCGGTCTGAACATCCAGCCCGCCAGCCAGTCCGAGTCCGCCGACGAGCAGCGGACGGCGGTCGTGACCGGCTACAAGGTCCAGTCCGCCCCCGGCACCGCTCCAGACGTCAAGGCGGCCGATCGTATCGAGTGGGCCGGACTGGTCTACGAGGTGCAGGGCGAGGTCGGCCGCTGGCCCCAGCTGTTCGCCGACTCCGTCCACCACATCGAGTTCGTGATGGACCGTGCCACCGGATAGGAGGCGGCGATGCTGATCGAATGGCGTCTCGATGCGGCCGGCGTCCGGGAGATCCTCCAGGGTGACGAGGTCCGTTCCCTGATCGACGGCCTGGCTTCGAACGTCGTGGACAACGTGAAGGCGCTCGTGCCATCCGGGACCACGATCGAGGTCCGGCCGTACACGACGGACCGCGGGGCAGCGACGGTGGTGGTGGCGGACCCTCAAGCGATGGCCTGGCAGGCCCGGGACGGTGTCCTGACTCGCGCAGCCGGGTTCGCCGGCCTCGAGGTCAAGGCCGTGGAGAGGTGAAGCCGCTCGTCGTGTTCGGCGACGCTCAGGCTGCTGCCGCTGGCGTCCTGCGGACCGCACTGGCAGCACGCCCTGAGGCCTATGCGGACGACGCGACGGTCGGGACCCGGGTCCCGAACTCCCGCGCCCCGGAGACTCCGCACCTGCCCTACGTCCTGGTCCGCAAGGACTCCGACAGTCCCCACTCGTCGATGGCCAATGCCCGCTGCACCCTGCGCGTCACCGTCTGGCACGAGGACGCCGATCAGGCCCATGATCTCGCGATGCTCTGCCAGGGCCTGCTGCTGGTGCACTCCGGCCCTGTCATTCGCGGGGTCCGGTCCGGGACGGGGCCCCTCGCTGCTGTCGACCCGGACAGCGGCGTCGACCTCGCCACCCTGACTGTCCTGGCCAACGTCAAACCGATCCCGCTGACCGCCTGACCTATCCGCCCACCTGCGGCGATAACCCTTACCTAAAAGAGGAGGACGCCGTGGCCGGCGACCCGCTGAAGGCAAATCTGTGGACGGACGCGGACGTCTACATCTCCACCAACCTTGCCGCGACCCTGCCCGCCAGCGCCTCCACGCCGTTCGGTGTGGACTGGGATCTGGTCGGGCTCCTCGATGGCGACGACGGCATGCCCGAGACCCGCGACGAGGACACCGACGACAAGTACGCCTGGGGCGGCATCCTCGTGCGTACCAGCCGTTCCCACTTCAAGCTCACGAAGTCCTTCACCGCGTTGGAGGACAACGCCACGACGGCCTCCCTGCTGTGGCCGGGGTCGACGTCCACGCAGATCAAGGTGCCTCGGCCTGCCAAGGTGCTTGTGGCCTTCGAGGTCCGTGAGGGCGACAAGGTCCGCCGACTGATCACCGCGAACTACGCCGAGGTCTCACTGGACGGCGACCACGGCGAGACGGAGACCGACCTGGAGTCGATGACCTTCGCGGCGACGATCTTCCCGACCGGGGCTGGCGTCCTCTTCACCAAGCAGACGACCCCCACCTTGGTCAGCATCTCCATCCCCGCGACACTCTCCGTCGCGGACGGCGCCATCGGCAGTCTCACCGCCACGGCCACCTACGACGACGCGTCCACCGCCAACGTCACCGCGCTGGCGACGTGGGTGTCGTCCGTTCCCGCCAAGGCCACCGTCTCGGCCGGCTTCGTCACCGGCGTCGACCCCGGCTCCACCACCGTGACCGCCACCTACGAGGGGCAGTCCGACACCTGCGCCGTGACCGTCACCTGATGACCGCCGGGGCGCGGTCCTTCGTCGCGGTTCGGCCGCGCCCCGGTGCACTCCACGAACCGTGAGGAGTCGCGACATGGCCATCTCGTACACCGACCAAGAGATTCACGACCAGGCGGTCCACCTCGGTCTCATCGATCCGAGACAGGAACTGCCTCTGAACCTGCGAAGCCGGGTCGTGGCCGCACTCGTGCAAGCCGCCCGGCAACGGACCCCGGAGCCCGCAGCCGCACAGCCGCGGCTGGCCACGGAGATCGTCATCCAGCCGGCCGGTCCCGTCCTCGTAGACGGCGAACCGTTCCCCTGGCTCCTCACCCGGCAGCCCATGGAGATCCACCTCGATCCCGACGGCGTCAGCAGCGTCCGTCTGACCCTGATGGCCGGCAACGTCCGCGTCATCCAGCCCGAACCGCGACCCGAAAGCGAGTAGCCATGCCCAACCGAACCGCGACCAGCGACAGCCAGCCCTTCGACTTCAACCTCGACACGGTCCAGGCGGAAGCCGACCTGACACCGTTCCGGGTTCACGCCGGCGGGCGCCGGTTCTCCTTCGCGCACCTGCAGAGTCTGGACGTGTGGGACCTGGTAGAGATCGCCGAGGGCGGCGACACCGGTGCAACGCTGGGCGTCCTCAGGGCGGCACTCGGCGACGACTTCGCGGAGTTCCGCAAGAACCCGCTCCCGCAGTACAAGCTGAAGCAGCTCTTCGAGGCCTACCAGAAGCACTGCGGACTGCTGCCGGGGGAATCCGACGCCTCCGCGAGCTGATCCGGAGGCACCCGCGCGCCCTGGAGGCCGACCTGCGGGCCGAGTACGGGGTGCGGCTGCGGGCGCTGCACGACGGCGGGATGACCTACCGGGAACTCGCCGCCTACGTGCAGGGCCTGTCTCCGCATGCCCGGACCAGGACGGCCCTTCGGGAGGGGCGTCAGGAACCCAACGGCCAGGAGATCTTGCTGGCCGACCTTTTCGACATGGTGCAGCGCCTGAACTGGACGTTGATGGCCGTCAACGCTGACAAGTCCAAGGCCCCGAAGCCTCCCAAGCCCTACGCCCGTTGGTGGCTCGCCCCCAAGGGTGAGCTGCGCGAGGGCGGCGGCCAGCGCTTGGCCCGCCTTGAGGACGCACGGCGCCGTGCTGCCGAGCGTAAGCAGCAGATCGAGCGGGGCGCCATCGCCTGACGCGTGAGGGGGGCCCATGCCGAACGTCGGTTATGCCACGATCCAGATCATCCCGTCCGTCCGGGGCATCTCCGACGAACTGCGCCGACAGCTCGGCGGACCTGCGGCGGACGCTGGCGACCAGGCCGGCCGGGAGTCCGGCGGGCGGTTCGCCGAGCGCTTCAAGGCAGCCCTGGCGGTCGGCGGCGCAGCAGCCGGCGCGGTCCTTGCCGCGGCAACCATCAGCGCCATCGAGAAGGAGAAGCTGTCGGACCGCCTGTCCGCACAGCTCGGCCTCTCAGGGAAGGGCGCGGAGAAGGCCGGCAAGCTCGCGGGCACCCTGTACTCGAAGGCGGTCGTCGACTCCTTCGAGGACGGTGCCGCAGCCGTCCGCGCCGTCATGGGCTCCGGGTTGATCCCTGAGAAAGCGACGTCAGCGGCCATCGAGTCCATCACCACGAAGGTGGCCGATCTGGCGTCCACCTTCGACCAGGATCTGGGCGGGGCCGCCAACGCGGCGGCGCAGATGATCCGCACCGGTCTCGCCAAGGACGCCCCGCAGGCGCTGGACCTGCTCACCAAGGGCCTGCAGTCTGGCGCCGACAAGGCCGGCGACTTCCTGGACACGATCAACGAGTACGGCACCCAGTTCCGGAAGGCAGGCCTCGACGGTGCGTCGGCGATCGGGCTCCTGAACCAGGCCATCGCGGCCGGCGCGCGCGATGGCGACCTTGCCGCCGACGCGATCAAGGAATTCACAATCCGCGCTCTCGACGGCAGCAAGTCGACCACGGCCGGCTTCGAGCTTCTCGGCCTGTCCGCGGACGACATGGCCAAGAAGTTCGCGGCCGGCGGCAGTTCCGCCACCGGCGTCCTGGAGCTGACGCTTGACCGTCTCCGCGCCGTCAAAGACCCGGTCGACCAGAGTGCTGCCGCAGTGTCGCTCTTCGGCACGCAGGCGGAAGACCTTGGCGCCGCCCTGCTGGCCATGGACCCCTCGACGGCCGCGGCCGGCCTGGGGAAGGTCGACGGGGCAGCCAAGGCCGTTGGTGACACGATCCGCGACAACACCGCCACCCAGCTGGCCACGCTCTCACGCGAGCTGATGAGCGGCGTCGGGGTGGCCGTGGACACCTTCATCCTGCCCGCTCTCCTTGGCCTCGTCTCAGCGCTGCGCAACGTCGACGACGTGGTCGGGCCCGTGATCGCCTGGTTCCGGGAGTGGGGCGCCTGGCTGTTGCCTGTGATCGTCCTGGTGGGCGGCCTGACGCTCGCGCTGAATGCGCAGGCCATTGCCACTGGCGCCATCACGCTCGTCTTCAGCGCTTACCGTGCTGCGATCCTGATCGGCACCGCGGTCACCACCGGCTTCGCCGGCGCGCAGGCGCTCCTGAACGCCGTGATGGCCCTCAACCCGATCACGCTTATCGTGATCGCGCTCCTCGCCCTGGGTGCCGCCCTGGTCGTCGCCTACAACAAGTCCGAGACTTTCCGCGCCGTCGTTCAGGCTGCGTGGGAAGGCATCAAGACCGTGGCCCTCTGGGTCTGGGAGAACGTCCTCAAGCCCGCGTTCAACGGATTCATGGTCGGCCTGCGCGCCATCGCGGACGCTGCGATCTGGCTCTGGGGTGTCCTCCAGCCCGTCTTCTCCTTCATCGGGGCGGCGGGGCGAATCCTCGCGACGATCATCCTGACGGTACTCATCACGCCGATCGTCCTGGCGGTCAAGCTCCTCGGCGCAATCTTCGGCTGGCTGTGGAACACCGTCCTCAAGCCCATCTGGGACCTGATGGCCGCAGGCGCCATATGGCTGTGGAACAACGGGATCAAGCCCGCTTTCGACCTCATCATGGCCCAGGTCAGGAACCTGGCGGCGATCTTCGGCTGGCTGTGGAACAACATCGTCAAGCCGATCTGGAACTACATCGCCGGCTTGATCGCGGAGAAGTGGCAGCAGATCAAGTTCATCTTCGATGTGCTGGTCGCCTACGTGAAGCTCGTCCTCATTCCCATGTTCATGCGGTTCTGGAACGAAACGATCAAGCCCGCGTGGGAGGGCATCAAGAGCATCATCGCGAACGCCTGGAACACCGGCATCAAGCCTATCTTCGACCTGCTCAGCAAGGGCGTCGACAGGGTCAAGGAGTCCTTCCACGCCGGCATCACCGGCATCGGACTGATTTGGGACAAGCTCAGGGAAATCACCCGGAAGCCGGTGCAGTTCGTGATCGACACCGTCTACAACAACGGTATCCGGAAGGTGTGGAACACCATCGCCGAGTTCACCGGCGTCGGAAAGCTCGGCGTCGTGACGTTCGCGACCGGCGGCGCCGTGTTCGGGGCGGGCACCGCGACCTCGGACTCGATTCCCGCGCTCCTCTCCAACGGGGAGCACGTATGGACGGCACGAGAGGTGCAGGGGGCAGGTGGACATGCCGCCGTAGAGGCGCTGCGTGCCCGCGCTGCAAGCAGCGGCTCCGCCTTCGCGAAGGGCGGGGCGGTCGGCGGCATCCCGAGGTACGCCGAGGGCGGCATCGTCGACTGGCTGTCCGGCACCGCAAAGAAGATCGGCGGCGCCATCATGACGGGCATTGACTTCCTCTCCAGCCCCGGCAAGGCGTGGGACACGGCCACAAAGTTCCTGCGAGATCAGGTGAGCTCTGGACTTTCCGGATCTCAGTGGGCGCAGGCGCTGTCGCAGTTCCCGATCAAGATGCTTCAGGGCCTGAAGAACAAGGTCATCGCAGCGGCTGAGAGCCTGACCGGAGGGTCAGCCTCGGGGAACGTTGCCGCCGCCATGGGCTTCGCCAGGTCGCAGGCCGGAAAGCCGTACCAGTGGGGCGGCGCCGGCAACCCGAGCTGGGACTGCTCCGGATTCATGTCCGGCATTCAGAAGGTCATCGAAGGCCGGTCGCCGCTCGGACGCCTGTGGTCCACCTTCTCTTTCCAGGGCAACACAGCTCCGGCCGGATGGCACCGCAACCTCCGGAGCCCGTTCATGATCGGCATCACGAACGACGGCGTCGGGCATACAGCCGGCACGCTCGGCGGCATGAACGTGGAGTCCCGCGGCGGCGACGGGGTCGTCGTCGGCTCTCGCGCGCGCGGCTACAACTCGGCCCTGTTCCACGACCGGTACGGCTTCGCGCCCGCCCTCAAGACCTTCGACTCGGGGGGCTGGCTGCAGCCCGGTCTGACCCTCGCCCGCAACGACACCGGCAAGCCGGAGCCGATCCTCACCAGCAGCCAGTGGGACGCCATCGGACGAAGCCCGGCAGGGGGCGCCGATCAGCGGAGCTACCACATCACCCTCCAGGGTTCCCAGATGACGTCAGCCGAGCAGGCCGCTGACCTCGTGCGGCGCCTGCAGTTCACAACCTGAGGGAGGCGCCAGTGGCAACCCAGCTGGGCAGCCGGCCCGTCACCCTGGGGTCCCTGCAGCTGTCGATATCCGACGACTCAGGGGTGGACTGGGTGGTAACAGACCTGCAGGGGTGGAGCTCTCCCGGCGTGCGCGCCGAGGCCTCTCCCCGGCAGGCCGACCACGGTTCCTGGCCCGCCCCCGTCTACCTGGATGCCAGGCCCATCACCATCGTGGGCAGCATCGAAGCACAGACGGAGTCGGCCCGCGACGCCGCAGTCGAGCAACTCATCGCAGCGGTGGCCCTCGAGGACACGATCCTGACCGTCGCCGAGTCCATCCCCAAGCAGGTCACGGTCAGGCGGTCGGGCGACGTCCTAGTTCAGCTCGAGGGCCCGTACAACGCCAGCTACAGCCTGATGGTCACGGCCTACGACCCCCGCCGCTACTCCACCACGCTGCAAACGCAGTCCACCGGCCTGCCCTCGGTCACTGGCGGCCTGACCCTGCCCATCAGCATGCCGATCAGCTTCGCCACCACGATCACCGGCGGCGCCTTCACGCTGATCAACGACGGGTCGATCGGGACCCGACCGGTCTTCACCGTGCAGGGGCCGGCCGTCAACCCGATCATCGTCTGCACACACCCCGACGGCACGGTCGACCAGCTCTCATACGCGGCAACGCTCGTCCTCGGCGACACCCTCGTCATCGACACCGCCGCCCACTCGGTCACCCTCAACGGCACCGTCAGCAGGCGCCGCTACCTCTCCGGCTCCTGGCCCGAGATCGGACCAACCAGCTCACTGGCGGTCCAGTGGTCCGCCCTTGCCTACGACGCCGCCGCCCTGCTGACCGGCACCTGCCGGTCAGCCTGGATGTAAGGAGGCCCCCGTGGTCGCCACCGATCCCCTCTGGTTGGGCCCTCTCACCTACGACCAGGGCGAAGTCCGGGCCATGGACTCCATGATGGTCATGGCCAACGGCACTGCCCTGGGCTCCCGCGCCGGCATCCGCGCCGGCGACCCGGGCCTTGCCGTAAGCCTCGCCGGAACCACCGTCAACGTCACCGGCGGCGTCGCCATCCTCCACCGTGCCGGCCAGGGCGTGTACCGGGCCCAGCTCGCCGCCACCAGCCCCGGCACCCTCACGGCCGCCAATGCCAGCTTCAGCCGGATCGACCTCGTCTACCTGCGCGTCTGGGACACCACCGTCGACTCCTCCGGGTTGAACAAGGCGGACACGGTCTACCTTGCCGGCACGCCGTCCGGCTCCCCCGTGGCCCCCACTCCGGGCGCGACCGAAATCTACATCCCTCTCGCCACCATTACGGTGCCGTCTACCGGCGGCGGCGGCACTGGCGCCGCAACCGTCTCCTCGACCGTCCGGCAGGTCACGGTGGCGCCAGGCGGGATCCTGCCTGTTAGCTCGGCGGCCGACATTGCCATCTCAGGCGCCTACACCGGACAGACACGGTTCAACGCGACACGCGGGACCCTCGAGACGTGGAACGGAAGCACATGGATGGCCCCGGGGGACTGGGTGACCTACACGCCCACCTGGACCGCGACCGTCAACCCCAGCCTCGGAAACGGCACCATCAGCGGGCGGTACAGCCTGCTCGGGAAGACGTGCCACGCGCGCATCAACGTGATCATGGGGTCGACCACCACTTACGGCACTGGTGAGTACAAGTATCTTTTGCCTTTCACTGCGGCCACGTTGCCGAACCTCGAGAACTCTTGGGTCGGCTCCGCCCTCGCAATCCGACCCTCGACCTCGTACCACCCCTGCGTCGTCCGCATCCAGTCGCAAGGGGCCCACTGCAAGGTCATGGGCCCGACCGCGGCAGACGGGTCCTCCGGCGCCACCTGGAACCCCACAGTGCCCATCACCTGGGCAAACACGCACCAAAAGAACATCACCGTCACCTACGAGATCGCCTGATGTCCGGCCCGTACACGCTCGCCTGGTACGCCGTCGACCTGCGCAGTGGGCAAATCGCCGAGGAACTCCGGTCACTACGCAACCAGCCACTCAGCCGGCGCCTCGGGGCCGTCACCTCCAGCTCTGTCGAGCTGGACCTCGACGGCGCACCAGCCGAATGGAAAAGTGCCACCGACCCCGCCCGGACGCTCCTCCTCGCCGTCGACACCGTCACCGACACGCCGATCTGGTCCGGGGTCCCACTATCCCGCAAGGGTGGTTCGTCCAGCGCGCTTTCCCTGTCCGCGGCCACCCCCGAGGCCTACCTCGACCGCCGTTACACCTCCCACGCTGCGGCCGACACCGACATTTCCACCATCATGGAAGGAGTCGCGGCGCCACTCCTCGCCAACGGGCCGCCCTTCAGCATCGACGCCAGCCTGTGCGGCACCCTCGCCGACTACACGGTGCTCGACACCGAGGACAAGACCGTCCTCTCCTGCCTGCAGGAGCTCGACTCCATCGAAGGTGCACCCGAGTGGACGGTCGACACGGTCTGGGCTGACGCCGCGCACACCGCAGTCGAACTCGTCCTGCGCATCGCACCGCAGATCGGCACCACCGAGACGGTCGGAGAGGCTGTCTTCGACCTGCCCGGCTGTATCGGCTCCTACGAACTCGACGAGTCCTACGAGCGGGGCAAGGGAGCGAACTCCATCACCGCAAGGGGCGAGGTCGAAGGCGGCTCGCGCAGCACCTCCTCCACCCTCACCGACACCGATCTCCTCGCCGACGGGTGGTGCCTCTGGGAGCACCACTACAGCCCGGCGTCCGGAATCATCTCCAGTACGCAGCTCAACGCCCACGCCGCGGCCTCCCTCGGCCTGATGCGCGGTGGGGCTCAAGCCTGGACACTCCAGGCGGTCGCCTCCGTGGCGCCCCGGCTGGGGATCGTGTGGGGGCTAGGCGACTCCCTGACCGTCGCCATCGCCCGATCGCCCCGTCACCCGGCCGGCATCACGGTCACCGCGCGGGCTTACGCCTGGGAACTGGACCCGGCCAGTGATCGCATCAGCCCGATTCTGCTGGAGGACTCGTGACACGACGACTCGACCAGCTCCCCAGCGTCCCGTCTGACCTGTGGCGGACGGTCAAGCGGCTGGAGCGGATCGTCAGTGAGAGGGCGGCACAGCTCCTCACCGTGCTCCGTCGCGGAGACGGCAGCTCGGCCTTCGCCTTCGGTCCCGGCTGGACCTGGTACGACGTGGGCGGGATGCCGGTCCTGGCCGAGGACTACGTCAGCGGCCAGGGTCTCGCCCTGCCCTACCTCGCGATGCCCTCGGCGCCGGCAAGGTACACAGACTGGCCCGGGTCTACGTCCGCCACGTTCGAGGACATCCACCGGATCAGCACGTACAAGCAGCAGCCGTTCGGCTTCGTCATCATCGGCCACACCTCCGACGCCGGCCCCACCACCGGTGAGGTCCAAGTGACGGTCAACGGCACCGCGGTAGCCGCAGCCACCAGCGTCACCTTCAGTCAGACGGCCACCACCGTCGGACCGTTCACCCTCCCCGGCGCGGTCCGCGACCAGGTCGACATCCGAGTCCAGGCCCGGCGCACCGCCGGCGCCGGGAGCGTGAAGTGCACCATCCTGGCCGCCTCCCAGATCCAGTCCTAGGAGGTCCTGTGGGTCAGCCCATCGAAGTGCCGCCCGGCTCCCTCGACGTCGTCCTGCCGCTGCCCGTGTCCGAACAGCGCCCCGCAGCCGGCCAGGAACCGCCCGACCCGCCACCCGTCATCGAACAGCCACCCCGCCCCCGCAACGACGGGGGCTTCTTCATGCCCAGGAGCCACCATGGGAGAGATCTGGATCCCCGAGGCGATCAGACTCGGTGACGGCGTCATTGGCGGCGCCATGGACACCCCGAATGCGCCGCCACGGGCGGTAGACCACACCACCGAGGGCAGCTCGGGAACCCTTGCAGCGTTCCGAGACACCGCCGACTACCTGATCGAGAAGGCGTCCGAGCCTCACCTGCTGTACGACCCCATCATCGACATGCTCGGCCAGTTCGGGCCGCTGAACCAGTCCGCCCGTGCTCTGCGCAACGACGGGACCCTGCGAACCAACCGCACCGGACTCGTCTGCATCCAGATCGAGTTCATGGCCAAGGCCGCCAAGCCGTTCACCAGCTACTGGACCCCCGGCCCCAACTACCGCGCCATGATGAGGGCCGTCCGCTCCTGGGGTGTCCCGGACGTCTTCCCGGCAGGACGGCTATCGCGGACGGGCAGCGACGACGTCTCCCGCTCGAGGTCCACCTGGACCACGCAGGGCGGGTGGTTCGGCCACTGCCAGGTGCCTGGGAACGACCATTGGGACCCCGGCGACCTCGACATCGCGGCCCTGTTCTCGGCGGCCGGAACGGCGCAGCCGCCCGCACCCCCGAAGCCCACCTACGAGCCGTTCCCTGGCGCCGGCTTCTTCACCCCTGGCCGCCGCTCCCCGATCATCGCCGCCATGCACGCCCGGCTCGTCGCCGTCGGCTGCAACCGGTACCAGAGCAACACCAACCTCGACGTCTGGGGCTCCGGCGACAAGGCGTCCTACGCAGCCTGGCAGCGCAAGCTCGGCTACACCGGCACCGACGCCGACGGCATCCCCGGCCCCACCTCCTGGGCCAAGCTCCAGGTCCCCAACGTCTGACCCCTCGAGAGGATCACCATGGAACTCCTGCCCTCCGGCGACACCGTCATCAAGACCGGCGCCACCTACGCCCGGGACCTCGCCGAGCGCGTGGTCACCACGTTCCTGCAGGCGTTCATCGCCACCCTGGTCGTGACGCAGCCCTTCGACCTGAGCATGTGGCGTACCGCCGCCCTCGCCGGCGTCGCAGCCGCGGTCGCGCTCGTCAAGGGCGTCGTCGCCCGCGTCATCAGCGTCACCAACTCGGCCTCCCTCGCCAAGGGGGTCTAAGTGTGGCGCTGCCACGCGGCCCGGATTCTCCGCGTCAAGCTGGGCCGCCGCGGCGCGATCCTCTCCTGCTACGGACTCGTCTGGATCCTCTACGGATACGCGCAGCTCATCACTCCCCAGCCTGACCAGCGCGGGCTGGGACTCCTCCTCCGGCTCATGCCCCTCGAGGCATGGGGCTGGTGCTGGATCGTCGCAGGAATCACCGCGCTGGCATCTGCGTGGGCTCCGCCGGGCCGCGACGCTGCGGCCTTCTACGCACTGCCCCTGGTGGTGGTGCCGTGGATGGCCTCGTACCTCGTCGCCTGGCTCGACGGGGGCTTACCCCGCGGCTGGGTGGCGGCAGCCGTGTGGGCGGCCATCACCGCCCCGGTCCTTGTGGTCGCAGGGTGGCCCGAGCCGCCCCGCACCAAGAGAGCGGAGCCCCCCTATGAGTGCTGAGACCTGGGCGTCGATCGGCGTCACCGGCGCGACCGCCATGGCCGGCATCTTCGCCGGCCGAGCTGCGCGGCGCACCCGGCGGCAGGAGTCCCGGGACGACTTCTCCGCTGTAACGGACCGCATGGACAAGGAACTGCAGCGTCAGGGCGGGGAGATCAAGGCGCTCCGAGACCGCGCCGCCGCATCGGAGAAGCAGGTCGAAGGCGCCCTCGTCGCGGTGTCGTACCTCATCGACCGAGTCCGCGGCCTGACCGTCCACATCCGCTCCCTCGGCATGGAGCCCCCCGCGGCGCCGCCCATCCCCGACCGGGCCCGCGAGTTCATCAACCACGACCTCTGAGCGGGAGAACGGTCAGCCCCCACGCTTCGGCGTGGGGGCCTTTCGCTGTGCCCCGGCTTAGCATCAGGCCATTCAGGGAGGAGTGCAGATGCTGATCGCACAGTCCGCGTGGACCACGGCAGCACAAACGGTGCCGGTCGCAGCGCTTACAACGGTGGCCCTGGGAGCCGTCCTCGCGCCGTGGATTGCTCGCCGCCAGGAGGCTGGCAAGAAGCAGGCCGAGGCGGAGGCGAATCTGCGGCAGTTGGTCTTGGAGAAGCGTGCCGAGGTGGTCTACGCCCGCGAAGGGCTTGACGCCAGCAGCACCTACGATCCGAGCCGGTTCACCGGCCGACTGCTGGCCTCGTTCGCGACGTCGGTCGTGTCAGAGGCCCGCAAGCTCAGGAAGCGACAGCAGCGAGAAGTGCGCGAGGCGCTCGTTCAGTTGGTCGGCGAGTGGCGGGTGGAAGTGGCCGAACAGGTTGGGCCGAGCCTCGATCGCGTGGATGAACATGCGTCGTTCGGGAACGAGCGGGTCAAGGAGTCGGTCCTGTTCCAGTACCAACGGAGAGCGATCGAACGGCTGACCCCTGAGGCCGAGGTTCTCCCTGCAGCAGTCATCGGCTACCTCGGTGTGATGGAAAGATCGGCACTTCCGCATGAAGACCACCCAGCAGCCTTGGCTGCGTTCGATCGGCTCGTGACGGCCGTGGGCGGAGCACCCAAGCTTGGAGCTTGATTGATAGCCCCTGCTGCCCACGCAGTAGGGGCTTCACGCTGTTCCGGTACGGACTGGCTGTTCATCAATCGATCGGTTGTTGGACGGTGTGCCTCGGTGGAGCCATCCAGGCACTTCTAGACCCGCATGCCGTCCATAAAGGGTGTCCAAAAACTCAACACGTTCATCACCCATCAACCACCCTTTTCTGTACGGTTCTTTCATGACCACCGCCGCCCAGTGGGCAGCCGACGGCGAAGACACCCTCGCCGCGTTCCCCGCCAACGTGACCGGCGTCCTCATCGGATACGCCCGCGTCTCCACCAAGGGACAGAACCTCGACCGACAGATCGCCGCACTCGCCGACTGCGGCTGCGCCAAGGTCTTCGCCGACAAGAAGTCCGGCAAGACTGTCGAGCGCGAAGAACTTTGGAAGGCGCTGGAGTACGCCCGCCCCGGCGACACCCTCGTCGTTCCATCCCTCGATCGACTCGGCCGGTCCATCCAGGACCTCATCGCCATCGTCGCCGGCCTCCGCAAGCGCGGCATCGGCTTCCGCTCACTCCACGAAGCGCTCGACACCACCACCCCCGGCGGCAGGCTCGTCTTCCATGTCTTCGCCGCGCTCGCCGAGTTCATCCGCGAACTCATCGTCCAGGGCACCCACGAGGGCCTCGCTGCGGCGCGCGCCCGCGGCGAACGCATTGGGCGGCCGCCAGCTATGACGCAGGAGCAGATCGTTCACGCGCGTTCCATGCTGGCGAACCCCGAGGCGTCGATCACCTCGATCGCCAAGCTGCTAGGTATCAGCCGGACCACGCTCTACAAGTACGTGCCGGAGCTGCGGGCAGGACACCGGCCCTCCGTCGGACAGCAGCGCGCGGCCAGGGAACTGGAGGAGTCGTGAGCCCGGCCGTGGGGCGCATCTACGCCCTCTCCGATCCGCGGGACGGAGTCGTTCGGTACGTCGGACAGACCACGAAGGCGTTGGAAGAGCGGCTCGCAGGCCACCTCTCCAGCCCTGCCAGCAAGGTTGCTCCTTGGATCGCTGAACTCAGGGAGGCTGGCATCGCACCACTGATCACCATCCTGAGGGAGGACGTACCTGTAGCCGAACTGCTCGTCGCGGAGCGGGAGGAGATCACTCGGCGCGTCGTCGCCGGCGAGCCGCTATTGAATCAGGCGAGTACGGCTGCGGGTCGACGCATAGTCGAGCGCGAACAGGCAGAGCTGAAGGCTAAGCAGCGCGAGTCGGCGTGGGCCGAATTGGCGCGGAACTGCAGGGAGGCGCTCGGCGGACCGTTGGCACCAGGCGACGTGTCGGGGCTGCCTCTGGAGGAAGCGGTCCAGGAGGCCCTTCTGCGCCTACAAGCGGCGGAGGACCCAGAAGGCGATGCGCTTACCGGTGGCCTGAGCAGCCAGATTCGTTTACTACGCACCCAGCAGAGGGTCAGTGAAGAACTGTGGAGGAACTGTCGCTCAGTCTGGGGGCGACTCCGGGGCGCCGATGACGGCCTTGACTTCCACCTGACATCCCTCGTCAGCCATGTAGCTCGGCGCCCCGACATGCCTAGCGCAGACGCCTTGCGGTATCTCTCCTTGATCCCGTGGGCAGTCTCCGCTGCAGCCCCTTGGGCTGCCTTGGCCCAGCGAGCCGGCATGTCTCTAGAGCCAGCCGCCTTCAGCGCCTGGGCTGGCGGGAGGGCGGAGGTAGCCGCCGCTCTCTCTGATCTCGGGTTGTACTACCCGGAGATCTTCACGGTGCTGGCTTCCCGGGAGAATCCAAGCGACCGTTGGCGCGCGTCATCACACCTGGCCGCGGCCGTGGCGGCCCACACCTCCGGACAGGTCCCCGACGTGGTGGCGCAGGATGTGAGAAGCGTTCTGCGCGAGATTGCCCGAGACAAGATGCTTACGCCAGCCATGGCCGAGTTGCTCGCCTCGCTCGACCCGAGAGCTTTGGAGGAGATCTTCGGCCCCGATGCCGCACGGGCCGCGGATGCACAGCTCGGCCTGCCGCCCGGGACGGCTGTCCAAGTTCTACGGTTCGTGCTTGAGCACAAGGGCATCGGCCACCTTGGGGTTCTGGACCGAGTGGTTGCCCGTGCGGCTGAGGTGTTACCGAGCGCTCCGTACCCCGACTACAGCACGTGGTACGGCCGTGGCATCCCGTCTGCCCGCGCCATCACGGCCTCGCTCGCTGACGCCGGGCTCATCTCACTGCCAGATGATTCCTCGTGGCCCCAGGTGCTGCGTGAACTCCGGGAGATGTGGCAGACCACTTGAGGCTGCCCAGCGCGACGGACGCCCGCTTCCGCATCCAGCGGGGGCGGGCATCTCGTTTTCGGAACTCCCTCTGTCATATGCCTACCGCCGCTCGACCTGCGGGTCTACGGTGCTGCCACCGGACCATCCCGGGCCGGCGCCCCTCCCGGCTCCCCACGGGAGGGTCGTCGCGCGCCTACGGCTCGTCGGTCTCCTCGTACACGTGCGGCCTTCCGCCCTGCCAGGCGATGACCTCAGAGTCGCCGAGCACCAGCTCGTCCGGATCCGGCACCTCGATCCGGCGCAGAAACTCAATCAGGTCGGCGTCCGAGTAGGCCACGCCGAGGACGGTGTCGACACCGTGGACGCGGATCACCACCCGTCGGCCGCCCGACGGTGAGATCCGGTGTACGAGGATCGGCGCCTGGCCCATCTCTTCAGCCTGCGGCCGGTCGGTCAGTCCAGCACGCCGAGCGCGGCGGCCGACCGGCAGTAAGGGCACGACTCCAGCTGGTCGACGCCGAGGGCACGAAGCGCCGCCTCCCTGGTGAGCGGCCTGCGGCGGAAGCCCTTGCCGCCGATGCCACACCCGCCGACGTGGACGCGGACCGGCCGGCGGCCGAGGTCCAGCTCGAGCTCCCAGTCTGGTGGCGGCGGGAGAGGCAGGCGGGCGGCGACCTCGGCCTGGCGCGCCTCCTCGACGGCGATCTGCCGCTGGACCCGGGCGAGGGTCATCTCGAGCCACGTCTCCAGGGTGCGGAGGCGGGGTAGGTCGGGCGGCAGATCGGACACAAGTTCGATTCTACGCCGATTGGCGCATGTGATTGTCAGACCCCTCCACCAGAATGGGCGCATCACACCGGCACTAGCTAGCGGGGATGCTGCTGCGCCGGCTACTCCGCCCGTCGGGACAGCGACCGACGGGCGGAGGCATGTCAGGCCCCGACGAGCAGGACGACTGCCGTCGCATCGTCCCGGTAGCCGTCGCCGTCGGCCTCGACCGCCGCAACGAGGGCATCCGCCAGCGCTTGCGGGTCGTCGGCGTGGGCCTCGACGAGCTTCTGCAGCTGCTCGTGCCCCAGCGTGTCATGAACGCCGTCGCTCGTGAGAAGGACCAGCTGGTCCTCGACCTCCGCGAAATGCACGGTGGCGATGGATGAGCGTCCGAGCGTCGCCCGGATCCAGTTGTCGTGGGCCTCGGCTAGCTCGATGGCGACACCCCCGTTGATGCGGAGGTACTGCCCGACCGTGTGGTCAGTGCTCCGCTGCCGCAGCACCGCACCGTCCCAGCCGTACACCCTGGCGTCGCCCGTCCAGGCGATGGACGTGTCCGAGCCGGGCTCGGCAATCGCGACGACGGCGACCCCGTCCGGCGAGATGCTCGCAGCGGCCGGCGCACCCACCAGCTCGGCCGCGGCCAGAATGCCGAGCGTCGCGGTCTTGCGAGCACCGACTCGGGCCGCGACCTCCGCCGCGATATCGGCGAATCGGGCGACCTCGGGGTTGCTGCCGATGCCGTCCACGACGGCCGCGCCCACCACCGCAGTGTCGGGTACGAGATGGATCGCCGCTGCGTCAGCGTTGTGGTCGCGGACGCCCCGCCGACTCGCCTTGGCCGCCCGGATCACTCCTGCATTTGGGGTCATACCGCAACGGTAGGGGTGCGACTGGTGCCGTTGCTGGTGTTTGCCGAGGCCTACTCCCCGGGCTCGGAGTGCCGTACCACCTTCTTCACCGCGGCCTCGACCTTGTTGCGGGGCTCGCCGATCTCCTTCGCGTAGGCGGTGACCGCGGCCTGGGCCGCGCCAGCCGCCTCCCGCCAGGCCGCCCAGGCCTCGGGGGTCGGGTCTGCGCGGACGGCCTCGTGTGCCGCGTCCGACGTGCGTTGGAGCTGGATCAAGTCGTTGGTCAGTTCGATTGCCACCCGCAGATCCTAGATCGCCGATCGGGCCTTGCCCTGCATCCCCCTAACGGCGCGCCTCCCACCGCCCGTACCAGCCCATCAGCTGGTACGTGGACCGCATCCCCAGGGTCATGCGGGCTTCCGTCAGATCTGCGGTGAGCTGGCGAAGGCTGATGCCGATCCGATGAGCGATGGTCTCCTTGGCATAGCCGGCGGCCATGTCGCCCAAGATCTTCAACTGCCTTTCCGTCAGCACATTCGTGTCCCAGGCCAGGGACTCCGCCCACGTGTAGGACGACTCCCACAGGTGCGTATACACCCGGCGCGCCCAGGCCACCGCGGCGCGATCGGTGATGTGCCACCCGGCGGCAACCCCGGGCTGAGGGCCGGAGTAGTCGTCGATGAAGAGATTGCTGCTGTCCACGATTAACGTCCGGATGAACGGCTGCCGGTGGATCCGCACGCCACCGCCCTCGGCAATGAACTGCTCCACGTAGTCACGCGTTTCGGGCTCGGTCAGTGCGGCAGGCCCGTAGAGGAGCCTCACCGCCACCCCCCGGCGGAGCAGTGTGAGGCTGCGATCGAGGCCGGTCTTGAGCGATTTCGGGTTCCGGCGCGCTCGAGGAATGGGCTGAGCCGACAGGCACTCGACGGTCGCGCGTGACGAGGCCTCGCCGATGCGGGTATCCATCTGTGTCATGGTCTGCAGCAGCTCACTTCCCGCCTGCCCGACCTTCCGCCTCGGCTCGTAGACGGCCTGAAGGGCCTCCAGCTGGGGTAGGAGCCTCAGCTGCTCTATGACTGCGGAGAGTTCGGCTTGCCTGGCTTCGAGGAGCTTCTGGAGGGCGTCACGGGGGTCGACAGCGACGGGGTGCTCGTCGGCGTAGTGGCTCTGCACGACGAGGCCGAGCCGGAGGAGCCGCTCGGGGGTCCCGTCCAGGGCTTCGCCGGCCGCGACGGCCTTGTAGTCGTCAATGTCCTGGGCGGTGAGCGGCAGTATCGACCCGTTCTCGTCGTCGGCTTCCACGGTTCCCCTTTCTTCCGGATCGCGCACTGCCTGTACTGACAGCCTGACGAGTCTGGACGCAGGCACATGCACATGGCAATGTTTCGAACCGGAACGGGCAACCACTCGCCTGTTCGAATCGGGAGGGGTTGAAATGATCGCCAAACGCCTGGCCCTGGCCGCAGCGGCAGTTGCCGCCGCCGCGTTCGCCGTACCCGCAGCCGCCGACGAAGCACCGACCGCGCCGGCTCCGGCCGTCGTCGCCGACATCGGCTGGGGCATCGCGCCGGCCGGACCGACCCCGACGCCCACCCCCACGCCGACGACCGCCGACATCGGCTGGGGATAGGGATACACCTCCCGCTCGCCCCCACGGCGGTGAGGGCGAGCGGGATCTCGCTGCGCGGCTTCACACCCCGTGCGAACACTACGTGTGCATATATGCGCGCTACGTCTACCGGACCGGCATATGACAGGGCAGGATGGGAACCCCGCCCGATGGCCGAAAGTGGGCGGCTGAAGAGTAGCGCTACGGCATGAGGTCCCTCGCCGGGAGGCGAAGGGCGCGCGCAAGGCGGAGTAGCTGCGAGAACTTCGGATCCGTCTTGCCGGCCTCTGTCTTCTGCAGGGTGGTCCGGTCTACCCCGGCCAACTCGGCAAGCTTCTCCTGGGTGAGGTCCGCCTCCATGCGGGCGTCGCGGATCCGGTCCCCGAGTCTGATACGGGCTTCGAGGATCCACGGGGGCGTAGCGGGTTGCACCCACTGAACACTTAAACATCAAGATCGTTTTGTCTGCGGGATGTATCCCGCATTTTCTGATCTTGGAGAATCGGTCGATCGAACGGTTGCTTCTCCGGATGTGCCGGCGCCCTGCCAGGTGGCCCCCTCGGCGGTGGCCGGCGCAAGGCGGCCCCCCTTCGTGGCCGAAGGGGGGCCGTCGACTTGCTGGGGGAGAGTGTGGGAGAAAAATGGGAGATGATCTCCCCCACGGAACCCAGAGGAACCCAGAGGAACCCAGAGGAGCGGGCGTCGATGCAGGCCCTAGCGCTGGGGATTCACCCGTTCGCCATGGTCACAGATCTGCTCGGGGCGACGCGGGGGATCGCCCCGGGCAGGCATGCCGGAACGCCGCGAGCGACACCACGGCCACGCCCAGCAGCCAGCCCGCGAGCACGTCCGAGAACCAGTGGACGCCCAGGTAGATCCGGGTGAAGCCGACCCCGAGCACCGACACCGCCGCCACCGTCCAGGCCGCGGCCACCGCGCCCCGCGGCGCCTTCGCGGGCAGCAGCCACAGCAGCAGCCCGCACACCACCGTGGCCGTCATCGCGTGGCCCGAGGGGTACGCCGCGAAGTGCGCCGTCGCGACCGGATCCGGCCACTGCGGGCGGGCCCGGCCGATCAGCGCCTTCAGTCCCTGCTGCACCGCCGCTGCCGCCAGCACCGCCGCCCCCACCCGTACCGCCCGCGAGCGGTCCCCGCGCGACCAGAGCCACAGGCAGGCCACGGCGGCCACGGCGCGCATCGTCCACGGGTCCCAGACCCAGTCGGCGAGGACCCGCACGAGGTGGGTGACCCCGCGATGGGTGACGGCGTAGGCGTGCAGGTCCCGCGCGAGCCGGTCGTCGTACGAGATCAGGGGCGGCCAGTGCGCCACCACGAGCACGGTCAGCACGGCCGCGAGCAGCGCGCAGCCTACCCCGGCCCTGGAAAGCCACGTGTTCCGCATGCCCTTGATCCTGTCAGCACGCGGGCCGCGCCCTCAGGTCAGCGCGCTCAGCCCCGGTACGAAGGCCACGAGCAGCGGAACGGCCGGAACCAGCGCGGCCAGCGCCGTCAGTCTCAGCCGCCGCGTCGGCGACAGGCGCGGCGGGGCCGACAACAGCCGCCGCACCCGCTGCGGGACGTGCGCCTCCTCGGGCCCGCACGGGCCGAACACGCCCCGGTCCTCGTTCAGCCCGACCAGGGCCAGGGCGACGGTCAGCCGGCCGTAGCGCCGCGAGGCCACGTCGTCGGCCGCCAGTTCCACCAGCCGGTGCATCTGCGCCTCGAACGCCGCGAACACCGGCACCTGCGGGAACCCCTGGGCCAGCGCCCGCGAACAGTGCAGCAGCCAGTCGTGCCGGGCCGCCACGTGCCCCTGCTCGTGCGCGAGCACCGCGTCGAGCTGGCTGCCCTTGAGCCGGCCCAGCGCCGCCGTGGTCACCACCAGCCGCGGCGCCGGCCCGGGCTGCCACCAGGCCTCCGGACGCGGACCCTCCAGCACCACCAGGCGCGCCGCGGCCGGGTCTTCGCCCGGCAGCAGCGGGGCCCGGACCAGGAGTTCGGCGCCCCGGGCGCGTCGCCGGGCCCGCGCCCGCAGCACCTCCCGCGCCAGCATCGCCCCGGTCCACAGCCCCCCGCAGGCCAGCGCCAGCGCCGTACCCGCGGCCCAGGCGCCGCCCTCCGCGCCCAGCGCGTACGCGTCGGCCACCCCGTGCGGGGCCGCGGCGAACAGCCGGCCCCGCACCGCCTGCCAGGCGGCGGCCGCGCTCAGCAGCATCGACAGCGCCAGACACAGCAGGGTCGCGGCCACCACGCACTGCCACACCCACAGCGCGACCACCGGTTCGCGTTCGGGCCACTGGGCCCGGGCCAGCAGGCGGGGCGCGAGCACCGCGGTCAGTGCGCCGAGCAGCAGGAGAGCGGCGGGGACCATCATGTCCGCCAGCCTATGAGCGCGGCCCCGCCCACCGGTACGGGCTCGGGGCATTGGTGACGCAGGACACGTCACCCCCGCGCCCCGACCCCCTTGCCGCGGGCCTCACATGGCCAGAAGCATCGCCAACATCCCCGTCCCCATGGCCAGTCGGCAGGCCCGCGTCAGCTCCCCGGCCCCGCCCGGCACTCCGCCCGGCGCCCCGCCCGGGACGGGCGCCACCGGCCGCGCGGCCCCGCCCGCCGTCACCAGCCGGGCCCCGCCCAGCAGCACGTACCCGGCGTAGTAGAGGAGGAGCGCCCCGGTCACCACGGGCAGCCCCGCCCGGCCGTGCCCGTGTCCGGCGGTCATGGCTAGGGCCATGTACGCCATCGCCAGCGAGCCGACCAGGTGGTGCGCGTGGTGCACCCCGTCGCGCAGCAGCCACAGCGCGTGCAGCGCCGCCCCGCAGAAGACGGCCAGCAGGACCGCCGGGCCCCACGGCCCGGTGTCCGCCGGCAGGGCCATCGCCGCCATCCCGAAGCCCATCACCGCCTCGCCGGCCGCCGCCCCGCGCGTGCGCCGGTCCGCTCTGCGCGCCCGCAGCAGGCAGTACCCGCCGCTCGCCGCGCACAGCGCCACGAGCATCCAGGCCAGGGTGAGGGGCATCGCGGATCCGTGCACGGCGGAACCTCCCGGTTCGTCGGCGTCAGCAGAAGGGATTCCCTGCTCACGCCGCCCTCACGCCGACCCGGGTTAGGCTCTGCTTGCCGTACGAGGCATGTCATATGCCGCCGCGATGAACGGAGCCCCCGATGCCGACCGCCCAGCCCGCCGCCGCCCTCAGCTTCCGCAGCGCCGTGGAGGCGGACGTACCGGACCTGGTGGCCCTCGTCGAGTCGGCCTACCGCGGCGACGCCAGCCGGGCCGGCTGGACCACGGAGGCCGACTTCCTGGACGGGCAGCGCACCGACCCCGAGGGCGTGGGCGCGATCATCGCCGACCCGGACGGCATCCTGCTGGTGGTGGAGCGCGCGGGCGAACTCGTCGCCTGCTGCCAGCTCGAACACCGCGGGGACCACGCCTACTTCGGCATGTTCGCGGTGCGCCCCGGGCTCCAGGGCGCCGGCCTCGGCAAGGAGGTCCTGGCGGAGGCCGAGCGCCGGGCCCGCGAGACCTGGGGCGCCGAGCAGATGCGGATGACCGTGGTGAACGTACGGGAGGAGCTCATCGCCTACTACGTGCGACGCGGCTACGAGCGCACGGGCGAACTGAGCCCCTTCCCCTACGGCGATGAGCGCTTCGGCGTGCCGCTCCGCGACGACCTCGCCTTCGAGCTGCTGGTCAAGGCGCTGTAGTACGCCTACGCGGTGAAGCGCCCGGTGCTGCGGACCTCCGGGAAGTCGGTGGCCGCGCCGTCCAGTTGCAGGGCCCGCGCCAGCCGCAGCCGGTCCAGGGTGTCGACCGCCCGCCCCGTCACCCGCAGCCCCGCCGCGTGGGCCGCCTCCACCGTCTCCAGGGTGAGCCGGCGGATGTCCAGGGCCACGGTGCGGGCGCCCGCCGCCAGCGCCAGGTCCACGAGGTCCTCGGCGGCCGCGCCGGGCCGCTCCGGGTGCAGGGCCGTCCGGACGCCGGGGGCCCGCCGGGCGACCTCCGCGAGCAGCTCCCCGTCCCCGGAGGCCACCTCCACCCGGGCGCCCAGGTCGCGGCGCACGATCAGCTCCGCGAGCGCGGTGGCCGCGGCCCGGTCCCGCACCGACACCTGGAGCGGGACGCGGACGGCGTCCAGGACCTCCTCCAGGACCGGGACGCGCTCGCCCTGACCGGCGTCCAGCCCGCGCAGCTCGGCGAGGGTCAGGTCGGCGACGGCGCCCGTGCCGTCGGTGGTCCGGTCGACCTCGGCGTCGTGCAGGACGACCAGGGCGCCGTCCTTGCTGAGGCGCACGTCCAGCGCGATGACGTCCATCCCGCAGCGTTCCGCGCGCAGGAACGAGCGCAGGGTGTTCTCCGGCTCGACACCCATGACCCCGCGGTGACCGATGGTGAGGAAAGTCAAGGTTCTCTCGCTTCCGTCGAGGGCGGCTCCCCGCACGGTCGCGGTGTCCCGACCGGCCGCGCGCGGTGAGGACGCATGCTAGTGCGCCCCGCGCGCGATGGGACCGGTCGTGCAAGGGCCCGCGGAAGCCCTCCGGCCGCTTCCCGCCAGGGGTGCGCGCCGCCCGGCGGGCTGGGGGCGCCGCGTCGCGTCACCCCTGCGTGGGCGCGTCCCCGCCGGCTTGACGCGGCGCCGTGCCGACGGGCCGCGCACCGGCTCAGCCGGCGGTCCCGGCGGCCCGCTCCCCGGCTCCCGGGACGTGCCCGGCGGGCCTCTCCCCGGCTCCGGCGGTCCGTGCCGCGGCCTCGCGGAGGTCGTCGAGCAGGGCGCCGGCCAGGTCCAGCTCGGCCAGGTGCTGCCGCTCGCTCCAGCGCAGGGCGAGCACCGGGAAGGCCCATTCCGGTACGTCCGCGGCGTGCTCCATCGCCTCCCGCACGGCGGCCAGCTCGCGCCGGGTCCGCTCCACGTGGTCCTCGACCATCGCGCGCAGCCGTTCCGGCTCGGCCAGGTGTCCCAGCCAGATCCGCAGCAGGAGCCCGTGCTTGAGCACCGGAGGCCCGGCGTCCGCGGTGTCCGAGGCCCAGCCCGCGAGGGCCTCGCGGCCCGCCTCCGTGATGGCGTAGCGGCGCTTGGCGCGGACCTCCTCGGGCCCCGAGCGCGCGGAGGCCGCGTATCCCAGCTCCTCCAGGCGGCGCAGTTCGGCGTAGATCTGGCTGATCGCGGGCGACCAGTAGAAGAAGCGGAGGGAGGAGTCCGCCCACTTCTTCAGCTCGTAGCCGGTGCGCTCGCCGGGGAACGACAGCAGGCCGAGCACCGCCCACGCGGTCGGCGGGAGCTCTTGCTTCTTCGAAGTCTGACTACTAGTCATATTCCTAATCGAAGTAAGACCGGGCACGGGACGCATCCCTGGAGGCATCGTGAAATTCTCCGTGATCTTCGAGGCTCAGCTGGCCGATCCGACCGTGGAACGGGAACACCAGGTCATCCGGGACTGCGTCGAGCAGGCGGTCCTCGCCGAACGCATGGGATTCGACCGGATCTGGGCCGTCGAGCACCACTCCTTGAAGTGGTACGCACACATGAGTGCCCCGGAGGTCTTCCTGACCTGGGTCGCGGCCCGGACGGACACGATACGCATCGGCCACGGCGTCGTGTGCATGCCCTTCAACTTCAACCACCCGGTGCGCGTGGCCGAACGGGCCGCGATGCTCGACCTGCTCTCCGGCGGGCGGCTCGACCTGGGCGCCGGGCGCGGCGGCACCGAGCAGGAGACCTCGCTGTGCGGGGTGGACCGGGAGCGCACCACCGCCGAGGTGGAGGAAGCGCTGCGGATCATCGGGAAGGCCTGGCAGGAGGAGGAGCTGGAGTACCGCGGCGAACTGCTGGACATCGGCCCCCACCCGATCCTGCCGCGCCCGGCCCAGCGGCCCCATCCGCCGCTGTTCCTGGCGTGCAGCCGGGGCGAGACCCTGGTGCAGGCCGCCGAACTGGGCGTCGGGGCCCTGGTGATGGGCTTCGCCGGGCCGGAGTCGATCGCGGGGATGCGGGCGGTGTACGACGCCGCGCTCGCCGCCCGCGACGGCAGCCGGTTCGTCTCCACGGCCGTCAACGACCACTTCTCGGTGCTCTGCCCGACCATCGTGCTCGACGACCCCCGGGAGGCGCGCCGGATCGGTGTCCGGGGGCAGCGGTTCTTCGCGCAGTCCATCGGGCACTGGTACGGCGGCGCGGGCGTGCCGGACGAGGCGGTGGTGGCCGGCGCCGACGAGACGGCGCAGATGCGCCGGGCCGCCGAGCAGGTGGTGGCCCGGCTGCACGAGCTGGACATCCCGGTGCGGCCGACCTCCACCGCCACCTTCAACGCCGACCACGCCTACGGGAGCGCGGACGAGGCCATCGCGTACGTGGAGCGGCTGCGGGCGGCCGGCGCGGACGAGGTGATGTGCCTGGTGCAGATGGGGACGGTGCCGCAGGAGGCCTGTCTGGAGACCCTGCGGCAGTGGGGGGAGAAGGTCATCCCGCACTTCCGGGAGGAGCGCGGCGGTGGGGAGCGCGCCTGAGTGGGGGAGTCCCCTCTTTCTTTTCGCCGTGCCGCGGGGGAGGCCGAACGGGTCAACTACTAGGCGGAGTGGTGGATTCCACCGTGAGTTACGGGAAGACTTCCGGTGGAGTGGGGGGTCCCACAGGATATTTTCCTTAGATTCCTCTTGAGCAGGGGAGCCTCGCATGCATACGCTGTCTTAACGCGAGGTTCTCCTGTGGAGGAAGTGACATGACGGAAACTCTTGTGCCGGGCTCCGGCGGTGCCGTGATAACCGCTGGCGCGCGGGTGGTCGACCACCCCGCCTGGCCCGTGCTCAAGGCCGCCGTGGAGGAGATCCGCCCCTGGCAGGCCAAGGA
Source organism: Streptomyces racemochromogenes (assembly GCF_039535215.1). Lineage (GTDB taxonomy): Bacteria > Actinomycetota > Actinomycetes > Streptomycetales > Streptomycetaceae > Streptomyces > Streptomyces racemochromogenes. The sequence continues at coordinate 6,409,993 of NZ_BAAAWT010000001.1, forward strand.
CGGATCGATCGACTTCGACGCCGAGGGCGCCCCCGCCCGCGCCGACGTCGAGGCCGCCGTGGAGCGGGTCGCCGGCGCCGTCGAGGAGCTGTCCCCGCTGCTGCCGCACGCCACCGCGTACCACGCGGCGCTCGTCGCCGACCTGCGCAAGTGGGTCGCCCAGGGCTTCGGCGTGCCGGACTTCCTCGACTCCCTGCTGGCCTTCCACCCGGCCGCCCAGCGCGCCGACGGCCTGCAGCACCTCGTGGTCTTCCCGATGTACACGCAGAACGGCAACCCGGACCGCAACCTCGAGGCCGTCGTCCTGAAGATGGTGTGGCCCGAGTGGCTCTCCGAGCTGGAGCGCACCCGGTACGACAACCCGCTCTTCCTCGGCATCACCCTCGAGGACTTCACCCCGGGCTACGACACCCACTCCGCCGTGCTCTTCCCGGAGACCATCGCCGTGCGCGAGGCCCCCGAGCGCTTCACCTGGGGCGGCATCTTCTGCGACCGCGAGGCCGCCCGCTACCGCAAGGTGACCGGCGCCGCCGTGGACATCCTGGGCATCGAGCTGCCCGAGGACATCGCCCGCATGGTCGAGGACCAGGAGCGCTGCGAGAAGGCCTTCGTCCTGTGGGACATGGTCCACGACCGCACCCACAGCCACGGCGACCTGCCGTTCGACCCGTTCATGATCAAGCAGCGCCAGCCGTTCTGGATGTACGGCCTGGAGGAGCTGCGCTGCGACCTCACCGCCTTCAAGGAGGCCGTGAAGCTGGAGTCCGAGGGCAACGAGCACGGCCGTGACGTCCAGTACGCCGTCCTCTTCGACCGGATGTTCCGCTTCCCCGTCTCCGGTGACCGCAACCGCAACTACGACGGCCTCGGCGGCCAGCTGCTCTTCGCGTACCTCCACAAGCACGACGTCGTGCGCTGGACGGACAACAAGCTGAAGATCGACTGGATGCGTGCCCCGCAGGTCACCAACCAGCTGTGCGCCGAGATCGAGGACCTCTACCGCGCGGGCATCGACCGCCCGAAGCTGGTCCACTGGTTCAAGGCCTACGAGCTGGTCTCCACCTACCTCGCCCCGCACCCGGGCTCCAAGTGGGCCAAGGGCCCCGACGCCCTGGACCTGACGCAGCCGCCGCGCAAGCTCGTGGACGACGTGCTTCCCGACGAGTTTCCCCTCAGCATGTTCTACGAGGCCCTCGCCAAGAAGCTCAAGGGCGTGATCGCCTCCACCAAGGGCATCACCCCGGCGAACGCGGACGACACCGAGCGGGCCGCCGCGTGAGCGACCGCGCACAGGAGGCTGTACGGATGAACGGCAATGGGACGCTCCACGGAGCCGTCGTGGCGGTGGCCGGGGCCGGCGGCCCCGCCGGCCGCGCCGCGCTGATGCGCCTCGCCGAGGCGGGGGCCACGGTCGTGGCCTCCGACGCGGACGCGGCGCGCCTGGCGGAGGCCGTCGACGCCGCCCGCTACGCCCACGGAGGCGCCACCGTCACCGGCGACACCGTCGACCTGCTCGACCTGGAGGCCACCAAGGCCTGGGCCGAGCGCACCGAGAAGGAGTTCGGCCGGATCGACGGCCTGGTCCACCTGGTCGGCGGCTGGCGCGGCAGCAAGACCTTCACCGACGTGGACCTCGCGGACTGGACCTTCCTGGAGAAGCTGCTCATCCGCACCGTCCAGCACACCTCGCTGGCCTTCCACGACGGGCTGCTGCGCAGCGACCGCGGACGCTACGTGCTGATCAGCCAGTCCGGCGCCCACAAGCCGGTCGCCAACAACGCCGCGTACAACGCCGGCAAGGCGGCCGCCGAGGCCTGGACCCTGGCCATGGCGGACTCCTTCCGCAAGGCCGGGGGCGAGGACGGGCCGCAGGCCGCCGCCGCGATCCTGGTGATCAAGGCCCTGGTGCACGACGCCATGCGCGCCGAGCGCCCCAACGCCAAGTTCGCGGGCTTCACCGACGTCAAGGAGCTGGCCGAGGCCATCGCCGGCGTCTGGGAGCGGCCCGCCCCCGAAGTGAACGGACAGCGTCTGTGGCTCACCCCGCAACCGTGAAGACCGACGCCCGCCGCCACCACGACCCGGCGGTGCGCGGCTTCGCGAGCGACAACTACGCGGGGGTGCATCCGGAGATCCTGGAGGCCATCGCGCTCGCCAACGGCGGCCACCAGGTCGCCTACGGCGAGGACGAGTACACCGAGCACCTGCAGAAGGTCATCCGGAGCCACTTCGGCCCGTACGCGCAGGCCTTCCCGGTCTTCAACGGCACCGGCGCGAACGTCACCGCCCTCCAGGCGATGACCGACCGCTGGGGCGCCGTGATCTGCGCCAAGACCGCCCACATCAACGTGGACGAGGGCGGCGCCCCGGAGCGGATGGCCGGCCTCAAGCTGCTCGCCGTGCCCACCCCGGACGGCAAGCTCACGCCCGAGCTGATCGACCAGGAGGCCTGGGGCTTCGAGGACGAGCACCGGGCCATGCCCCAGGTCGTCTCGATCACCCAGAACACCGAGCTCGGCACGGTCTACACCCCGGACGAGATCAGGGCGATCTGCGAGCACGCCCACGGCCTGGGCATGAAGGTGCACCTCGACGGTGCCCGGATAGCCAACGCCGCGGCCTCGCTCGACGTGCCGATGCGCACCTTCACCAACACGGTGGGCGTCGACGTGCTGTCGTACGGCGGCACCAAGAACGGCATGATGTTCGGCGAGGCCGTGGTCGTGGTGAACCCGGACGCGGTCCGGCAGATGAAGCACGTCCGCAAGATGTCGATGCAGCTCGCCTCCAAGATGCGCTTCGTGTCGGTGCAGCTGGAGGCCCTGCTCGCGAAGGACCTGTGGCTGCGCAACGCCCGCCACGCCAACGCGATGGCGCAGCGGCTCGCGGCCGGTGTGCGCGAGACGGACGGGGTGGAGATCCTCTACCCGGTGCAGGCCAACGCCGTCTTCGCGAAGCTGCCCCACGAGGTGTCGCGCCGGCTCCAGCAGCGGTACCGCTTCTACTTCTGGGACGAGGCCGCCGGTCACGTCCGCTGGATGTGCGGCTACGACACCCAGGAAGAGGACGTGGACGGCTTCCTCCAGGCGCTCAAGGAGGAGCTGTCCCGCTAGGGCGCCCGCTGCCGCGGCCTGCCGCATAAGTGAATAGATATGCCCCTGACCGTAAATCTATTGATCTACGGTCAGGGGCATGCCTATGCTCCGGCCCATGCAGCTCACCCAACAAAACCCGGACATCCACGCGTACTTGGCTTCTGACGAGGCCATCGACCACTGGCACCCCCTGGTGCAGGAGACCGCCGACGCCCTCTGGTCGGCCACCGGCGATGCATACTCATACGCCAAGAGGGCCTTCGAATTCGTCCGGGACACCATCGCGCACTCGGCCGACTCCGGCGACCCGCGCGTCTCCTGGCGCGCCTCCGACGTGCTCGCCACCCGCAACGGCATCTGCTACGCCAAGTCCCACGCCCTCGCCGCCCTGCTGCGCGCCCAGGGCATCCCCGCGGCCCTGTGCTACCAGCGCCTGACCCGGGACGACGGCACGGCCCCGGTGGTCCACGGGCTCGTCGCCGTCCGGCTGCCCGGCGCCGCGGCCTGGTCGCGGATCGACCCGCGCGGCAACAAGCCCGGCGTGGACGCGCGGTTCAGCCTCGACCGGGAGCGGCTCGCCTTCCCGGTCCGCCCCGAGCTCGGCGAGGCCGACTACCCCGAGCTCCACGCCGCCCCGCACCCCGCCGCGCTCAAGGCGCTCCAGGAGTCCGCGGACCGGCCGGAGCTGTGGCGGAACCTGCCGACGGCTCTGTGACCCCCTCGGCCGGTACGGGCTTCCCTCCCGCCATCAGCGCGTGCAGCGCGGCGGCCGCGAGCTGCAGTACGGCGATCCCGAGCAGCAGCGTCCACGGCGGCGCGGCGGCGGCCAGCCCCACGAGGGCGGCGCCGGTCGAAGCCGCCGTGATCTTCAGTCCCGCCCCCAGCGTGAACACCTGCGGCCGCACCGCCGCCGGGGCGTTCTCCGAGCGGATCCGCAGCGTGGCCGTCAGCAGCGGCCCGTCGCAGTAGCCGGCCACCGCGAACGCCGCCGCCGTCAGCGCCACCGACGGCGTGAACGCCGCCGCCACGAGGGCCACCCCGGTGCCCGCCATGCCCCAGCGGGCCAGCCGGCCCGGCGCCACGCCCGTCATCCGGCCCAGCGTCAGGGACCCGGCCAGCGCACCCGCCGCGAAGGCCGTCATCAGGACCCCGCCCGCGCCCGGACTGCCGAGCCCGGTCGCCAGCAGCACCGAGGTGGTGGTCAGCGACCCGATGCCGACGAAGGCCAGGGTGGTCGCCGAGGTGATGGCCCTCAGCTCCCGGACCCGCCACAGGGCGGCCAGCCCCGCCCCCAGCCCGGCGCGGGGCCCCTCCGGTGAGGAGGAGCCCGCGTCCGCGCCCGGGCCCGCGTACGGCAGGGACGCCGCCAGCAGCGCCGCCAGCGCCGCCGAAGCCGCCAGCACCGCCATCGCGGGCCCGGCCGAGAGCACCGCCCCGACCACGCTCACCGCCGCCGGGGCCGTCACCGCCGCCGCGTTGTAGGTGGAGGCGTCCCAGCCGTACGCCCGGTCCCGCGCGGGGCCCTGCGGCAGCAGTCCCGCGACCAGGCTGGAGAGCCCGCCGGTCACCACGGGCCCACACGTCCCGCCCAGCACCGCCACCGCCAGCACCACCGGCACCGGAGCCCGGCCCAGCAGCGCCGACAGCGCCGCCACCGCCACCGTGAACCCCGCCAGCGCGCCCGCGTAGAACAGCCGCGGCCGCCGGGCCCGGGCCGCGGCGGTCCCCGCCAGCGGCGCGGCCAGCACGTGCGGCGCCAGCCAGGCGGTCAGCACGAACGCCCCGTGGGCCGCGCTGCCGGTGCGCTCCACGGCCAGCAGCACCACCGCCATGCCCATGCCCTCGGACGCGAAGCGCGCCGCCAGCGCCGCCGCCAGATACCGCCCGAACCCGCCCATCGGCGAACCCCCTCCGCGTTCGGTAACGTGTTAAGCGAAAAAGACGTTACGTCAGACGGGTGCAGGATGAAAGGATCCGTGCATGGCGGACCGGCGGAACCCGAGCGGCGGCTTCGCCGCGGCCCGCAGGCTGATCGAGCTGGCCGAGGCGGTCCGCGCGGACCCGGCGCTGCCGCGCGCCGCCCTGGCGGAACTGCTCGCCCGGCACGGTGAACGCCCGGAGGAACTCGCCCCGGAGGTCTTCACGGAAGCGGAGGCGGACGAACTGCGCGCCGCCGTCCGGCGCGTGGCCGAGGTGCTCGCCGAGACCGACGAGGACCGGGCGGCCGGGGCCCTCAACGCCCTGCTGGAGGAGTGCGCCACCCGGCCCCGGCTGACCCGGCACGACGGCCACTCCTGGCACCTGCACGTGGACCGGGGCGACGGGGCGGACTGGGGGGAGTGGTTCCTCGCCTCCGGCGCCCTCGTCCTCGCCCAGCTGCTCGCCGAGTACGGTCGCCTCGCCTGGGGGGCCTGCGCCGCGGCCGGCTGCGGCCGCCTCTTCCTCGCCACCGGCCCCGGCAGCGCCCGCCGCTACTGCACCCCGGCGTGCGCCACGCGCGCCAGGGTCGCCGCCCACCGGCGCCGCAGGCGCGAGGGCGCGGCGCCGGATCCGGCGGGTGCCCCCGCGGCCGGGCCGTAGGCCGGGGTCAGTTGGCCTCGCGCTCCTTGACCTGCGCGGCCGTCGGGGCGGTGCCGCCGAGGTGGGCCGGGAGCCACCACGAGTCCGCGGCGCCCTGCGGCTTGGCCGGGTAGGCGCTCTGCGCCGCCTCCAGCAGCTCCTGCACGCGCTCGCGCAGGCGGCGGGTGATGGCGCCCGCGAACTGGTCCTTCGGCGCCTCGATCGGCTCGCCGACGCGCATGGTCACCGGGATGTGGCTGCGCTTGAGGTCCTTGGGGCGGCCCTTGGTCCACAGTCGCTGCGTGCCCCACAGGGCCACCGGGATCAGCGGGACGCCGGCCTCCTGGGCCATGCGCGCCGCACCCGACTTGAAGCTCTTGAGGGTGAAGGACTGGGAGATCGTCGCCTCCGGGAACACCCCGATGATCTCGCCGGAGCGCAGCGAGTCCAGCGCGTGCTGGTACGCGGTCTCGCCCTGCTGGCGGTCCACCGGGATGTGCTTCATCGCGCGCATCAGCGGGCCCGAGACCTTGTGCCGGAACACCGACTCCTTGGCCATGAAGCGGACCAGGCGCTTCTGCGGGCGCGCGGTCAGGCCGGCGAAGATGAAGTCGAGGTAGCCGATGTGGTTCGACACCAGGACCGCCCCGCCCTTGCGCGGGATGTTCTCGGTGCCCTTCATGTCGATCCGGATGTCCAGTGCGCGGAAGAGGGTGTGGGCGGCACCGATCACCGGGGGGTATACGAGCTCAGCCATGAGGGGGAGGCCCCGCTTTCTGCCTGGGGAGGTGCTCCCGGCCGGAAGTTACGGCAGCGTAGGTACGCGGCCATTGGGGATCGTGCCCCAAACGCGGCCCGCTGGCCAGCCCAGACGCCCGCGCGGGGCGAGATTCTCGTCACGCGGGGAATGCCGGGCGCCGGACGGATGCTCGGACCAGGGTACGTACATGCGAACAGGGCGGACGGGAGCGGGTGTGCGCGGGCACGGAGAAGGAACGCGGGCGACGGGCGGGAAGGGGCCCCTCGGCGCCGCCGAGCTGGGGCGGGAGCCGGGGGAGCGGGCCACTCTGGTCCAGTTCTCCACCGCCTTCTGCCAGCCCTGCCGGGCCACCCGCAGGATCCTCGCCGAAGTCGCCGAAATGGTGGACGGCGTCGCGCACATCGAAATCGACGCCGAGCGCAACCTCGCACTGGTGCGCGCTCTCGGCATCGAGAAGACCCCCACCGTCCTCGTCCTGGACGCCGCCGGGCGGGTCGTCCGGCGCGCGGCCGGGACGCCCCGCAAGGCCGACGTGATCGCCGCGCTGGGGGCCGCGGTGTGACGGGCGCGCCGGTACGCGCGCCCGCACGCAGCGTGACGCGCCCGACATCTGCCCGCTGCGGCTTGACTGCGCGCGCGTGAGATCGCCAGGCTGGCCGCATGCGGTATGAACTCCTGCTTTACGGGCGGCTCCACGTGGACCTCGTCCGCCATGCGAGCGCGCGCTGTCGGGACCGCTGAAGGCCCCCGTCCAGGCCCCCGGTCCCCCCAGCACGTCCGCGACCCCGCGGCAGAAGGAAGCATCCCCATGACGGCCCCCACGGCCCCGCCCGTGTCCCTCGGCTCCTCCGACGACGACCCCCTGCCCGGCTCTCCCGAACTCCTGCGTTCCGTCTTCCGGCGGCACGCCGCGGGCGTCGCGGTGATCACCGCCGAGACCGGGGGCCGGCCCGCCGGCTTCACCGCGACCTCGCTCAACTCCGTCTCCGCCGACCCGCCACTGCTCTCGTTCACCATCGGCACCGGCGCCTCCAGCTGGCCGGCGGTGCGCGACAGCGAGTACCTCGGCGTCCACATACTCGGCGAGCACCAGCGGGAGCTCGCCGGCCTCTTCGCGCGCAGCGGCGCCGACCGCTTCGGGGCGCAGACCGAGTGGGCCCCCGGCCCGCACGGCGTGCCGCTGCTCGGCGGGGTGCTGGCGTGGATGGTGTGCCGGGTGGTCGCGCGGGTGCCCGCGGGGGCGCACCGGGTGGTCATCGCCGAGGCGGTGGCGGGGGACCCGGCCGGGGAGGGCCGCCCCCTGCTGTACCACCAGGGGCGCTTCAACGCGTTGCGGGACTGAATCGTCCCTGCTGGGGCGGGTTCGGGCGGCGTTGGACAGATCACAGTTCAGCGGCCTTGCAACCGGGGAAGACCCACTGTGTACTGACGAGTAACATTCCCTTCGGAGCGCGGGCCGCCCCGACCGGGACCCGCCCTACAAGGCGCCTATGCTGCCTGCACAAGGCGGTATCAGAAAAAGACGATGCGGTAGGAGAGCCGGCGTGAGCCTGAGGATCGTTGTCTGTGTGAAGTACGTGCCCGACGCCACCGGTGACCGGCACTTCGCCGATGACCTGACCGTCGACCGCGACGACGTCGACGGTCTGCTGTCGGAGCTCGACGAGTACGCCGTCGAGCAGGCGCTGCAGATCGCCGACGAGGCGGACGAGGCCGAGATCACCGTCCTGACGGTGGGCCCCGAGGACGCCAAGGACGCGCTGCGCAAGGCGCTGTCGATGGGCGCGGACAAGGCCATCCACGTCGAGGACGACGACCTGCACGGCACCGACGTCATCGGTACCTCGCTGGTCCTCGCGAAGGCGATCGAGAAGGCCGGCTACGACCTGGTCATCACGGGCATGGCGTCGACCGACGGCACCATGGGCGTCCTCCCGGCGATCCTGGCCGAGCGCCTGGGCGTCCCGCAGGTCACCCTGCTCTCCGAGGTCAAGGTCGAGGACGGCACCGTCACGGGCCGCCGCGACGGCGACTCCGCGAGCGAGCAGCTGGAGGCCTCCCTCCCGGCCGTCGTCTCGGTGACGGACCAGTCGGGCGAGGCCCGCTACCCGTCCTTCAAGGGCATCATGGCCGCCAAGAAGAAGCCGGTGGAGTCCTGGGACCTGTCGGACCTGGACCTCGAGGCTGACGAGGTCGGCCTCGAGGGCGCCTACACCGCGGTCGACTCCGCGGCCCAGCGTCCGGCCCGCACCGCCGGCACGATCGTCAAGGACGAGGGCGAGGGCGGCAAGCAGCTGGCCGAGTTCCTGGCCGGCCAGAAGTTCATCTAAGAGCTTCGGTCACCCCTCTCAAGCCCCCAGACACTTCGCAATAGCAGGAGAGCAGTCCCATGGCTGAAGTTCTCGTCTACGTCGACCACGTGGACGGTGCCGTCCGCAAGCCCACCCTCGAGCTGCTGACGCTGGCCCGCCGCGTCGGCGAGCCCGTCGCCGTCGCCCTGGGCGCCGGTGCCGAGGCCACCGCCGCCGTGCTCGCCGAGCACGGTGCCGTCAAGGTCCTCACCGCCGACGCCCCCGAGTTCGCCGAGTACCTCGTCGTACCGAAGGTCGACGCGCTGCAGGCCGCGTACGACGCCGTCTCCCCGGCGGCCGTGCTCGTCCCGTCCTCCGCCGAGGGCAAGGAGATCGCCGCGCGCCTCGCCGTGCGCATCGGCTCCGGCATCATCACCGACGCCGTCGACCTGGAGGCCGGTGACGAGGGTCCGGTCGCGACCCAGGCCGCCTTCGCCGCGTCGTTCACCACCAAGTCCCGCGTGTCCAAGGGCACCCCGGTCATCACCGTGAAGCCGAACTCGGCCCCGGTCGAGGCCGCCCCGGCCGCCGGCGCCGTCGAGGCGCTCGCCGTCTCCTTCGGCGCCCTGGCCACCGGCACCAAGGTCGTCTCCCGCACCCCGCGCGAGTCGACCGGCCGTCCGGAGCTGACCGAGGCCGCGATCGTGGTCTCCGGCGGCCGCGGCGTCAACGGCGCCGAGAACTTCGCGATCATCGAGGACCTCGCGGACTCCCTCGGTGCCGCCGTCGGCGCCTCCCGCGCCGCCGTCGACGCCGGCTGGTACCCGCACTCCAACCAGGTCGGCCAGACCGGCAAGTCGGTCTCCCCGCAGCTGTACATCGCCTCCGGCATCTCCGGCGCGATCCAGCACCGGGCCGGCATGCAGACCTCGAAGACCATCGTGGCCATCAACAAGGACGCCGAGGCCCCGATCTTCGACCTGGTCGACTACGGCGTGGTCGGCGACCTCTTCGAGGTCGTCCCGCAGCTGACCGGCGAGATCAAGGCGCGCAAGGGCTGACCTCGGGGTAACCCGGCGCCTGGTCCCTGACCTGCGCATCTCTTGGCCTACGGGGCCGTGTGGTGATTGTCACCGCACGGCCCCGAGTCGTTTGTCCCAGGCGGTGGAGGGACCATTGACTGAGCGGAACCCCGTGACTAAATTCTGCTATGCGGATCTAAGCTTCCGTGAAGCGGAAAAGAGGAGAGTGCACGATGGGTCAGCAGGAGAAGGTGGCGACGAGCCTCGCAGGCGCGGTCAGCGAGGGCATCAGCGCCTCCCTGGCGCCGGTGGACGCGGAACTCGCGCGTCACTACCCGGGCGACCCCGGCACCCGCCAGCCCATCCACACCGTCTACGTCCCCGGTGACGTCTTCGCCGCCGACACCGTCCGCTCCTGGGGCGACCAGGCCCTCGCGGCCATGGACGAGCACGCCCCGGACGCCGCCACCTTCGCCAAGGTACTCGGCATCTCCGACGAGCTCGCCGTACCGGTCTACGACCGCGTCCGCGCCAAGCTCGCCACCGAGCCCGTCGAGGACCTCCGCGTGGACTTCGAGGACGGCTTCGGCGTCCGCTCCGACGAGGAGGAGGACCAGGCCGCGGCCCGCGCCGCCCGCCTGATCTCCGAGGCCTACTCCAACGGCACCAACGCCCCGTACATGGGCATCCGCATGAAGTGCATGGAGTCCAACGTCCGCGACCGCGGCATCCGCACCACCGACGTCTTCCTCTCCGGCCTGCTCGCCCACGGCGGCCTCCCGGACAACCTGGTCCTGACCCTGCCCAAGGTCACCTACGCGGAGCAGGTCACCGCCTTCGTCCAGCTGCTGGAGGCCTTCGAGTCGGCCCGCGGCCTGCGCACCGGGCGGATCGGCTTCGAGATCCAGATCGAGACCAGCCAGTCCATCCTGGCCTCCGACGGCACCGCCACCGTGGCCCGGATGATCGAGGCCTCCAAGGGCCGCGCCACCGGCCTGCACTACGGCACCTTCGACTACAGCGCCTGCGTCGGCGTCTCCGCCGCCTACCAGGCCAGCGACCACCCCGCCGCCGACCACGCGAAGGCGATCATGCAGGTCGCCGCGGCCGGCACCGGCGTACGGGTCTCCGACGGCTCGACCAACGTGCTGCCCATCGGCACCACCGAGAAGGTCCACGAGGGCTGGAAGCTGCACTACGGACTCACCCGCCGCGCCCTGGCCCGCGCCTACTACCAGGGCTGGGACATGCACCCGGCGCACCTGCCGACCCGCTACGCGGCCGTCTTCACCTTCTACCGCGAGGGTCTTCAGACCGCCGCCGCCCGTCTGAAGGCGTACGTCGCCAAGATCGAGGGCGACGTCATGGACGAGCCCGCCACCGCCAAGGCCCTGGCCGGCTACCTGGTCCGCGGCCTCGACTGCGGTGCCGTCGGCGCCGACGAGGTCACCGCCCTCACCGGCCTGACCCGCGCCGAACTCGATGCCTTCGCCATCCCGCGCCGCTCGGCCACCCTGACGGCGACCGCCTGATCCCCACGCCCCCGCACGGCCCGGCCCGCACCCCTGCGGGCCGGGCCGTCGGCGTGCCGCGCGGAGGGCCGCGCCAGGTGGCGGCCCAGGGCGAGGAGGGCGAGCACCGCCACGAAGCCGCACACCCCCGCCCACCCCGCCAGGCCGTGGATCCGCACGCCCAGCCAGGAGCCGGCACTTCCGCCCAGGTACGCACAGGTCATGTACGCGGTATTGAGCCGGCCCCGGGCGTCGGGGCGCACGGCGAAGACCCGGGCCTGGTTGGCGACCGTGCCGCACTGCAGCGCCACGTCCAGCAGCAGCGTGCCCGCGGTCAGCGCGGCCAGCCCCCACGCACCGCCCGCCAGGCCCCCGGCGAGGACGGCGGCCGAGAGCAGGACCCCCAGCAGACAGGCGAGGTTCAGCCCGTCGGGCCCGCGCCGGTCCACCAGGCGCCCGGCGAGCGGCGTGCACAGCATCGTCACCGCGCCCACCAGGGCCAGCATCCCCACCGCCCGGGTGTCCATGCCGTAGGCCGGACCGGTCAGGAGCAGCGCCAGGCAGGTCCACACGGCCGAGAAGGCGCCGAAGACCGCAGCCTGGTAGACGCAGGAACGGCGCAGCTCCCCCTCGGTGCGCAGCAGCCGCAGCGAGTCCGCCAGCAGCGTCCGGTACGGGCTGCGCGGCGGCGGGGGCGACGCCGGCAGCGCGCGGGCCAGGACGGCCGCGAGGAGCAGGACCACGGCCGCGGCCGCCAGGTACGGGGCCCGCCAGCCCAGCCGCTCGCCGAGCGTCGAGCTGAACGTACGGGCGAGCAGCATGCCCCCGATGGAACCGCTCAGCAGGGTCCCCATCACCGACCCCCGCCGGTCGGGGGCCACCAGCCCGGCGGCCATCGGGGCGATGATCTGCGCGGCCACCGTGGAGACCCCGACGCACACGCCGGCGGCGACGAGGAACGGCAGCGCGGGAGCGCAGCCCGCGGCGAGCAGGGCCGCGCCGGAGAGCGCGAGCAGGGTGACCAGGTACGGCCGGTGCGGCAGCCGGTCGCCGAGCGGGACCAGCAGGAACATCCCCGCCGTGTAGCCGATCTGGGTGCCCGTCACCACGAGCGAGGCCGTGTCGGGCGAGACGCCCAGCCCTGCCGCGATCAGGGGGCCGATCGCCTGCGGGAAGTAGATGTTGCCGACCGCCACCGCGCAGGTCAACGCCAGGAGCAGGACGGTTCCGCGTCCCAGATCGGCCCGCCGGGCCGTCGTGTCTGTCATGTGCCGAGTCCACGGCACCCGCGCCCCGCGGCCAATGGATGTAGCGTGGCGCTTAATGATCAGCTTCGGTCTCGGCGTGGAGGACCTCGCCGACACGCGCTTCGCGCTCTCCCCGCTGGGCGAGACGGTCTTCAGCCTGCGCGTCCTGCGCGAACCGGGGCTCTCGGCCCTCCACCTGCCCTGGCGCGGGTCCGTCCTGACCGGCCTCGGCCCGCTCGACACGCGGCTGCTGCTGTCCCTGGTCGCGCCGCGGCTCACCCTGCCGGACTTCCTCACCCCCCGGCCGGCGGCCTTCGACCCGGGGTTCGAGCAGGAACTGGACGCGGTCCGCGCCACCCCGCCGGGCCTGGTCCGGCGGGATCTGGCCGCCGCGTACGCCCCGGACCCCCTTCCCGAACCGCTCGCGGACGCCGCCCGCGCGGACGACGAGCCGGTGGCCGCCCTGCGCGACGCCGTCTGCGACCTGCTGCGGGACTACTGGGAGATCGCCGTCCGGCCGATGTGGCCCCGGATGCGGCGGCTGCTGGAGGCGGACATGACCTACCGCGCACGGCAACTGGCCATGGGCGGCGCCCGCCGGCTGTTCGCCGGCATGCACCCGAACCTGCGCTGGCAGGACGGGGTGCTGTACGTCGACAGGATGCTCTCCGCCCACCACGTCGAGGCGCACGGCCGGGGACTGCTCCTGGTCCCCTCGGTGTTCGCCCACAAGCCGGCGCCACCGGTCAGCCCCGAGGAACCGCCGCTGCTGGTCTATCCCAGCCGCGGCGTGGCGACGCTGTGGGGCCCGGTGCCCACGGCCGACGCGTCCGCTCTGGACGCCCTGCTCGGCGCCCCCCGGGCGCGGATGCTGCGCCTCCTCGACGAGCCGATGCCCACGGTGGAGATCGCCCGCCGGTTCCGGATCACCCCCAGCGCCGTGTCCCAGCACCTGCGGGTGCTGTACGCCGCCGGTCTGCTGACGCGGGCCCGGGACGGGCGGCTGGTGCTGTACCGGCGCAGCCCCCTCGGCGACCTGCTGGCGGGTTCCGGCGGGCAGGCGTAGGCCGGGTCCGGCGGTCCGTCGGTCAGTCCGCCGGGGGCAGTTCGCCCGAGCCGCGGGGCACGAGGCGGGTGGGGAGTTCGATGCGGGTCGGGGGGAGGCGGGTGCCCGCCAGGCGCTGGAAGAGGCGGTCCGTGGCCACCCGGCCCAGCGCCGCCGGGTCCTGCGCGACCACCGTGACGCCCGGGCGCAGCAGGTCGGCGAGCTCGAAGTCGTCGAAGCCGACCAGGGCCACCGGCCGGGGGAGCGCCGCGAGGACCCGTACGACGGTGACGGTGACCCGGTTGTTGCCGGCGAAGACGGCGGTGACCGGCTCCGGGCCCGCCAGCATCGCGCCGGCCGCAGCCGCCACCCGCTCCGGGGCCGTCGAGCCGAGGGAGACCCAGGCCCGCGACACCGGCAGGCCCGCCCCGGCCATGGCCTCGCGGTAGCCGCGCAGGCGTTCCGTCGCGGTGTGGATGCGGGGGTGGTCGCCGATGAAGCCGATCCTGCGGTGCCCGGCCGCGATCAGGTGCGCCACCCCGTCCCGGGCGCCGCCGAAGCTGTCCGACAGGACGACGTCCGCCTCGATCCCGCCCGCCGGGCGGTCCACGAACACGGTGGCCACCCCCGCCCGGATCTCGGGCTCCAGGTAGCGGTGGTCGTCCCCGGCGGGGATCACGATCAGCCCGTCCACCCGGCGGGCGCACAGCGCGAGCGCCAACTCCCGCTCGCGGTCCGGGTCCTCGGCGCTGGAGCCGTTGATGAGCAGGGCACCGTGGGTGCGCGCCACCTCCTCGACCGCTCGGTTGAGGGGGCCGTAGAAGGGGTCGGCGAGGTCCTCCAGCACCAGGCCGACGGTGGCGGTGCGGCCCTTGCGCAGGACACGGGCGCTGTCGTTGCGCCGGAACCCCAGCTCCTCGATGGCCTCCTGCACCCGCCGTTCGGTGTCGGGGGTCACCCCCGGCTCGCCGTTGACGACCCGCGAGACCGTCTTCAGACCGACGCCCGCCCGGGCCGCCACGTCCTTCATGGTCGGCCGGTTGCCGTAGCGGGGCTCGGACGGGGGGCGGGTCTGCGGCACGGCGGGGGAACCTCCGGAAGCGGCGGGCGGCGGGCGGGACGGAAGGGCTCCCGCCCCGGCGGTGATCTACGCTCGCCCCCGAGCATAAGCACTCGACCGGCGGGCGGGTTTCCGTGGCAGGGTGGGGCGGGCAAGCCACCGGGGGGCTTCGAGGCGAGCCATAGGGAGAGGGGCAGACGTGATTGTCTGGATCAACGGCACTTTCGGCGCCGGCAAGACCAGCACGGCCCGTGAACTGGCCGGACTCCTTCCGGACAGCAGCCTGTACGACCCTGAGCTCACCGGCGACGCGCTGCGCCGGCTGCTGCCGCCCAAGCGCCTCGCCGACGTCGACGACTACCAGGACCTCCCGATCTGGCGGCGGCTGGTCGTGGACACGGCCGCGGCGATGCTGGCGGAGCTGGGCGGGATCCTGGTCGTGCCCATGACGCTGCTGCGGCAGGAGTACCGCGACGAGATCTTCGGCGGCCTCGCGGCGCGCCGGATCCCGGTGCGGCACGTGCTGCTGGCCCCGGAGGAAACGATCCTGCGGGAGCGCATCGCCACCCGTCGGGAGCCGGGCGCGCCCGAGGTGGTGGACGTACGGATCCGCCGGTGGGCGTACGACCACATCCCGGCGTACCAGCAGGCCCTGGGCTGGCTCAGCGCCGACGCCCACCTCGTCGACAACGGGCGCCTGACGGTACGGGAGACGGCGCAGCGCATCGCCGACGCCGTACGCACCGGCACGGCGGCGGTCTGCGACATCGTGCAGACCCCGGAACCGACGCGCGAGACGGTGGCGGCGGGGGTCCTGCTCTTCGACGACCGGGACCGGGTCCTCCTGGTGGATCCGACGTACAAGCCGGGCTGGGAGTTCCCGGGCGGCGTGGTCGAACCGGGCGAGGCCCCGGCACGGGCCGGCGTACGCGAGGTCACCGAGGAACTCGGCCTGACGCTGGAACAGGTCCCCGGGCTGCTCGTCGTCGACTGGGAGCCGCCCCAACCCCCGGCCTACGGGGGACTGCGGCTGCTGTTCGACGGCGGCCGGATGTCGGAGCCGGAGATCGCGCGCCTGCGGCTGCCCGGCCCCGAACTGCGGGCCTGGCGCTTCGTCACCGAGTCGGAGGCCGCCGGCCTGCTCCCGCCGCAGCGCCGGGAACGGCTGCACTGGGCCCTGCGCGCCCGCGAACGCGGCAACCCCCTCTACCTGGAGTCGGGCCGCCCCACCCCCTGACCCGCGCCCGGACCCCGGCCCCGCGCACCGGGGTCCGGCCGCGCTCAGGCCGCGGCCGCCCGCGCGGCCTCGTCGAGGGCCTTCGCGGTCTCCTCGGTCCAGGGGTCACCGTGGCCGAAGCAGGCCACCGAGGGGGCGAGGGCGGCCAGCCGGCCGAAGGAGGCGACCGCCTGGGCCCGGTCGGTGTTGAAGACCCCCAGCATCACCTGGCCGACGCCCGCCACGCAGTCCCCCGTGAACAGGACCCCGTGCTCGGGCAGGTGCACGCCGATGCTGCCCGGCGTGTGGCCCGGCGCGTGGACCACGACCGCCCCGCCGCCGAAGTCCAGCACCTCGCCGTCCTCCAGCTCCCGGTCGACCCGCGTCGGCGGGGCCTCGGGGGCCGTCAGCCCGTGCGCGTAGAGCGGGACCTCCCAGTCCAGGAGCACCGGTTCGGGGACCGGCTGCTCGCCGCGCACCACCGGGGCGTCCAGCCGGTGGGCCAGCACCCGCGCGCCGTGGCGGGCGGCGAGTTCCCCCGCGGCGCCGACGTGGTCGCGGTGACAGTGCGTCAGGACGATCCGCTCCAGCCCCCCGGGCTCCAGCCCGAGGGAACGTATCGCCTCCTCGATGGCGTCGGCGGAGCCGGCCTGGCCGGCGTCGATCAGGGTGAGGGCCCCGCCGTCCTGCCAGAGGTAGGCCTGACCGATGGCGAAACGCAGCATGTGGAGCCGGGCGGGGATGACTTCGACAAGATCCATGCCGACGACCGTAAGCGCCCGGCCCCGCCGCGGGCACCCGGCTTCGCCGGGAGCGGAGTCCGCCCAGGGCGCACTGCGCCCTGGGCGGACAAAGGGGTGGCGTCGGCCGGCTTCGGGCCGTCAGACGCTCTTGGAGGCCGCGTAGTTCACCAGGAACAGGGCCTCGGCGACCGACAGCCGCTCCAGCTCCTGCGGGGACACGCTCTCGTTCACCGCGTGGATCTGCGCCTCGGGCTCGCTCAGCCCGATCAGCAGCATCTCCGCCCGCGGGTACAGCGACGTCAGCGTGTTGCACAGCGGGATGGACCCGCCCATGCCGCTGATCTGCATCTCCTGGCCGTCGTACGCCTCACTGAGGGCCGCCGCCATCGACGCGTACGCCGGGCTGCTCGTGTCCGCCTGGAAGGGCTGGCCCTGACCGACGACCTCCAGCTCCAGCCGCGCCTTCCACGGCGTGTGCGCCACCAGGTGCGCCTCCAGCAGCTTGATGGCCTCGCCGGTGTCCACACCCGGCGGTACGCGCAGGCTGATCAGCGCGCCCGCGCTCGCGTGCACCGACGGCGTCGCGCCGACGACCGGCGGGCAGTCGATGCCGAGCACGGTGACGGCGGGGCGGGCCCACAGCCGGTCGGCGATGGTGCCCTCACCGATCAGCTCGACGCCGTCGAGGACCTTCGCGTCGGCGCGGAAGTCGGCCTCCGGGTACTGCAGGCCCTCCCACACCGCGTCGGAGGCGAGACCGTCCACGGTCGTCGAACCGTCCTCGGAGCGCAGCGAGTCCAGCAGCCGGATCAGCGCGGCGAGCGCGTCGGGGGCCACACCGCCGAACATGCCCGAGTGCAGGTTCCCGCCCAGGGTGTCGACCTTGACCTTGATCAGGGTCATCCCGCGCAGGGTCGCCGTCACCGTCGGCAGGCCCAGGCGGAAGTTGCCCGCGTCGCCGATGACGATCGTGTCGGCGGCCAGCAGCTCCGGGTTGGCCTCCGCGTACTGCTGGAGCCCGCCGGTGCCCTGCTCCTCCGAACCCTCGACGATCACCTTCACGTTCACCGGCACCCCGCCGTTGGCCTTCAAGGCGCGCAGCGCGAGCAGGTGCATGATGAACCCGCCCTTGCAGTCCGCGGCGCCGCGCCCGTACCAGCGGCCGTCGCGCTCGGTCAGCTCGAAGGCCGGCGAGATCCACGCGGCGTCGTCCAGCGGGGGCTGCACGTCGTAGTGCGCGTACAGCAGGACGGTCGGGGCGCCCTCGGGGCCGGGCAGGAACCCGTACACCGACTGGGTGCCGTCCGGGGTGTCGAGCAGCGCCACGTCCCGGAAGCCCTCGGCGCGCAGCGCGTCGGCCACCCAGTTCGCGGCGGCCTGGCTCTCGCTCTGCGGGAACTGGGCCCAGTCCGCGACCGACTGGAAGGCCACCAGCTCGGTCAGCTCCGCCTTGGCGCGGGGCATGAGCGAGGCGACGGTCTCGGCGATCGGATTCTGGGACATGGGCACGCTCCTCGTGGGTGCGACGTTGTTGTGGGTGCCGGGGTACGGCGAATGCAAGGCGAAAGACTGTCACGATCCTCGCACAGAGGGACGAGGCGGCTGCTCGCCGTAGGATTTCCACGGCATCGGAGCAACCGGGTGATCAGGAGCAGCAGCACATCGTGAGCAGCGACGACGACGTGAACGGCGCGAACGCAGAGCAGGCAGCCCGGGGGGCGGACGAAGGAACCCCGGCGGAGGAGGCCGGGAAGACGGCCGAAGGGGCGGGCGGCACCGCCGCGCAGGGCGCGGCGGAGGTGTGGGACGTCGTCGTGGTCGGCGCCGGACCGGCCGGCGCGTCGGCGGCGTACGCCGCGGCTACGGCGGGCCGCAGCGTCCTGCTGCTGGAGAAGGCGGAGCTGCCCCGGTACAAGACCTGCGGCGGCGGCATCATCGGCCCCTCGCGCGACGCCCTCCCGCCGGGCTTCACGCTGCCCCTCAAGGACCGCGTCCACGCCGTCACCTTCTCCCTGAACGGCAGGCTGGCCCGGACGCGGCGCTCGAAGCACATGCTGTTCGGGCTGATCAACCGGCCCGAGTTCGACGCGGCGCTGGTCGCGGAGGCCGAGAAGGCCGGCGCGACCCTGCGTACGGGCACGGCCGTCTCCCGGGTCGAGCAGCACGGCACGGCCGTTCCCGACCGGCGCACGGTCGCCGTGGTGCTCGCGGACGGCGAGACCGTCCTGGCCCGCGCCGTGGTCGGCGCCGACGGCAGCGCCAGCCGGATCGGAGCCCACGTCGGCGTGGAGACGGACCAGGTGGACCTCGGCCTGGAGGCGGAGATCCCGGTGCCGCAGACGGTGGCCGAGGACTGGAAGGGCCGCATCCTGATCGACTGGGGCCCGCTGCCCGGCAGCTACGGCTGGGTCTTCCCCAAGGGCGACACGCTGACCGTCGGGGTCATCTCGGCGAAGGGCGAGGGCGCGGCGACCAAGCGGTACCTCGACGACTTCATCGCCCGGCTGGGCCTGGCCGGCTTCGAACCGGCCGTCTCCTCCGGCCACCTGACCCGCTGCCGCAAGCCCGACTCGCCGCTCTCGCGCGGCCGGGTGCTGGTGGCGGGTGACGCGGCCGGGCTGCTGGAGCCGTGGACGCGGGAGGGCATCTCCTTCGCGCTGCGCTCGGGCCGGCTGGCGGGGGAGTGGGCGGTCAAGGTCTCCGAGGCGCAGGACGCGGTGGACGCGCGCCGCCAGGCGCTCAACTACTCCTTCGC
Source organism: Streptomyces racemochromogenes (assembly GCF_039535215.1). Taxonomy (GTDB): domain Bacteria; phylum Actinomycetota; class Actinomycetes; order Streptomycetales; family Streptomycetaceae; genus Streptomyces; species Streptomyces racemochromogenes. Next base: position 6,429,297 of record NZ_BAAAWT010000001.1, read on the forward strand.
GGTCAAGGCCGGGCTGGGTGTGGAGATGGCCGTCGGCAAGCGGATGCTGAGCGTCTTCGAGTCCCGCCCGGGGCTGTTCCACGCGGCGCTCACGGGTGTGCGGCCGGCCTGGACGGCCTTCGCCCGCATCACCCGGGGATCGCTGACGCTGCCCGACCTGGTCCGTACGCACCCGCTGGCGCGCAGGGCCCTGCACCTGCTGGACGAGCGCCAGGCGCGCACCCGTCGCGGGTAGCGGCCGGAGCGCGGCGGACGACGCGGAGCGCCGGTTCCCCCCGGGGGCCGGCGCTCCGCCGTGCCCGGGGGCGGCGGGAGGCGGGGTGGGCCGGCGGGTGTGGGCCGGGCCGGTCAGTGGGACACCGTGATGCGGAAGACGGGGTGGTCTTCGGCGGCCGCCCGCAGCTCGGCGTCGGTGGACCGGGCGGTGACGCCCTGGAAGAAGCGGTCGACCTCCCACCCCCACTTCTCCAGGTAGGCGCGCAGCACGGCGGCCTTCTGAGCCGGGTCCGTCAGCTCCTCGGCGGTGAAGACGCGGACCTTGCGGCCGACGCGCAGCTCCCCGCCGCCCGCCACGCGCATGTTGCGGACCCACTGGGAGTGGCCGCGGGCCGAGACGAGGTACTGCTCGCCCCCGTGGAGGTGCGGGTTGACGGGGATGCGCTGCATCGTGCCGGAGGTGCGGCCCCGCACCGACAGCTCGGCCGTGCCGGCCAGGCTGATGCCGAGGCGGGCCAGCCTGCCGAAGAGGGCGTTGAAGCGGACGGCGAAGGGACCGGCCTGGACGTAGTACGGGGCGGGCGCGTTCATGGGGGCCTCCGGGCGGTGTTTCGAGAGCACTGCTCTCGCTTGAGATCAGTGTGCACGGATCGGCGCCCTAAAACAAGAGCAGTGCTCTCGTAATGGATCGGTGCTCCCGTTTTTGTCCACTGCTCCAATCCGCGTGGCACACTGATCCACATGAGCACCGTGCGAGGGGCCAGAGAACGGGCCCGCATCGAGGTCACCGCCGCCATCAAGGACGAGGCGCGCCGCATGCTCGCGGCCGAGGGCGCCGCCAAACTCTCGCTGCGCGCCGTCGCCCGCGAGCTGGGCATGGTCTCCTCCGCCCTCTACCGCTACTTCCCCAGCCGCGACGACCTGCTCACCGCGCTGATCATCGACGCCTACGACGGCCTCGGCGGCGCCGTGGAAACCGCCGACGCCACCGCCCTCGCCGCCGGCGCCACCCCCCGCGCCCGCTGGACGGCGGCCTGCGCGGCGGTACGCACCTGGGCGCTGGCCCATCCGCACGAGTACGCCCTCGTCTACGGCTCCCCCGTCCCCGGCTACAGCGCCCCGCTCGACACCGTCGGTCCCGCCTCCCGCGTGGGCAACGTCCTCATCGGCATCGTGCGCACCGCCTACGAGGGCCGGGGCCTCGCCCTGCCGCCCCTGCCCGACGCCCTGCGCCCCGAAGCGCGGCGGATGACCGCCGACTTCGCCGAGGGCCTGCCCCCCGCGGTGACGGCCGCCCTGGTCGCGTCCTGGGCGCAGCTCGCCGGCCTCGTCTCCTTCGAGCTGTTCGGCCAGTTCAACCGGGTCGTCGAGGAGCGGGAGGCCTTCTTCGCGCACGCCGCCGGGCAGTTGGCGCACTCGGTCGGACTGCCCGCCGTGTGACCGGGCCGTGTGGGGCCGTGGTGACGAGTCGTTCGTCTGTTCTTCATACCGATCCGGGCGGTTCGGCCGTGACCGGGTTCCCGCGCGTCTAGTGTTCCTCGGGACCCGCCCCCGCCGCAGCCGGAGGAACAGCCGTGGCTCCCGCCCGCGTACTGAAGGCCCTGTACGCCGTCGCCCTGATCGTGCTGCTCGCCGCACCGGCGCCGGCCGTACCCGCCGCCGCGGAACAGACGGAGCCGCGGCCGGCCCCCGCTCCCCGGGCACCCGGCGTGCGCGGCCTGGAGATCGGCGTCCCCGCCTACGTCTGGGCCGGCGACCCGATGCTGACCGCCCTCACCGCCACCACGCCCGCCGCCTCCGTGGTCGTCCTCAACCCCGGCAACGGCGACGCCCCCTTCGACGGGCCCTGGCGGGCCCGCGCCGACGCCCTGCGCGCGGGCACCACCGCCACCGGCGAGAAGACCAAGGTCCTCGGCTACGTCCACACCGACCACGGCGCCCGGGACCTCGCGGCCGTCAAGGCCTCCGTGGACAACTACCTGGGGCCCGCCGGGGAAGACGACGGCCGGCTCCACGTCGACGGAATCTTCTTCGACGTCGTCAGCCGCGACTGCGGCCCCGGCAACGCCACCCGCGACCACTACGCCGCGCTGCGCCGCTACGTCCAGGACGCCATGCACGACGCGGACCCGGACGTGGACGACCTCGTCGTGAACAACCCGGGCACCGCCATCGCCGACTGCTACCTCGAGCCGGGCCACCGCACGGCCGACGTCTTCGTCACCTACGAGGACACCTACGCGGCGTACTCCACGGGCGGCTGGCAGGGGAACGTGTTCGACGCCGGGGGCGGCTACCGCCCGGGCACCGAGCTCGACCCGAGCGGCACCGCGTTCTGGCACCTCGTCCACGAGGTCCCGGACAGCGCCGCGATGCGCACCGCGCTCCGCACCGCCTTCGACCGCGGCGCCGGGTACGCCTACGCGACGAGCGCGGCCATGCCGAACCCCTGGAACACCAGCCCCTCCTGGAAGTACCGCCCCCAGACCGCCTACGCGGCCACCCTCGGCGGCACCGCCCCGTCCGGCTGAGTCAGATGCCCGCCGTCTGCCGCCACAGCCGGGCCAGGGACTCGTCCCCGCGTACGCCCGGGCCGGAGAGCGGGAGCCGGTTCCACAGGGCCGCGTACAGCCAGGACGCCTCGCCGGTCACCTCGCAGTGCGGCTCCTCGCCGGTGTCGCCGCGCACCGTGCGGGCCGGCTCCTTCGACAGGTGGACCGTCCACACCGCGCCCGTGTCCGCCGCCCGGACCCGCAGCACCCGCGGCTCCTCGGTCCGCACCCGGCTCCGCGGACGGGCGTGGAAGCCGGTCAGCAGCTCGTCCACCCCGTCCTCCGCGAACTCCGGGGCCACCTCCGAGAAGGCGGTCCCCCGCGCGGACTCGGCGTCGAAGCGGTGCACGGTCGTCTCGTGCGCCTGCCGCCGGGCCCAGAACGCCAGCGGCGACGGCGGCGCCGTCGGCAGGAAGGTGAAGCAGGCCACCCCCTCCGGCGCCTGTGTCAGGGTCCGGACCAGCTCCGCGTGTCCCTCGCGGAACCAGGCCGGCAGCTCCGCCCCCGGCAGCTCCGGCGGCTCCGGGAACGGCACCGGCTCCACCAGGCCCTCCCGCACGAACCCGGCGGCCCAGCGGTGCACGGCACCGGTGTGCCGCAGCAGGTCGGCGACCCGCCACTCGGGACAGGTGGGCACGAGGGCGTCCATGCCCGCCCGTTCGGCCTCGTCGGCGAGCAGCTCGCCCTCCCGGGCCAGGGTCTCCACGTATTCGGTGATCTTCATGCCGCGAGTGTGCCAGCCGTCCCCGACAATGGGAGGGTGGACGGGAAACCCCCGCCGCACGGGAGACCGTCGCCGCCCGGGGAACCCTCCCCGCAGGCGGAACTCTTCCCGCGCGAGCGCACCGAGATCGCGCCCGGCGCCGTGCACCTGCCCGACTGGCTCGGGCCCCGGCGCCAGCGGGAGCTGCTCGCCGCCTGCCGGGAGTGGGCCCGCCCGCCCGCCGGACTGCGCACCGTACGCACCCCCGGAGGCGGGACGATGACCGCCCGGCAGGTGTGCCTGGGCCTGCACTGGTACCCGTACGCCTACGCGCGCACCGCCGTCGACGGGGACGGGGCGCCGGTCAAGCCGATGCCCGCGTGGCTCGCCGAGCTGGGACGGCGGGCCGTCACCGCCGCGTACGGGACGCCCCCGCCGCCCTCGGAGGCGTACGACATCGCGCTGGTGAACTTCTACGACGGCGACTCCCGGATGGGCATGCACCGCGACGCCGAGGAGCGGTCCGGGGCCCCGGTGGTATCGCTCAGCCTCGGCGACTCCTGCCTCTTCCGCTTCGGCAACACCGCCTCGCGGGGCCGCCCGTACCGGGACGTCGAGCTGCGCAGCGGGGACCTGTTCGTCTTCGGCGGCCCGAGCCGGCTCGCCTACCACGGCGTGCCCAAGGTGCTGCAGGGCACCGCCCCGCCGGAGCTGGGGCTGACCGGCCGGCTCAACATCACCCTGCGGGTCGGCGGCCTCGGGACGTAGCGGGGGCGAGGGGCGGCCCCCGATCATGCGAGGATCCCCTCATGAACGGCAACGGGGCCCCGCTGGGGGCGGAGGACGGGAGCACGGCGTCGGCGGCGTCCGCGAGGACCAGGCTGGAGCGCGGCCGCGGCGCACTCGGCCCGGCGCTGGAACTCGTCCACACCGGCCGGGCCCCGACCCGGGCGGTGCTCACGGCCGAGCTCGGCGTCACGCGCGCCACCGCCGGAGCCGTCGCCGCCGAGCTGGAGGCGCTGGGCCTGATCCGCGTCGACTCCCGCCCCGGCGGCGCCGGCGGCACCCAGGGCCGGCCCTCGCACCGGCTCGCCGTCGACGAGAACGGCCCCGTGGCGCTGGCCGCGCAGGTCCACCCCGACGGGTTCCGGGCCGCGCTCGTCGGCCTCGGCGGGCGCATCGTGGCCACCGCACCCGGCAAGCTCACCGTCTCCGCCGACCCGGCCCAGGTGCTCGGGGCGGTCGTCGACGCGGGCGCCCGGCTGCTCGCCGAGTCCGGCCGGCGCTGCGTCGGCGCGGGGCTCGCGGTGCCCTCGGCGGTCGCGGAGCCCGAGGGGACGGCCCTGAACCCGCTGCACCTGGCCTGGCCGCCCGGCTCCCCGGTGCGGGCCATCTTCGCCGAACGGGTGAAGGCGGCCGGCATCGACGGGCCGGCCCTGACCGGCAACGACGTCAACCTGGCCGCGCTCGCCGAGCACCGGCACGGCGCGGGCCGCAGCGCCCAGCACCTGCTCTGCGTGGCCACCGGACACCGCGGGGTGGGCGGGGCCCTGGTGCTCGACGGCCGGCTGCACAGCGGCAGCGCCGGCCTGGCCCTGGAGGTCGGCCACCTCACCGTGAACCCGGAGGGGCGGGCCTGCCACTGCGGCAGCCGGGGCTGCCTGGACGTGGAGGCCGACCCGCTGGCCTTCCTCACCGCCGCCGGACGCACGCCGGGGCCCGAGGTGTCGCTGCTGGCGCAGGCCCGGGACCTGCTGCGCACCGAGTACGCGCAGCCTTCGGTCCGGGCGGCCGCCGAGGAGCTCATCGACCGGCTCGGGCTGGGCCTCGCGGGCCTGGTCAACATCCTGAACCCGGACCGGATCATCCTCGGCGGACTGCACCGGGAGCTGCTGTACGCCGACCCGGAACGGCTGCGGGCGGTGGTCGCCGACCGCAGCCTGTGGGGGCGCAGCGGGGGAGTGCCGATCCTGCCGTGCACCCTCGACCACAACAGCCTGGTCGGGGCGGCGGAGCTGGCGTGGCAGCCCGTACTGGACGACCCGCTGGGGACGCTGGGCGCGGCGGCCTGAGCCGTGCGGGCGCACCCGGGCCGGCTGCGGGGGCGGATGGCCGCGGGGGAGTCAGCCGGGCCCGGCGCCGAGGGTGACCGACGCGGGCACGCCGGTCGCGACGGGCCGGGCGTCGACGGCGGCGAGCACCGGGCGGGCGGGTTTGCGTACGGTCTTCCTCACGCCGATGCTGACCGTGCGCGTCGGCGCCGCCGGTGCGGGGGCGGCCCGCATGGAGAACCAGACCACCTTGCCGGGCCCGTCCGGCCGTTCCCGCGCTCCCCAGGCCTCGCTGACCGCCTCGACGAGAGCCAGGCCGCGTCCGCAGGTCTCCAGGCCGTCGGCGGTGCGGCGGACGGGCAGCCGCGGATCGCTGTCGTGGACCGAGACGGTCAGGCGCCCCATGCGGAGTTCGATCTCGACCGTGCACGCCTTGTCCGGCTGCGCATGGCGGTGGACGTTGCTGAGCAGCTCCGTCACGCCGAGCGCAGCCCGGTCTATGAGCGGGTCGAGCTGCCAGTGGCGCAGTTGCGCGGAGATGATTCTGCGGACCTGACCGATCCGCGCTGGCAGGGCCTGCAGTTCGACGACGCAGTGCCTGCGGGAATGACTGATCACGGCTGCGACTCCCCGACATCATTGTTACGGGTGCTGCACCCTCGGTGACGCACTCACCAGGGTCACCCACGGTGGCGCCGCGTGCAACCGAACGCCCGGGAACGCAGCCAAAAGCGATCCGCATGGAAACCCAAAGTAATCATTTGCGCAGGTGGGAGGGGTACATTTCGAAAGGAGGGGGCTTTGGAAACGACAAAGGAGCAAGGCGCATGAGCACCACCGGCACCACCGGTACACCGGTCTCGAACACGGCCGGGAGCACGGCGGCGACGACGGTCGACATCGACCGCAGCGACGCCGGCTACCGGGCCTGGCTCAAGGAGGCCGTGCGCAAGGTCCAGGCGGACGCCAACCGCTCCGCCGACACCCACCTGCTGCGCTTCCCGCTGCCCGAGGCGTGGGGCATCGACCTCTACCTGAAGGACGAGTCCACCCACCCGACGGGCTCCCTCAAGCACCGCCTCGCCCGGTCGCTGTTCCTCTACGCCCTCTGCAACGGGTGGATCCACCCCGGCCGGCCCGTCATCGAGGCCTCCAGCGGCTCCACCGCGGTCTCCGAGGCGTACTTCGCCAAGCTGATCGGCGTCCCGTTCATCGCGGTCATGCCGAGGACCACCAGCCCGGAGAAGTGCCGGCTCATCGAATTCCACGGCGGCGAATGCCACTTCGTCGACGACCCGATGAAGATGTACGAGGAGTCCGCCGACCTGGCCGCCCGCACCGGCGGCCACTACATGGACCAGTTCACCTACGCCGAGCGCGCCACCGACTGGCGCGGCAACAACAACATCGCCGAATCGATCTACCAGCAGCTGCGCCTGGAGCGGTACCCCGAGCCCGCCTGGATCGTGGCGACGGCCGGCACCGGCGGCACCTCCGCCACCATCGCCCGCTACGTGCACTACATGCAGCACGACACCCGCGTCTGCGTCCCGGACCCGGAGAACTCCTGCTTCTTCGACGGCTGGACCCACCACGACCCGCACGCGAGCAGCGACTGCGGCTCGCGCATCGAGGGCATCGGCCGCCCCCGGATGGAGCCTAGCTTCGTGCCCGGCGCCATCGACCGCATGATGAAGGTCCCGGACGCCGCCTCCGTCGCCGCCTGCCGCGCCCTCGAACAGGCCATAGGGCGCAAGGCGGGAGGCTCCACCGGCACCGGGCTCTGGAGCGCCCTGAAGATCGTCTCCGAGATGCTGGCGGAGGGCCGCGGGGGCAGCGTCGTGACCCTGCTCTGCGACCCGGGCGACCGCTACCTCGACAAGTACTACTCCGACGAGTGGCTGGCCGCCCAGGGCCTCGACATCGCCCCGTACACCAAGACGCTCCAGACCCTGCTGGAGACCGGGGAGTGGCGCGAGCCGCAGGCCTGAGCCGGCTGCTAGGGGGCGGGGCGCGCCGCGAGGCGGGTGTCCAGTGCGCGCACCGCCGTACGGAAGGAGCGGCCGAGACCCGGGCGGGCCGCGGCCAGCGCCAGCCGGACGGGTGCCGGGCCGTCGGCGGCGAACGTCCAGCGGACGAGGGTCCCGGCGGCGCCCGGTCCCGGGGTCAGCAGCCACTCCTCCACCAGGGCGCTCATGCCCGGCGCGTTGGTCTCGTCGACGCGGTAGGCGTAGCGCAGCCCGGGGTCGCGGGCCACCACCGTCTCCCGGAAGCGGACCCCGCCCACCAGCCATATCTCCCGCCCCGCCCCGCCGCCGGTCGGCCGGGCCAGGGTGACCGCACGGAACCAGGCGGGCCAGCCGGTCACCTCGTCCGCGAGGGCCCGGTACACGGTGTCCGGCGCGGCCGCGGCCCGGGCCGTGAAGGCCAGCCGGGTCGGGGCGTGCTCGATGAAGTCCAGCCCCACGGGGCGGAGTCGGCGGGCCATGGCATTACCCCCTGGGGTGCGGCTGAGTCTGCGTGCGTGGCTGCGGGCCGCGCCACCATAGCTGACCGCTCGTCAGAAGTCTTCGCCGGGCGGCGGATCAGCCCTCCGCAGGCAGTGCCGGCAGGTCCTCCGGGAACAGCAGGGTGAGCTCGTCCGTGCCCGGGTCGGCCAGCTGCGCCACCCGGCCCGCGTGCCGCTCCACCATCGCCTCGAAGGTCTGGCGGGCGGTCCGGCCGTTGCCGAACGCCGGGCCCTTGGGCAGCTCCGTGAAGTACTTCAGCAGCGCCTCCCCGGTGCCCTCGCCGAGCCGGTACTCGTGCTCCTCCGCCTGCTGCTCCACGATCCGCAGCAGCTCCTGCGGCCCGTAGTCCCCGAAGGTGATGGTGCGGGAGAACCGCGACGCCACCCCCGGGTTGACCGTCAGGAACCGCTCCATCTCCTCCGTGTACCCCGCCACGATCACCACCACCGCGTCCCGGTGGTCCTCCATCAGCTTCACCAGCGTGTCGATCGCCTCGCGCCCGAAGTCCCGGCCGGAGTCCTCCGGCGCCAGCGCGTACGCCTCGTCGATGAACAGCACCCCGCCCCGCGCCCGGTCGAAGGCCTCCTGCGTACGGATGGCCGTCGACCCGATGTGCTCGCCGACCAGGTCCACCCTCGACACCTCGACCAGGTGGCCCCGCTCCAGGACCCCGAGCGAGGCCAGGATCTCCCCGTACAGGCGGGCGACCGTGGTCTTGCCCGTGCCGGGGGAGCCCGTGAAGACCAGGTGCCGGCGCACCGAAGCCGCCTTCAGGCCCGCCTGCTGCCGCCGCCGCCCGACCTCGATCATGTCGGTGAGGGCCCGTACCTCGCGCTTGACGCTGTCCAGCCCGACCAGCGCGTCGAGCTGCCCCAGCACCTCGCCCGAGCCCCGCGCGGCCCCCGCCGCGGCCGGCTCCGGCGCAGCGGCCGACGGGGCACAGGGGCTCCCGGCGCCGGCCGGGGTGCCCGGCCCGTCACCGGCGCGGGAGGCCGGCACCCGGTCCGCCGGACGCCCCGCGACGTCCTGCGCGGCCGTCGCCGTACGCGGACCCGTGCCGCCGGGCCGCGCCCCCGCGAGCACACCGCCCGCGGCCCGCGCCGCCGGACCCGTACCGCCCTCGTCCCCGGTGCAGCCCTCGGCGAGCGGGCCGTCCTCCGCGAACTCGTAGCCCCCGCGCACACACCGCTCGGTGTGGCACCGGGTCAGGGTCGTGCGGCAGCCGTCGATGACGTGGAAGCCGAAACCGGAACTGCCCGTCACCCGGCAGGCCGTGAAGGTCCCCCGGCCGCCGGCCGACACGTAGAACCCCGCCTCGGCGGCGGAGGTGACCGTGCACCGCTCCACGACCGGATCGGCGCCCTTGGTGACGATCACACCCGTCTGCACGGCGTCGACGGTGCAGTTGGCGAGGGACCCGCCGCTGCCGTGGTCGCGGAACCACGCCCCGGTGCCCGCCTCCCGGATCCGGCAGTCGTCGAGCCGCGCGCTCGCCCCGTCGCTCACCGAGACGGCCGTGTTGCGCACCTGCGAGAGGTCGCTGTCGACCACGTCCACCCGCGAGCCCCGGTCCAGCACGAACAGCGCGTCCGGCACGTCGTGCAGCCGGCAGGACTCCAGCGAGGCGGTGGCCCCGTCGCTGACCCACACCGCCGGATAGTCGCCCGTGCTGTCGTGGATCTCGCAGGACTCGGCGTCGACCCGGGTCCCCGGGTCCCACACCGACAGCCCGTTGCGCCCGAACCGGCGCACCGTGGTGCGGCTGAGGGTGAGCACCGAACGGGACCGCAGGTCGACGGCGTTCTCCGGGATGTCGTGGATGTCGCAGCCGGTGAGCGTCAGCACCGCGTCCGTGTCGAGGGTGACCCCGTCGGCGGACGTGCGGTGCACCGCGCAGTCGGTCAGCCGGGCCGCGGCCCGCGCGGCTACCTGCACACCCGCGCCCTTGACCTCGTAGCCGAGCGCCTCCAGCCCCGAGCCCTCACCGGTGACCGCGATGCCCGCGCCGACGGCGTGGTGGATCCGGCAGCGCTCCAGGCGCGGGTGCCCGCCGCGCACCGACACCCCGGCCTGCCCGGCGACGACGACCTCGCACTCCTCGAACACCCCGCCCCCGCCGTCCAGCACGGAGATCCCGACCCCGGCCGGATTCTCCACCGTGCACCGGCGCACCAGGGGCCGGGCCCCGCCGCGCACCTCGATGCCGGACGACGAACGGGTGTGCACGCGCAGGTCGGTGAGCTCGGGCGAGCCCTCCTCGACCAGCAGCGCGGGCGCCGCCCGGTCCGCGCCCTCCAGGTACAGGTCCTGGACCACGGCCGAGGCGCGCACGGTCAGCGCCACCCCGTCGAGCGGGGCGATGCGCACCGACCCGGCGACCGAGCCCTCGGGCCCGCGCAGGGTGACGGCATGACGCAGGATCAGGTTTTCCCGGTAGGTGCCGGGGGCGATGGACAGCACGTCCCCGTCGCCGGCCGCGGCGAGCGCGGCGGTCAGCGTCGGATACTCCCCGGAACGCCGCCGCCACCGCGAGGTCCCGCCGTGCGTCACCTGGACCGTGCCCTGAGCCATCGTGCTGTCGTGCCCCCACCCTGGTACTCGCGCTGCCGGACCCGCGGCAGCGACCGGAGGGCCGGCAGCGGCCGAAGAGACCGAAGAGACCTGAGCGACCCGGCCTCCGGCTCCACGGTAGCGCGCGAAGGGCCGGTGAGTGGCCAGGTCAACTGCCCGCGCCCGCCCGGCCCCAGTCCGGTCCCGCCGCCGCCCACGCCCGGTCCAGAAGCGTGTACCGCCGATGCATGAGCCGGCGTACGACCAGCCGCCGGACCGTCTCCGCCAGCGCGGCCGCGGTGAGCGCGGCGGCCAGACCCGCGGCGCCCGCGTGGAAGGAGGCGGCGGTGGGATCGAGCGGCTGCCCCACCAGCCGGCCCCGGGTGTCGGTCCATATCCGGAACCGGTCGCCCGCCCGCGGTGGTTCCTCCGCCGCCGGGACCGTGCCCTGGTGGCTGCTGCCGTCGGGCGCGGTCCAGGCGGCCACGATCCTCGTCCGCTCGGGCGCCTGCCGCTGCGCCGACGGGTCGGCCGCGCCCGGCGCGGGCCGCACCACCACCGCCGGGACCAGGTACCGCTCGTGCCGCTGCTCGCGCGCGGCCCGCTGCAAGGTCCCGTCCACCTGGAGGCCCGCCACCCAGCCGACGGCCGGAGCCACCAGCAGCACGCACACCAGCGCGGCGAAGGCCACCCACGCCTCGAAGAGATCGGTCGGCCTGCGCAGCGGATTGCGCCGCCAACGCCACACACCCATTGCTGTCCGCACGGTCCGGCTCCCCCTGCCCCATGCCCGGTCTACGTCTTCGTCCGCCGTCCTGAATGCTCCAACGGCCCCGTGCGGCCCGATGGTTCCAGTGGACGCCAGGAGCCCCTCGAAGGTGTCATTCCGTCTGCCCGCCGTGGTCAGCGGCGGGGGTCGGGACCTCCGGGTGCGGCGACCGCTCTCACTCCAGGACGCGCACCTCGTCGCCCACCCGGACCGTGCCCGTGACGACCGGCACCAGCTGGCGTCCGAAGGCCAGCGACTTCCCGATCCGCCGGTGCCGGGCGAGGGTCTTCAGCGGCTCCCGCCCGCGCTCGGACGTCCGCTGGTCGGTGGTGGTCACGATGCAGCGGCCGCATTCGCGCACCCCGCGGAAGACCGCGTCGCCGATCGCGATGCGCCGCCAGCCGTCCTCGGCCCAGGGCGCGGCGGGACCGCCGACCACCAGATTGGGCCGGAAGCGGTTCATGGGCAGCGGGCCCTCCTCCGGGTGCTCGCCCTGGGCGATCAGCTCGTTGAGGGCGTCCAGCGAGGCGCTGGTGGCCAGCAGCAGGGGGTAGGCGTCGGCCAGGCTGACGGTCTCACCGGGCAGGGCGTAGTCGGGGTCCACGGGCCGCCGGACGGCCGGGTCGTCCATGTGCACGAGGCGTGCGGGCCGGCCGAGGTAGGCGGTGAACCACTCGGCGGCGGCGGACGCCGCGACCACCGTCTCGACCTTCTTGCCGAAGAGCACGACCGGCTCCAGCGGTCCGGGCTCCGGAACCTCCACGACGAGACCGGGCATGCCCGGTCCCGACAGCTCTATCCCCCCGCCCGGCAGCGGGCTCGCCGAGGCCAACGCCAGCCGCGCCTCCTGGCGTTGGGTGATGACCGCGCCCGTCGCGTCGACCACGGCCCAGCGGCGGTCCCCGGCCGGCCCCCAGGGCTCCACGACGATCTCGTCGGGAGCGGCCCCCGCCACCGACTTGACGGGGTGGACGTGCAGCGACTGGACATACAAGTTCGGCATGGGGGCATTGTGACAGCTGCCCCCGCCGGCCCCCCAACGACCGCGTGCACCGTACACGGTGCGCGGGACGCCGGCGGTGTCAGCGCCGGCGTCCGCCGGGATCAGTAGGCGCGCTGCTGGTACTGGCGCCCGTACGGGTCCTCGTACGAGGGGACGCCCGCCGCGGACGCCACCGGCGCCATGGTGGGGGCCATCGTGGGGGTCATCGGCGCCACGGGGGCCATGGGGGCCATGGGGGCCATCGGCGCCATCGGGCGCGGAGCCGCCGGGCGCATGGCCTCGTACCCCGTGCCCATGGCGGCCGGACGGGGCTGCTGGGGTTGCGGCTGCGGCACGTACCCGGCCCGGGCGGCCACCTGCTGCTGCGGGATGTACGGGGCGGGCGCGTGCTGAAGCGGAACCGGCATCTGCTGCGGTTGCGGAGCGGGCTGCTGCGGATACCCGTAGCCGTACGAGGGCGCCGGCAGCTGCGGTGCGGCGGGCGGCAGGGCGGGCATGGAGGAGGGCAGGGCCGGCAGGAAACCACCGCTCGAGTAACCGGCACTGGGGGATTCGTAGGCGGCCGGAACGCGGATCGGGGCGATCTGCGGAGTACCCCGCTCGGCCACGAGGGAGTCGTAGATGGGGGTGTCCGGGAAGGAGGGCGCGGAGTAGTAACCGCCGCCATAAGTGGAGCGGGGGGAGGTCATGGGAGACAAGTTAAGCCCACGGCTTCACCGGGTCCATAGCCAGGTGCCGCCAACACCGCGCTGACCTGCATATTCCCAGGTCAGCGCCACAGCTTTCACGAGACGTTCACCTGCACGATTCGTCACTTCCGCCCCGTCTTGCTGCTACTCGTACTCGCCGGTTGGCCTTTGCACGCACCTGATGCTGACGCTCCGTCACAACGCGGTGACCTCGGATGACGTGCCCTCAGGCGGAGGAGATCCGAGCCCCGGCCGCCCGGCCGGTTTCAGGCGTCGCTGGGACGGGCATAGGTACGGCCCTTCCAGGCGGCCCCGCGCCCCCGGTAGTGCTGGACGGCCGAGTCGACCGTCATCAGCAGGTAGAGCAGCGCGGTCAGCGGCAGCAGCGGGGCGAACGCGGCCGGCAGCCGGTAGTAGCGCAGCATCGGCAGGTAGGTCCCGGTCATCAGCAGCCAGGCGAGCCCCCCGGCCCAGGCCGCGGCGGCGCTCCCGGCCGCGTGCCCGCCCGCCAGCCCCGCGAACAGGGCCGCCGGCGGGACCAGGTACACCAGCGCCAGCCCCGCCACCGTCCCGGCCAGCAGCAGCGGCTGGTGGCGGAGTTGGGCGTACGCGCTGCGCGACACCATCCGCCACAGGTCCCCGAGGGCGGGGTACGGGCGCACGCTGTCCACCCGCTCCGCCAGCCCCAGCCAGATCCGCCCGCCCGAGCGCTGGACGGCCCGGGCGAGCGAGACGTCGTCGATGACGGCCTGCCGGATCGAGTCCGGGATCCCCGCCCGCACGGCCGCGTCGGTCCGCAGCAGCACGCAGCCGCCGGCCGCCGCGGCGGTCCGGGAGGCGGGGCGGTTGATCCGGCGGAAGGGGTACAGCTGCGCGAAGAAGTACACGAAGGCGGGCACGACGAGCCGCTCCCAGAAACCGGCCACCCGCAGCCGGGCCATCTGGGAGACGAGGTCGAGGCCGGCGCTGCTCGCGGCGGCGACCAGCTCGCGCAGGCTGTCGGGCTCGTGCGCGATGTCGGCGTCGGTGAGCAGCAGGTACTCGGGCCCCCCGGCCGCGGCGGCGCGGGCCTCGCCGATGCCGTGCCGCAGCGCCCAGAGCTTGCCGGTCCAGCCGGGCGGTGGGTCCCCGGGGGAGACCACGGTGAGGGGGAGGCCGGGCTGCTCGGCGGCCAGGCGGCGGGCGAGCTCGGCCGTGCCGTCCGTGCTGCCGTCGTCGACCAGGACGATCCGCGCCTCGCCGGGATAGTCCTGCGCGAGGAGCGAGGGCAGGCTCAGCGGGAGCACCCCGGCCTCGTCCCGGGCCGGGACCACGATGGCGACGGAAGGCCAGCGGGCGGGGGCGGTGCGCGGGGGGAGGCGGACGTCGGTGCGCCAGAACATGCCCTGGGCGAAGGTCAGCCAGAGCCAGGCGGCGAGGGACGCGCAGGCGGCGATGAGGAGGCCCATGGCGGCAGTGTGGCCGAAGCGGCGCGGCGTGTCCCGGTCTTCCGCGCGAGTCGCGCTCCGCGCCGGGGGGCGGGCCGGACCGTGCGGGCCGGGCCGTGCGGGCCGGGCGGGCGCCGGGGCGGGGCAGGGGCCGGGGCGGGGCGGGGGCCGGGCCGGGCGAGTCGGGCGGAGGGGCGTGGTGCGCGGCACGGGGCCGGGGATCACGTGGGGGCCGGGTGGGTGCCGGGTGCCGGGTCGGGCGGGCGCCGGGCGGAGAGTCGTGGTGCGTGCGGAGGAGCAGGGCTGGGTGGAGGGCGCCCGGGCGGGGCGGGGGTCGGGGCCGCGGGGGGATCGGGGGCGGGACGGGCGCGTCGACTAAAGTGACCGGGTGAAGATCGCGCTCATGGACTCGGGAATCGGCCTCCTCGCTGCGGCCGCCGCGACGCGTCGGCTGCGGCCCGACGCCGATCTGGTGCTGTCCTCCGACCCCGACGGGATGCCCTGGGGGCCCCGTACGCCCGCCGGCATCACCGAGCGCGCCCGCGCCGTGGCCCGGGCCGCCGCCGCGCTCGCCCCGGACGCGCTGATCGTGGCCTGCAACACCGCCTCCGTGCACGCCCTCGCCGCCCTGCGCGCCGAGCTGGAGCCCGGCATCCCCGTCATCGGCACCGTCCCGGCGATCAAGCCCGCCGCGGCCGCCGGCGGACGGGTCGCCATCTGGGCCACCCCCGCCACCACCGGCAGCCCGTACCAGCGCGGGCTGATCCGCGACTTCGCCGCCGGGGCCCGCGTCACCGAGGTGCCCTGCCCCGGGCTCGCCGACGCCGTCGAGCACGGCGACGAGGAGGCCGTCGCCCGCACCGTCGCCGCCGCCGCGGCGCTCACCCCGGCCGACGTCACGGACGTGGTGCTCGGCTGCACCCACTACGAACTCGTCGAGGAGTCCATCCGGGCCGCCCTCGCAGCCCGTACCGGGGGAGTGGAGCTCGTCTACCACGGCTCCGCCGAGGCCGTCGCCGTGCAGGCGCTGCGCCGCATCGGCCTCGAACCCGCGCCGGACCTGCCCCGCACCGGCGGCCTGACGGTGCTGCACAGCGGCCGGACCTCCACGCTGCCCGACGCCGCCCTCGGCTACGCCGAAGGCCGCCTGCTCGCGGACCGGCAGCAGGCCCACCAGCACTGACGCGGCGGGCGGCAAAAGGCGGTTACAAGGTCCGGGCCGGGCTCGCATACTGGGCCCGTGATTGCCTATGCCAAGCACCTGCCCGCCGGTGTGGTACCGGCAAGTAATGTGCGGACATGGGGCGTTGAGGAGTCCGAGCGCTTCCGCAAGGCCCGGACCCCCGTCATCTTCGCCCCCGCTGCGGGGAGTTGGTTCCTCGCTGTCCTGGTGACCGTCTCACTCGTGCTGGTCCTCCGCGACGTGGAGCCGGCCGCCGCGGTGGGCACGGCGTGGCGGTTCTATCCGGCGGCCGTGCTGCTGGTGGCCCTGCCCCTCTGGTACCGGTTCCTGCCCGGCGCGGCCGCGGCGGCCGCCGCCCTGCTGGTGGCGGAGTCGGCCACCGCGCTCTCCAGGGGGCCGGGGGCGGTCCTCGTGTGCCTGTCCGCCGCGTACGCGCTGGCCGGGGCGCTGCTGCGGATGCGGTCCCGGCGGGCGCAGGAGCGGCTGGCCCTCGCCGCCGCCGGACCGGCCCGCTACCCGCTCCCCGACCGGCTGCCGTCCGGGCAGGAGGGGCGCGGGAACACCCGGATCATCGTCGGGGCGCTGCTCTGCCTCGCCGCCGCCGGGATCCTCGGGGACGGCCTGGTCGAGGACCTCGGGACCGGCCCCGGCGACTTCCCGTACGACGCGGTCGGCCAGCAGCGGGTGGCCCTGGTCCTGCTGGTGCTCGGGAGCACCCTGCTGGGCCGGGGCTGGGCCGCCGACCTGGCCACCCGCCGGCTGTACGAGCACGACCAGCCCGCGCTGGTCGTCGGCGTACGGATCTCCCCCTCGGGGCACTTCTGGCTGCTGCCCGACGCCGACGACACGGCGGGGCGGCCGCTGCTCTGCTACCGCCCGGCCACCCGGGACACCCTCGGGGGCGCCCGGCTGCTGGCCGCCGGGACGGCGGGCCTGCCGCGGGGCGGGCTGCACGACGTCGACGGCCGCGCCGAACCCTTCGAGGCGCTGCTCCACGGGGTGCCGCGCGAGGGGGCCGAGGTGGTCCTGGAGTGCGCCGTGTACGAGGGCTACGGCAGCACCATCACCTGCCAGGTCACGGGCGCGCCCCTGCTGCCCCGCCGGCGCCACGGCCTGGGCCCCTGGAACCCGGCCGGGGTGTCCTACCGGGAGGCGACCCGGGGCCGGCGGGAGCAGGAGGAGGCGCGCCGCAGGGAGGCGGGCCGCGCGAAGAGCGCGAAGAGCGCCAAGCGGGCCACGGCCACCGGCACCACCGGCACGACGGCCGCCGGCGGCTGCGGCGGGGGCGGCGGAAGCTGCGGCGGCGACGGCGGCTGCGGGGGCGGCTGCGGAGGCTGCGGCTGACCCCCGGCCCGGGGCCGGGGCCGGCCGGCCGGGCCCCGTTCGAAGCCCGGGCCGACGGCTGTCCCGGGCTCGGCCTCCCCGCCGCGGACCGGCCGGGCCCGGCTCGACCGAGCCCGGCTGAGCCGCACCCGGGCATGCCTGCCATGGCGAGCCGGACCCTGGGTGCGCCGGCGCTCGGCTCCGTTGCGGCCGGACTCAGCCGGACTCCGGGCATTCCTGCGTTGGGCTCGTCTGCGGCCGGCCTGAGCCGGCCCCCGGACGCGCCTGCGCTCGGCCGGGCCGGCCCCCGGCCCCGCAACGGGCCCCCGGCCCCGCAACGGGCCCCCGGGGCCGTCCCGGCCCCAGGTTCGGGTCAGGCGGGGCGCGGGCGGGCGTCTGGCGGGGGGCAGGATGCGCCGACTGGCGCAGGGGGGTGGCGGGGATGCGGAACGTGGGTACGCTGCTGCTCATGACGGGTCACCCAGCGGGCCCCCTCTGGACGGGCCGGGCTTCCAACCGCGTGCAGTGGCTGCTGGCCGCGGCCGGTGCGGCCTGCCTGGCCCTGGGCGTGGAGCTGGCCGTCGACAACTCCTGGACCGCCGGGTTCGTCCCGCTGCTGATGTCCGTGATCGGCTGCCTCGCCGTCGGGCTCCTCATCCTCTTCGGCACCCTCGCCTTCGTGCACGTCGCGGTCACCGTCGACGCGGAGGCCCTGGAAGTGCGCTGCGGCCACATCGGCCTGCCCCGCCGCACGATCCGCCTCGCGGAGGTCGCCTCCGCCGAGTTCCTCCCCCGCATCACCCCCCAGCAGTGGGGCGGCTGGGGCTACCGCTGGCGCCCCGAGAAGGGCACCGCCGTCATCGTCCGGCGCGGCGAGGGCGTCGAGCTGCGGCTCGGAGACGGCAAGCTGTTCACGGTCACCGTCGACGACGCCGAGAACGCCGTCCGGGTCATCCGCACCCACCTGCGCGCCCTCGCCCGGTAGCGTCGAGCGGCTCCTTACCGGCCCTTGGGGCACGGGGACGTACACTCCGCCAGATGAGCAGCAGTGTCACCCGCGCCGCCGAGAGCGAGCCCTCGCAGCCCGCCGGACGGACCGCGGCCGTCGCCCCCTCCGAAGCCGCAGCCGAAGCCGGCGCCTCCCCGCGCCGGGAGGAGCACAAGGCCGCCTGGCTGGTGCGCTCCGCCCTGGCCGGAGCCGCCGGAGTGCTGCTCTACCTCAGCTTCCCGCCCCGCCCCCTGTGGTGGCTGGCCCCCTTCGCCCTCGCCCTGCTCGCCGGCTGCCTGCGCGGCCGCCGCGCCCGGGCCGGCTTCGGCCTCGGCTTCCTCTTCGGGCTCGGCTTCCTGCTGCCGCTCCTCGTGTGGACCAGCGAGGGCGTCGGCCCGGTCCCCTGGATCGCCCTCGTCACCCTCGAATCCCTCCTCATCGGCCTCACCTGCCTCGGCATCGCCCTCGTCGGCCGGCTGCCCGGATGGCCCCTGTGGGCCGCCGCCGTCTGGACCGCGGGCGAGGCCCTGCGCGCCCGGGCCCCCTTCGGCGGCTTCTCCTGGGGCAAGCTCGCCTTCGGCCAGGCCGACGGCGTCTTCACCCCGCTCGCCGCCGTCGGCGGCACCCCGCTGCTCTCCTTCGGCGTCGCCCTGTGCGGCTTCGGCCTGTACGAGGTCCTGCGCACCTCCCGCCGCGACCCCCGGCGCGGCGCCGCCGCCCTCGCCGCGCTCGCCGTCGCCGCCCCCGTCGGCGCGGGCCTCGCGGCCCGCCCGCTGGTCTCCGACGCCGCCGAGGACGGCACGGCCGTCGCCGCCGTCATCCAGGGCAACGTGCCGCGCGCCGGCTTCGACTTCAACGCCCAGCGCCGTCAGGTCCTCGACAACCACGCGAACCGCACCGTCCAGCTCGCCGAGGACGTCAAGGCCGGCCGCGCCGCCAAGCCGGACTTCGTCCTGTGGCCGGAGAACTCCTCCGACATCGACCCGTTCACCCAGCCCGACGCCCACGCCGTCATCGACAACGCCGTCAAGACCATCGGCGTACCCACCGCGATCGGCTCCGTCCTCGCCCCCGAGACCGGGCCGCTGCGCAACACCATGATCCTCTGGGACCCGGTCAAGGGCCCCACGGACACCTACGACAAGCGCAAGATCCAGCCCTTCGGCGAGCGCATCCCGATGCGCTCCTTCGTCCGGCTCTTCAGCTCCGACGTGGACCGCGTCCGCCGCGACTTCGGACCCGGCAAGGAGCCCGGCGTCTTCGACATGGCCGGCACCGGCGTCGGCATGGTCACCTGCTACGAGGCCGCCTTCGACGACGCCGTCCGCTCCACCGTCCGGGCCGGCGCCCAGGTCATCGCCGTGCCCAGCAACAACGCCACCTTCGGCCGGACCCAGATGACCTACCAGCAGCTGGCCATGGACCGCATCCGCGCCGTCGAGCACAGCCGCACCGTCCTCGTCCCCGTCACCAGCGGCGTCAGCGCCGTCATCCAGCCCGACGGCAAGGTCACCCGGCAGACCGAGATGTTCACCGCCGACGCCCTCGTCGCCGAGATCCCGCTGCGCTCCGGGCAGACCCCGGCCACCCGCCTGGGCCCGCTCCCCGAATACGCGCTGCTCCTCGTCGCGGCCGGCGGCCTCGGCTGGTCGCTGACCCGCCGGGTTCGCGCCCGCCGGGCCGCATGACGACGGCCGCCGCCACCGGGCCCCGTAGGGTCGCGGCATGACCACACCCGAGTACATCCGCGAGATCAGGGAGAGCGGCGCCGGCCACCGGCTGCTCCTGCTGCCCGGCGTCACCGCCGTCGTCGTCGACGACCTGGGCCGGCTGCTCCTCGGGCGGCGGGCCGACACCGGGAAGTGGTCCCTGGTCGGCGGG
Source organism: Streptomyces racemochromogenes (assembly GCF_039535215.1). Taxonomy (GTDB): domain Bacteria; phylum Actinomycetota; class Actinomycetes; order Streptomycetales; family Streptomycetaceae; genus Streptomyces; species Streptomyces racemochromogenes. Next base: position 6,449,142 of record NZ_BAAAWT010000001.1, read on the forward strand.
ATCGCCGAGCCGGGGGAGCAGCCCGCGGGGACGGCGGTGCGCGAGGTGTACGAGGAGACGGCCGTGCGGTGCGTCCCCGAGCGGGTGGTCCTCGTCCAGATGCTCGCACCGGTCACCTACCCGAACGGCGACGTCTGCCAGTTCCAGGACATCACCTTCCGCTGCCGCGCCACCGGCGGCGAGCCCCGCTCCGCCGACGGGGAACTGCTGGAGGCGGCCTGGTTCACACCGGACGCCCTGCCCCCGCTGGAACCTTTCGCCCTGGACCGCATCCGCCGCGCCCTGACGGACGGGCCGGCCTGGTTCGAACCCGCCTGATCCGAAAGACACCGCCTAGCCGGCCGCCTCGCGGTACAGGTCCAGGGCCGTGGTGCCCATGACCGCGCTGTAGGAGACGTCCGGGACCGTGCCGCCGCCCTCGTGGCCGCCCAGGACCCCGGCCAGCGCGCCGCCCGCCAGCCAGGGGCTGCCGCTCGTACCGCCGCTGAGGGCGGGGCAGTCGATCCGGCGCTGCGTGGCGGAGAACAGGCTCGTCGCGTTCGCGCAGCGCAGCGGGGCCTCCTCGGTGCTCGGGTAGCCGACGACGGTCACGGTCACGTCCCCCGGCTGCCCGGTGGCCACCGGGAAGCCGCCGACCGCGTCCTCCACCTTCCCCGTCACCGCGCCGTCCGCCGGGGCGACCGTCGCGAAGGCGATGTCCGCGTCCGGGTCCTCCCCCTCGGTCCACGCCGGGGCCGTGAACACGCCGGTCACCCGCCACAGCCCGTACGGGGCCCCGCCGTCCCGGTAGCCCGGCGCGAAGACCGTCCCCTCCGGGTGACCCAGGCAGTGCGCGGCGGTGGCGATCACGTCACGGCCGGCGCTGCGCACCACGGAGGCCGTGCAGAAGTGCCCGCCGTCCGTGCCGCCCGCGAACAGGGCGCCCACCCGGGCCGCCGTGGCGTCGTCGCCGGCGCGCACGGTCACGCCGAGCGGCGGCAGCGCCTGCGCCTCGGGGAGGTCCAGGCTCAGCAGGGCGGCCGTCGAAGTCAGCGCGAGCAGGACCCGCGCCGCCCGCCGGGCGCGGGCACGGGAGCGGGGGCGGCCGGCCGGTCGGGGGAGGGTGCGAGGGATCATGCGTCCGAGCCTCCCCGGCGAAACTGTGCCCGGAGCCCGGTGTCCCGTATGAATCCCCTGTGAATCGGCGGAACCGCCGAAGGCACGCCCGTCCCGGGCGGGCGGCTTCGGCGGAACGCACCGGTCTATGGACGCCGCGGCGGACTTCCGGGCCCGCTGTTGTGCACCGCGGTGCGTGATCGCCGGGCCCACCCGCCCCTAGCCTCGCCGCAGGAGCACGAACGAGGGGCGGTACCGAGTGAACTGGCTCATCCACGACTACCGCGAGAGCGATCTCGCGGCGGTGGTCCATCTCATAGACACCACGGCCGAACTGGGCCAGGAGTCCGTCTTCTCGCTCGCCGAGTGCATCAGCGCGCTGACCGACCGGCAGCCCTGCGTCGTCGCCGTCCACCAGGGCGTCCCGATCGGCGCGGCCCTCGCCAGCGTCACCGGGGAGCGGGCCTGGGTGATGCGGATCGCCATCGCCTCCGGCTGGCGCGGCCGGGGCCTGGCCAGCGCGCTCCTCGTCGAACTGGAGCGGCGCCTGATCGCCGCCCGCGTCGGCCGGATCGCGTACGTGCTGCCCGAGGAGGACCTGCTCGGCGAGGGCCTGCTCAACGCCGGCTACACCCGGCAGCCCGCCGTCGCGTACTTCGAGAAGACCGAGCCCCTGCACGGCCCGGCGGCGGGCCTCCTCGACGACCTCGGCGGCCGCTTCCTGCCCAACGACCTGTGGGTCAAGGTCGCCGGCATGGAGACGGAGAAGGAGCTCATCGAACGCCGCGTGGTCCTCCCGCTCGCCGAACCGGAGCGGGCCGCCGCGCACGGGGTCCGGCCGCCGCGCGCGATCACCCTCTTCGGGCCGCCCGGCACCGGCAAGACCACCTTCGCCCGCGCCATCGCCTCCCGGCTGGGCTGGCCCTTCGTCGAGCTGCTGCCCTCCCGCCTCGCCGACGAGGGCAACCTCGCCGCCGCGCTGCGCGTCGCCTTCGCCCGCATCGCCGAGCTGGAGCGGGTCCTCGTCTTCATCGACGAGGTCGAGGAGATCGCACCCGTACGCACCGAACCGGCGCAGCCGGGCGGCATCCACGGCGTGACGAACGAGCTGCTCAAGCTGATCCCCGGCTTCCGGGAGGGCGACGAGCGGCTGCTGGTCTGCGCGACGAACTCCATCCGCTCCCTCGACCCGGCCTTCCTGCGGCCCGGCCGCTTCGACTACCTGATCCCCATCGGCACCCCCGACGCCGGGGCGCGCGCCGCCATCTGGTCGCGCTACACGGCCGGGCGGACCGGCGTGGACGTGGCCGCGCTGGTGGCGGCGACCGAGCTGTTCACCCCGGCCGACATCGAGCACGCCGCGCGGATCGCCGCGCAGGTGTCCTTCGAACGGGACCTGGAGTCGGTGGGCGCCCGCGGCGCGGCGGCCGCGCAGCCCGGCGCCGGCACGGAGGACTACCTGGCGGCCGTGGCGCAGTGCAGGCCCACGGTCACCCCCGCGATGACCGGCGAGTTCCAGGCGGACATCACCGCCCACGCGCGGTTCTAGCCACCAGACCTCCGGACGGGACCCCGTCCGGACCGGGAGCCGACCGGCGCCGTCCCGCCGGCCGCTCCCCACAGGCACCGTCCCCCGGTTGCGGCGGGGGACGGGAACGCGAAACGGCCCGCGGCCGCTCCCCGAAGCGGCCGCGGGCCTTCCGCGCGGACTCGGCATGCGTGCGGGACGGCCGCGTTCCGTCGGGCCCGACGTCAACCAGCGCGGCCCGTGCCGCGGCTTCGGCCGGACGGCCACACCCGCCCCGGCCGGAAGTACGGGGCCCTACCGGGGGCACCGGTAGGTGAACTCGGCCGCCGCCGTCCGCTCGACCGGCGAGACCAGCTGGAGTTCGGCCCTCGCCGGGTAGCTGCCGGTGCCCTGGAAGGTCCACAGCAGGTGCAGCGTGGCCTCCTTCCGCCCGGCGGGGACCCGCTCCGTGAGCTCCTCCGAGCGGGTGCCGTCGCTGCGGACCCAGCGGTAGGTGAGGGTTCCGGGGCGCCCGTTGGTGCGTACGACGGCCACCACATCGGCGGCCGCCCCGCACCCGGGACCCCGCGGGTCGGTGGAGACCGCCACCTCCCGCACCTCGACGGCCGGCCCGAACCGCTGCCAGGCCAGGTAGCCGAGCACCGCAGCCAGTACCACGGCCGCCAGGGTGTACCGCCGCCATCCGCCCCCGCGACGCGCGGCCGTCCGCGGCCCGGGCGGAGCGGCGGGCACCAGGGGGAACGGCGGCGCCATGGCCGCCGTCACCCCGGGCCCGAACCGCAGCACGGAACCCTCGACCCGGTCGGGCGCGGCGTCCGCCGGGGGCGGCGGGCCGCTGAACCAGTGGCTGCCGAGCACGGTGGCGCTGTACTCGTCGTCGGCGGGGTCCTGCGGGACACGGGGATCGCTCATCGCGGGACCTCCTGGTCCTGGCAGCGGTACAGCAGTGCGGAGGCGGAAGCGGAGCCGTTCGCGGCCGCCGGCCTGGTGGTGACCCGGACCCCGCCGTAGCAGCCGTGGCCCCGGCTGAAGGTGTGCGCCTGGACCACGGAGGCGAGGGAGCCGGCCTGGACGACGACGGTGTCGGTGCCGTCGGGCACGGAGTACGCCCCCTGCGTGTCACCGAGGAACCACTGCAAGGTCACGGTGACGGGCCCGCTGCCCTGGGCCGACAGCGAGACCTCCGCCTGCCCGCGGTAGACCCCGGGCTGGAGCGTGACGCTGAGCTTGTCCACCCGCAGCGTCGGGGTCGGCGTCGGGGTCGGCGAGTGGCTGACCGTCGGCGTCGGCGTCGGCGTCGGCGTCGGGCTCGGCGACGGGCTCCAGCTCGGGGAGGGGGAGTGCGTGGGCGTCGGGGAGTGCGAGGGGCTCGGCGACGACGACGGCGAGGGGCTCGGTGAGGCGGACGCCGAGTGCGAGGCGGACGGCCCCGGCGCGGGCGTGGCCGGCCCCGGCGTGGCCGGGCCCGTCGTGGCGAAGTCGCTGAGCGCGGAGGCACCCGGCGGGGTACCGGCGCCCGCGTCCGTCGTGAACACCAGCACCGCTCCCAGTACCAGCGCCAGGCCCGTCGCCAGCCAGCCGCCGCGCCCCGGCGCCCAGCCCGAACCGCCGCCGACCGAGGTGGTGGCCACCGCGGTGGTGCCGGCCGCCGCGCCGGCCGCCGACGGGAACAGCAGCGGCAGCAGGGCCGCCAGCGCGGCCAGCTTGCGCTGCCCGCGCTCCTCCCACTGGGGCCCGTAGGCGGCCACCGCCACCGCCTCCAGCTCGGCCACGAACGCCTCGGCGTTCTCCGGGCGCTGCTCCGGCCGTTTGGCCAGGCCCCGCCGGATGAGCGGCCGCACCGGCTCGGGGGCCTCGGTCTCCGGGACCGGGGCTTCGATGTGCTGGACGGCGAGCTCGGCGAAGCTCGCCCCGTCGTACGGTTTGCGGCCGGTCAGGAACTCGAAGAAGGTCGCGGTCGCCGCGTACACGTCGGCCGTCGGCGAGGCCGGCCGGCCCTGCCACTGTTCCGGCGCCATGTAGGCGGGGGTGCCCGCCACACCGGGGGTGGTGCCGCGGCCCGCCGCGATCCCGAAGTCCACCAGCTTGGAGGAGCCGTCGGGCGCGACCAGCACGTTCTCCGGCTTGTAGTCGCGGTGCACGACGCCCGCCCGGTGGGCCGCGGCCAGTCCGAGCAGGGAGCCCTTCAGCACCACCAGGGCGGCCTCGGCGTCCGCCCGGCCGGTCTCCCGCAGCACGGCGCGCAGGGAGATCCCGTCGACCAGCTCCATCACGATCGCCGCGCCGGCCGGGGCCTCCACGTACTCGTACAGGCCCACCACGTACGGCGACACGAGCCCGCCCAGCAGCCGGGCCTCGGCGCGGAACTCCCGGACGAAGGCGGGGTCCTCGCGCATCCGGTCGCTGAGGTACTTCACCGCGACGGCCGTGCCGGTGGCGTCGTGGAGCGCGAGCACGACCCGGCCGCTGCCGCCCGCGCCGAGTTCACGGACCTCGGTGTAACCGGGTACCGTCCAGCCG